>JAFKJW010000194.1:39003-87401 GCA_017305925.1 Hyphomicrobiales bacterium | reverse complement strand
GAGCGCGGCCTGGTAGCGCGGCTGCTGCTGCGCGATTTCGTAGATCGCGTCGTCCTTCAGCACGCGGCCGCGCGGCACGTTGCGCTCGCGCGCCTCGCGCTCGCGCCAAGTCGCGACCGACTGCACGATGGCGAGCTCCACCGGCTTGCGGAGGCGCATCTTCAGCCGCTTCCAGGCGTTCTCCGGATGCGGGTCGTATGTCTCGCGGTCGGCGAGGACCTTCATTTCCTCGTTCAGCCAGTGCGAGCGGCCCTCGCGTTCCAGCTCGGCCTTGAGCGTCTCGTAGACCTTGACGAGGTGGGTGACGTCGGCAAGCGCATAGGTGAGCTGCTTGTCGGACAGCGGCCGGTAGCGCCAGTCGGTGAAACGGGACGTCTTGTCGATATGCTCGCCGGTCAGCTTCTGCACGAGCTGGTCGTAGGAGACGCTGTCGCCGAAGCCGCACACCATGGCGGCGATCTGCGTGTCGAAGATCGGATGCGGCACGAGGTTTCCCAGATGGACGACGATCTCGATGTCCTGGCGCGCCGCGTGAAAAACCTTCGTCACCGCCTCGTTGGCCATCAGCCGGAAGAAGGGTGCAAGGTCGATCCCGGGGGCGAGCGGATCGACGAGCGCCGAGAGTCCGTCCGGAGCCGCGATCTGGATGAGGCAGAGTTCCGGCCAGAAGGTCGTCTCGCGGATGAATTCGGTGTCGACGGTAACGAAGGGAGAGGCTTCGAAGCGCGCGATCGTCTCCTCGAGTTCCTGCTGTCCGGTGATGACGTGTATCAAGAGATCTGTCCGCATTCTGCGCCGCGACCGACTTGCGGCGCGCATGAGAGACCCTAAACCGCAACCCGGCGCCGTCCGTCAAGGCGTCGGCACGCCAAACCGCCATGCGGGGAGCGTCATTCGGCGCGGATCGGCCCTGTTGCCTTGACAAACCCGGCCGTTGATGCGCTTTTCCGCGCGAATTTCGGGGCGCCTGCCGCCCGCACCTCATCTCGGATTGATCGGCAATGCATCGGTATCGCAGTCACACATGCGCGGCACTGCGCAAGGGAAACGTCGGTGAGACGGTCCGCCTCTCGGGCTGGGTCCATCGGGTCCGCGACCATGGCGGCCTGCTCTTCATCGACCTGCGCGACCATTACGGCATGACGCAGATCGTCGCCGACCCCGATTCGCCGGCCTTCAAGGCGGCCGAATCGGTGCGCGGCGAGTGGGTGATCCGCGTCGACGGCGAGGTGAAGGCGCGCGCGGCCGAAGCCGTGAACCCCAATCTCGCCACCGGCGACATCGAGGTGTTCGCCAGGGAGATCGAGGTGCTGTCGGCGGCGAAGGAGCTGCCGCTGCCGGTGTTCGGCGAGCCGGACTATCCCGAGGACATCCGCCTGAAATACCGCTTCCTGGACCTGCGCCGCGAGACGCTGCACAAAAACATCGTGCAGCGCACGAAGATCATCGCCGAAATGCGCAAGCGCATGGGGGAGGCGGGTTTTACGGAATATTCGACGCCGATCCTCACGGCTTCGTCCCCGGAAGGCGCACGCGACTTCCTGGTGCCGAGCCGCATTCATCCCGGTACCTTCTACGCGCTGCCGCAGGCGCCGCAGCAGTACAAGCAGCTCATCATGGTGTCGGGCTTCGACCGCTACTTCCAGATCGCGCCCTGCTTCCGCGACGAGGATCCGCGCGCCGACCGGCTGCCGGGCGAGTTTTATCAGCTCGACCTCGAAATGAGCTTCGTCGAGCAGGACGACGTGCTTTCCACCATGGAGCCGGTGCTGCGCGGTGTGTTCGAGACCTTTGCGGACGGCAAGCCGGTCACGCAGAAATTCCCGCGCATCGCCTATGACGAGGCGATGCGCAAATACGGCTCCGACAAGCCGGACCTGCGCAACCCGATCGTCATGCAGGACGTGTCGGAGCATTTCCGCGGCTCGGGCTTCAAGGTCTTCGCCAACATCCTCGCCAACGATGCCAAGGCGGAGGTCTGGGCGATTCCGGCCAAGACCGGCGGCTCGCGCGCCTTCTGCGACCGCATGAACAGCTGGGCGCAGGGCGAGGGCCAGCCGGGGCTCGGCTACATCTTCTGGCGCAAGGAAGGCGAGAAGCTCGAAGGTGCCGGCCCGATCGCCAAGAACATCGGCGAGGAGCGCACCGAGGCCGTCCGCGTCCAGCTCGGCCTTGCCGACGGCGACGCCGCCTTCTTCGTGGCCGGCGATCCGAAGAAATTCGTGTCCTTCGCGGGTGCGGCGCGCACCCGCGCGGGCGAGGAACTTAACCTCGTCGACCGCGACCGCTTCGAACTGTGCTGGATCGTCGATTTCCCGTTCTACGAGTGGGACGAGGAAGCCAAGGAGATCGATTTCGCGCACAATCCCTTCTCCATGCCGCAGGGCGGGATGGAGGCGCTTACGACCCAGGATCCGCTGACCATCAAGGCGTTTCAGTACGACATGGTCTGCAATGGCTTCGAAATCGCCAGCGGCGGCATTCGCAATCACCTGCCGGAGACGATGGTCAAGGCGTTCGAGATACGGGGATTTAGCCGCGAAACAGTCGAGGAGCGCTTCGGCGGCCTCTACCGCGCCTTCCAGTACGGCGCGCCGCCGCATGGCGGCATGGCGGCGGGTGTCGACCGCATCGTCATGCTCCTGATCGGGGCGAAGAACCTGCGCGAGATCACCATGTTCCCGATGAACCAGCAGGCCTACGACCTCCTGATGAACGCCCCGGCGGAAGCCACCCCGACGCAGCTCAGGGAGCTGTCGCTGCGGGTCGTGCCGCCGCAGAAATAGGAAGACGCGCAAATGAAAGGGCCGGCGAAACGCCGGCCCTTCGCTTTCAGTCCTCGTTCGCCGTCACCGTGACGCCGAGCGTCTTCGGCAGATCCTGCGGCGAGGCCATGGCGCCCGCCGCGAGCAGCGCGAACGGCACCGGCTGCGCCGGCTGGGCGTTGATCTCCAGGCTCTTCGGCTCGCTCAGGAAGGTGGAAACCGCCTCCGAGACGTTCTTGATGAGCTCCTGGTCCTTGATCACCTGGGCGACCATGATCGGCGTCAGGCCCTTGACCTGGTTGGCCAGGTCGGCGCCGGAAATGCCCTGCTGCTTGCCGACGAAATCCAGCACCTTGTTGGTAAGCGAATCGTCGTCGAAGCGGATCGACGCGCCGTTGAAGGTGAGCTGCTGCATCAGGCCGAGCATCGCCATGCCCTGCGCGGAGTTGTCGGCGCCGGCCGGCTGATCCGCCATCTTCTTCTGCAGTTCCTGGAGCGACTTCAGGAACGCCGGCGTGTAGCCGGAAAGGTCGAACGTCATGCCGAACGTGCCGGCATTGTCGACGGTGATGTCGTACTGGCTGATGTTCATCCGGCCGTCGCTCGGCTGCCAGGAGCCTTCCATTTCGAGGTTGCCGCTGATCGTCTGGTAGCCGAGCGCGTCGATCGCGGCCTTGGCCTGCGGGTCCTTCACCGAGGAGAGGTCGGCGCTGAAGCCGTCCGAGGAGACCTTGAATTCCATCGGCTTGCCCTCGGCGAGCGGCGTCATCTCCGCATGCATGCCCTTGAGGCCGAAGACTTCCTTGCCTTCCATCGCGACGCTGAAATTCGCCACGTCCGCGGATTCGTAGAGCAGCAGGTTGGCGAGCGGGTCGGTCGAGTTGGTCGCGCCGAGCTTGAGGCCCTGCATCTCGACGCCCTTGAGGTCGATCGTGGCGCCGTCCTCCGTCACATTGTAGTCCGGCAGCGTCACCGAGCCGATCTTGTAGCCGCCGTCCTCTTCCGTGATGTTGGAGAGCGTGACCTTGCCGACCGGCAGCTTGTCGGGCGCGCTGGCGATGCTGAGCGTGACGCCGTCGAGCACCATCTCGGAGGCGTCGCCCGAGGCGCTGGCCCAGTCGATCTTCATGCCCTGGGCGTCCAGCACCTGCTTGAGCCGCTCCCCGACCGCATTGATGTCCTGTGCCCCGGCGGCATGGACGGAACCCGATATCAGCGCCGTCGTGATGAAAAGCGTCTTCAGAAAACCGTGTCTTGTCATGGGGCGTTCCTGAGGGTTGAATCGATCAAGCCTCGCTCCTGTCGGCAAAGAACTGGACGGGAAAAAGGCGCGCGCCTGCACATAGGCCGTAAATTTCCGCAAAAGGCAATGCGCGGCGCCGCGGGCGGCGCGCCGGCAACCGGTTCGCTTCCGCCGCACTTGCCGCGAATCAGCAAGCCGGATAACCCCCGGACCATGGGAAAGAACCTTGTGCCGCCGGGCGGTGACGACGGCGGCAGCATCGAGCCGGTCGACCTGAAGAAGGCGCTCGAGGAGCGCTACCTGGCTTACGCGCTGTCGACCATCATGCACCGCGCCCTGCCGGACGTGCGCGACGGGCTGAAGCCGGTCCACCGGCGCATCATGCACGCCATGCGGCTGCTGCGGCTCAATCCCGACCAGGCCTTCGCCAAATGCGCCCGCATCGTCGGCGACGTGATGGGCAAGTTCCATCCGCATGGCGACCAGTCGATCTACGACGCGCTGGTCCGCCTCGCGCAGGATTTTTCGGTGCGCTATCCGCTGGTCGACGGACAGGGCAATTTCGGCAACATCGATGGCGATAACGCGGCCGCCATGCGCTACACCGAGGCGCGCATGACCGAGGTCGCGGCCTCGCTGCTCGAAGGCATCACCGAGGATGCGGTCGATTTCCGGCCGACCTACAATGAGGAGGACGAGGAACCCGTCGTCCTGCCCGGCGCCTTCCCCAATCTGCTTGCCAACGGCGCGTCCGGCATCGCGGTCGGCATGGCGACCTCCATCCCGCCGCACAACGCGGCCGAGCTCTGCAACGCCGCGCTCCATCTGATCGACAATCCCGGCGCGAGCGTCGAGGATCTGATGACCTCGCCGCAGCAGTGGGAGGAGATCAAGGACGACGCCAAGGCCATGCTCGACTGCAAGGTGCGCGGCCCGGATTTTCCGACCGGCGGCACGGTGGTCGACGACTGGCGCTCCATCGTCGCCTCCTACGAATCGGGCCGCAGCAGCGGCTTCCGGCTGCGCGCCCGCTGGCATCAGGAGGATCAGGGCAGGGGCACCTGGAACGCCATCGTGACGGAAATTCCCTACGGCGTGCAGAAGGCCAAGCTGATCGAGAAGATCGCCGAACTGCTGGTGTCGCGCAAACTGCCGCTGCTGGAGGACGTGCGCGACGAGAGCGCGGAAGACGTCCGCATCGTCTTCGTGCCGAAGAGCCGTTCGGTCGACGCCGCGCTGCTGATGGAGTCGCTGTTCAAGCTGACGGAGCTGGAGCTGCGCTTCCCGCTCAACATGAACGTGCTGTCGCGCGGCAAGGTGCCGAACGTGCTGTCGCTGAAGGGGGTGCTGCGCGAGTGGCTGGACCATCGGCGCGAGGTGCTGGTGCGCCGCTCGCGGCATCGCCTGGCCGAGATCGAGCGGCGGCTGGAGGTGCTGGCCGGCTACCTCATCGCCTATCTCAACATCGACGAGGTGATCCGCATCATCCGCGAGGAGGACGAGCCCAAGCAGGTCATGATGGCGAGGTGGTCGCTGACGGACGTGCAGGCCGAGGCGATCCTGAACCTGCGGCTGCGCCAGCTCCGCAAGCTGGAAGAGATCGAGATCCGCAAGGAGTTCGACGCGCTGTCGGCGGAGAAGAAGCAGATCGAGGCGCTTCTCGGCTCCGAGGGCAAGCAGTGGAGCGCCGTGCGCTGGGAAGTCTCCAACATCAAGAAGCGCTACGGGCTGGACACGCCGATCGGCCGGCGGCGCACCGACTTCGCCAACGCGCCGGCGCATGACGACGCCGACATCCAAAACGCGATGATCGAGAAGGAGCCGGTCACGGTCGTGGTGTCGGAAAAGGGCTGGCTGCGGGCGCTGCGCGGCCATCTGACCGACCTGTCGCTGCTCACCTTCAAGGAAGGCGACGGGCTGAAACTGTCCTTCCACGCCCAGACGACGGACAAGATCCTGGTCTTCACGACCGGCGGCAAGTTCTACACCATCGGCGCGGACCGCCTGCCGGGCGGGCGCGGCCATGGCGAGCCGATCCGCATCATCGTCGACATGGAGAACGATCAGGACATCGTCACGGCCTTCGTGCACGATGCCGGGCGCCGGCTGCTCCTGGTCTCGCACGAGGGCTATGGCTTCACGGTGCCGGAGGCCGACGTGGTGGCGAACACGCGCAAGGGCAGGCAGGTGATGAACGTCAAGGCGCCCGACGAGGCGATGGCCTGCGTCGCCATCGCCGGTGACCACGTCGCCATCGTCGGGGAGAACCGCAAGATGCTGGTCTTCGCGCTCTCCGAGGTGCCGGAGATGGCGCGCGGCAAGGGCGTGCGCTTGCAGAAATACAAGGACGGCGGCGTCTGCGACGTCAAGACCTTCGCCATGGACGACGGCCTGACTTGGCAGGATTCGGCCGAGCGCGTGTTCACGCGCAGGCGCGAGGAGCTGGCCGAATGGCTCGGCAACCGGGCCTCCGCCGGGCGCATGGTGCCGAAAGGTTTTCCGCGCACGGGCAGGTTCGGGTGAAACAGCGGTTTGCCCGGAAGCCCGGATGGGGCACAATGCGCCGGGCCGGGTCCCTTCCGGGGGGCGCTTCGCGGCCGGCGCCCGGCATGGGCCGGCGCTGAATGGGAGGGCGCTTGGACGAACCGCGGACGGAAAGACCGGAACGTCATGCCAATCTGCTGGAGGCGAACCGGGGCACGGACGTCGCCGTGTTGCCGGCGCTGACCGTCGCCCGCTGGCTGCTCCTCATCGTCATCGCCGCCGGCGTCTACGTCTTCCACGGCTTCGTGTTCCCGGTGCTGGCCGCGCTGGTCATCGCCTTCGCGAGCTGGCCGCTCTACCGCCGCCTGCTCGGCCTGGTGGACGGCAGCCGCACGCTCGCCGCCACCATCGCGATCCTGCTCATCCTGACCTTCCTCATCGTGCCGATCGTCTTCGCCGGCCGGTACGCCGTCAACGAGGTGCACGAGTGGGTCGTCTGGGCGCTCGAAGCCAACCGCAACGGTGCGCCGGTGCCTGCCTGGATCGCCTCGCTGCCGGTGGTGGGGGAGTGGCTGCGCGAGCAATGGACGCTCAATCTCGGCCATCCGGGCGGCATGGGAGAGCTTATCCAGCTCGTCAGCGGCGCCAACATCCGCAGCATCTACCAGACGCTGCTGGCCGCCGGCAGCAAGACCTTCTCGCTGCTCCTGACGATCCTCTTCATGCTGATCGCGCTCTTCTTCGCCTATCGCGACGGCGAGAAATTCGCCGCGCAGGTCGACCGTATCGGCGAGCGCGTCCTGCCGACGCGCTGGGAGCGCATCTCGCGGGTCGTCCCGGCGACGGTCTCCTCGACCGTGACCGGCATGACGCTGATCGCGATCGGCGAGGGGGTGGTGCTCGGCACGGCCTACTGGCTGGCGGGCGTGCCCTCGCCGGTGACGCTCGGCGTGCTGACCGGCGTCATGGCGCTGGTGCCCGGCGGCGCGCCGCTGTCGTTCACGCTGGTCTCGATCTATCTCGCGGCGAGCGGCTCGCCTGCCGCCGGCCTGGCGTTGTTCACATGGGGCGCGGTCGAGCTCTTCATCGTCGACAAGACCCTGCGCCCCCGCCTCGTCGGCGGGCCGGTGAAACTCCCCTTCCTGCCGACCTTCTTCGGGCTGGTCGGGGGCGTGGAGACGATGGGCTTTCTCGGACTCTTCGTGGGTCCGGTGCTGATGGCGCTGCTCGTCGCCATCTGGCGCGAATGGCTGCTGGACGCCCAGGCACCTGCGGGCGCTCCTCCCGCCTGAGCCCGACCTTGCCGGCTCAGGCGCTGTGGCGGACCGCCGCCGCCGATTTGCGCGCCCGCCCGTTCGCAAGCTGCCACAGCGAATGCGCGACCAGCGCCACGATGAGGATCGTCCCGCCGATCAGCGCGTTGCGGCTCGGCGCCTCGTTGAAGATCAGCCACACCCAGATCGGCGCGAAGATCGTCTCCAGAAGGTAGAACATGGCGACCTCCGGAGCCGACAGGTAGCGCGGCCCGGTGGCGAGGCAGAAGAACGAGATCGGCATGACCACGGCGCCGTTGAGGATGATCCACCATGGCTGGTCGATGCGATAGCCGGTGGAGGCGACCATCGCCGCGGCGATGAAGAACGGGAAGATCACGCCGATGAGCGCGGTGAAGCCCATGTCGCGGCCGCTGTGGCGGCTGACCGTTATGGCGGCCGCGATCACCAGCGCCGAGGTCAGCGCGACCAGGTCGCCGAAAAGCGTGCCGGTGCCAAGCCCGTCATAGACGATGATCAGCACCCCGAACACCATCACGACCATGGTCAGGAGCGTCGCCGGGCGCGGGCGCTCCTTGAGGAAGATCCACGACAGCAGTGCGGAGAACATCGTCGTGAAGGCGAGGATGAAGACGAGGCTCGCCGTGGACGTGCTGTAGACGGCCATGATGAAGGTGATCGAGCCGAGGCCGTAGAGGATCGCGACCACGACGCCGGCCTTGCCGGGAATCAGCGCGGGGGCCTTCGGCGTGATCGCCCGCCACACGGCCCAGATGGTGAGCGCGGCGAGGAAGGTCATGCCGGTGCGCACCATCAGTACCGGCCACGGATCGCCCTCGGCGAGCCGCACCAGCGGGATGTCGCAGGTGAGGGTGATGCCGCCTATGGCGGTCAGCAGCAGGCCCTTGGCGTGGTCCGGGGAATGGCTCATCGTGATCCGCCTCGCCGTTCCGGCGAGGTTGCTTGGCCGGGCAGTGGAGTGAAGGTCTATTCGTCGCCGAAGCGGGTCCAGCCCCGGGGGCCGAGATGCTCCTGCGGCTGGAAGCGGACCTTATAGTTCATCTTGCGGGAGCCGTTGACCCAATAACCGAGGTACACATGGGGCAGGCCGGCGGCCGCGGTGCGGCGGATGTGGTCGAGGATCATGAAGGTGCCGAGCGAGCGGTGCTCGAAGTCGGGATTGTAATAGGAATAGACCATCGACAGGCCGTCGCTCATCTGGTCGGTAAGCGCCACCGCGATCAGCTCGCCGGTTCCGCGCCCGGTGATGAGGGTATCGGGTCCGCGCCTGCGGTATTCGATGATCTTCGTCGGCACATGCGTGTCCTCGACCATCATCGCATAGTCGAGCACGGTCATGTCGGACATGCCGCCCCGGTTGTGGCGCGCGTCGAGATACTGGCGGAAAAGCGAGTATTGCTCCGTCGAGGGCTCGGCGTCGTGCAAGACGCCGATGAGGTCCTCGTTGTTCTGCAGGACGCGGCGCATGCTTCTGGAGAAGGCGAACTCCTGCGCCAGGATGCGCACCGACACGCAGGCGCGGCATGATTCGCAGGCCGGGCGGTAGGCGATGTTCTGCGACCGGCGGAACCCGCCCTGGGTCAGCAGGTCGTTCATCTCGGGCGCCTTGTCGCCCACCAGATGGGTAAAAACCTTCCGCTCGAACTGGCCCTCGACATAGGGGCAGGGCGACGGCGCCGTCAGGAAGAACTGCGGGGACTGTGTCGAATGGTGGGTCATCGAGGCGTGGTCTGTCCCGTCACGGCGCAAATCCCTTCATGGGCGTAGTATAGCGCCCAACCTTCGCCGGGTGAAGCTTCGTTGCGGAGGCCGCGACGGGCGGTAGCAGGTCAGACGTCGCTGCGCGTGACCACCGTGCCGAGCAGCAGGTCGTGCAGCGTGCGCTTGCGGTCGGCGAAGAGCGAGACCACCAGCACGAGCGGCGTCAGCAGGAAATTTCCGGCCCAGAACAGCACCGTGTGCACCACGGCGGTCAGGCCGTCCACGGGTCGCCCGTCCAGCCGGTCGAGGCGGATGCCCATGGCCCGCATGCCGACGGTCGCCTGCTTCGGTCCGCCGAGCGTGTTCCAGACATAGAGCGCTGCGACGAGCGGCGTCAGAACGCCGAACAGCGACCAGGCGATGCCGAAGGTGAGCAGGCCTGCCAAGAGGACGAGGAGGGCGAAGGGGATGAGCAGCAGGCCGACGATGATGTAGTCGATGACGAAGGCAAAGACGCGACGCGAGCGCACGCCGTCATAGCTGCGCAGGTCGTCAAGGCGTCCGGGAAGGATTTCTCCGTCGAGCACGCGAGCGTTCAATTCGTTCATCCTCTTGTCGGGCGACCGGCCGATCCGGTCGTCCCGACGCATATGGGATGTCCGCGGCGAAATTCAAAGAACGCGGCTATTCCTGCTTGGCGCTCGCGCCGATCTGACCGACCTCGCCGAGGTCGAAGTCGGCCGGTCCGAAGCGGCCGCGCGCCGTGGCGTGCTGGTGCCAGTAGGGATAGATCAGCGGCGGGGCGCTGACCGCGTCGAGGCGCTGCCGCTCCTCGCCGCTGAGCTTCAGGCTGGCGGCCGCGACATTGTCCCGGAATTGTTCTTCCGATTTGCCGCCGACGACCAGCGAGGTCACGGCAGGGCGGCCGAGCAGCCAGGCGAGCGCGACCTGCGCGGCCGAGACGCCGCGCGCCTGGCCGATCTCCACCAGCGTGTCGACGATGCGCCACAGCCGCTCCTCGTCGCGGATCGGCGGCTCCTTCCAGCCGCCGATCTGCCGCGAGGTAAGCTGCCCGCGCCGGTATTTGCCGGAGAGGAAGCCGCCGGCGATCGGGCTCCAGACGAGGATGCCGAGCCCCTGGTCGACCGAGACCGGAACCAGCTCGTATTCGGCCTCGCGGGCCTCCAGCGTATAGTGGATCTGCTGGGTGACGAAGCGCGGCCAGCCGTTGCGGTCGCTGATCGCCAGCGCCTTCATCATGTGCCATGCGGAAAAGTTCGAGCAGCCGACATAGCGGATCTTGCCCTGCCGGACGAGTGTGTCGAGCGCACCGAGCGTTTCCTCGAGCGGCGTCGAGCCGTCCCATTCGTGCAGGAAATAGATGTCGATCACGTCCGTGCGCAGCCGCTTCAGGCTTTCCTCGCAGGCCCGGACGATGTGGTGGCGCGACAGGCCCTGGTCGTTCGGCCCGTCGCCCATCGGAAAGCGCACCTTCGAGGCGATGAGCACGTCGCCCTTGCGCTTGCCGCCGAGCGCCTCGCCGATGATCTCCTCCGACAGACCGGCTGAATAGACGTTGGCGGTGTCGATCAGGTTGACGCCCGAATCGATGCAGAGATCGATCAGCCGCTTCGCTTCGGCAAGCTGCGTGGTGCCGGTCGCCGAGAACGCGCCGGCGCCCCCGAAGGTCATGGTGCCCATGGTGATGGTCGAAACTTTGAGGCCGGAGCGGCCGAGATAGCGGTATTCCATTTTTGTCCCGTATGTTGGTGCCTGAAAGTTGATAGTTGAAACCGTCAGCCCTTTTCCCGCAGGAAGGAGAGGGCGATCGCCAGCGCGAGCCACCCGGCGATGGCGAGCGTCCCGCCGGTCGGCGCGGCGAAGGGGAACAGCCGGTGTCCGAGATAGCTGCGGCAGGCGAGATCGGCCGAGAAGACCAGCACGCCGGCGAGCAGCAGCCATGCGGCGGCCAGCAGCGGCCGCTGGCCGCGCCCGGCAAGCCCGACGGCCAGGAAGGCCGGCGCGTGGAAAAGCAGAAAATTCGAGGCGATAGCCGCCTCGCCGCCACCCTGATGCGCCGCTGCGGCGGCGAGCGCCACGCCCGCGGCGCCGGAGAGCCCGCCCGCCGCGGCAAGCGCGCGGCCGGCCGTCATGCGCGCAGCATTTCCGCGACGGCGGGCGCGAAATAGGTGAGGATGCCGTCGCAGCCGGCGCGCTTGAAGGCGAGCAGGCTTTCCAGCATCGCCTTTTCGCCGTCGATCCAGCCGTTCGCGGCGGCGGCCTTGATCATCGAATACTCGCCCGACACCTGGTAGGCGAAGGTCGGCACGGCGAATTCGTCCTTCAGCCGCCTCACGATGTCGAGATAGGGCAGGCCGGGCTTCACCATCAGCATGTCCGCGCCTTCGAGCAGGTCCTGCTCGGCCTCCCGCACCGCCTCGTCGGAATTGGCCGGGTCGATGTAATAGGTCTTCTTGTCGCCCTTCAGCAGGCCGCGCGTGCCGATCGCGTCGCGGTAGGGTCCATAGAAGGCCGACGCGAATTTTGTCGCGTAGGACATGATGGCGACGTCCTGGAAGCCGTTGGCGTCGAGCGCCTCGCGGATGGCGCCGATGCGGCCGTCCATCATGTCGGAGGGCGCGACGATGTCGGCGCCGGCCGCCGCCTGGAGCACGGCCGCCGCCGTCACCTGCTCCACCGTCTCGTCGTTGACGATGACGCCGTCGCGCAGGATGCCGTCATGGCCGTGGCTGGTGAAGGGGTCGAGCGCGGCGTCGGTGACGATGCCGATTTCCGGCACGGCGTGCTTGATCGCCCGCGTCGCCCGGTTGATGAGGTTGTCGGGGTCGAGGATATGCGAGCCGGTCACGTCCTTGCGGGCGGGATCGACCTGCGGAAAGGTGGCGATCGCCGGAATGCCGAGCTTTGCCGCGCGCTCGGCTTCCTTCACCGCGTTGTCGACGCTCAGCCTCCAGACGTCGGGCATGGCCGGGATGGCTTCGCGGACATCGGTGCCGTCGGTCAGGAAGATCGGCCAGATGAGGTCGTCCACCGTCAGGTGGCTCTCCCGCACCAGCCGGCGCGACCAGTCCGCCTTGCGCATGCGCCTCAGCCGCCGGCTGCCGGTGATCTCGTCGACGGTACGGGCCGCTGCCCTGGGCGTGGTCATCTTGTTCATGACAGCGTCCTATCACGGCGGGCGTTCCGCTCCAATGCGACAGGCTGGCCCCGGCATTCCGCCACCGTTGACGCGGCTTGTCCCAGCGCCTAGCACTCTGCCGGCAAGGAGGCAGCATGGATTTCGGTGGAGGCGACGAGGTTCGCTTCGAACGGTCGGGCAAGGCGGGCGTCATCACGCTGACGCGGCCGCAGGCGCTCAACGCGCTCACCGGCCGGATGATCCGGGCGATCTCGCACGCCTTGACGGAATGGGAGGCCGATGCCGGCGTGGCGGCCGTGGTCGTCCGGGGCGAGGGCAGGGCCTTTTGCGCCGGCGGCGACCTGATGGTCGTCCATGGCCACCGGAACGATCCGCCTTTCGCCTTCTTCGCGGAGGAATATCGCCTCAACGCGCAGATCGCGCGGTTTCCAAAGCCCTATGTCGCCCTGATCGACGGCATCGTGATGGGCGGCGGGGTCGGCGTATCCTTCCACGGCTCGCACCGGGTGATGACGGAGAACGCGCTGTTCGCCATGCCGGAAGTCGGGATCGGCTTCTTCCCGGATGTCGGAGCCAGCCACCTCCTGCCGCGCCTGCGAGGCGATTTCGGCCTCTATCTCGGCCTGACCGGCGCCCGCATCCGGTGGGGCGATGCGCTGTGGTGCGGCCTTGCCACCCATGCGGTCGCGAAGGACGGCCTCGACGCCGTGCTGCGGGGCGTCGCCGCTGCCGGCAGGCCGGACGAGGCGCTGCGGAGCGTGGCGTCGACGCCTTCCGCCGAAAGCAGCGAAGAGAAGCTGGCGGCGATCGACCGCTGGTTCGGTGGAAAAACGCTGGCGGAGGTCCTCGCGCGGCTGGAAGCGGAGGAGGAAGACGATCCGCCGGCGGCGGAGATGCTCGCCATGATCCGCCAGAAGGCACCGACCAGCCTGGCGGTGGCGTTCCGGGCGATCCGTGACGGCCGGCACATGGCGATGGACGACTGCATGAGGATGGAGTTCCGCATCGTCTGCCGGATGCTTCTCGGACACGATTTCTACGAAGGCATACGTGCCGCCATCATCGAGAAGGGCTCGCAGCCCGCATGGCGGCCGGCCGCCCTGCCGGACGTGACGGAAGCCGCGGTGGACGCCCATTTCGCGCCGCTTGGAAAGGACGAACTGACCCTATGAGCGATTTCGTCTCCGAGGGCATGGCGCTGCGCCCCACTGCGGCGGAAACGGCCTTCGTCTGGTTTCAGCGCATCATCGCCGCCTACTGCCTGCTGTTCGGCATTCTCTACTGGGTGCGCCTCGTCGGCATCTATCCGGGAGACCTCTGGCGCTTCGACCTGATGCCGGTTCACTGGCGGGTCGCCTGCGCGATGCTGGGCGTTCTCTTCCCCTTCGCCGCGATCGGCCTTTGGATGCTGTCCTCCTGGGGGCCGGTCATATGGTTCATCTGCGCGGCGACCGAGGCGACGATGTATCTGGGCTTTCCCGACCTTTACGGATACCGGCCCGCCATCGGCGTTTCCCATCTCGGCGTCATCGCGCTCTACATGACGTTCCGCACCGTGATCTATGTGCAGGCGCGCCGGGCGCGTTAGCGTTTCGTTAGTCAAGAATGCCATAAGCCTTTGTTAAGGCTGGCGTTTAAGTCGAATTTTATGGGTATTCGCTACAGTCGGTCCCAAGGTGAGAACATAAAAACGTCACCTGGGCGACAAACGAGAGGCGAGTATCATGAACACCACGCGTGCGGCGGCCCGGCCCGCCATGGCAACCGACGATCGTCGCGAGGCGATCCGTGCCCTCTATCTCGAATCCCTGCAGCTGGTGGAGCGCCTGCACCGCCGTCTCCTCGACGTGGTCAAGGACGAGTTCGACCGCAACGGGCGCAGCGACATCAACGCGATCCAGGCGCTGCTTCTGTTCAATATCGGCAATGCCGAGCTGACGGCGGGCGAACTGCGCTCCCGCGGCTACTATCTCGGCTCAAACGTTTCGTACAATCTGAAGAAGCTGGTCGATCTGGGCTTCATCAACCACCAGCGCTCGCGCATCGACCGCCGTTCGGTGCGGGTGAGCCTGACCCCGAAGGGCACGGCGGTCGCCGAGGTGGTGGCAGGCCTCTACGAGCGCCATGTCGGCTCGATCGAGCAGGTCGGCGGCATCAACACCGAAGAGTTCAAGCAGATGAACCGCGCCCTGCAGCGCCTCGACCGCTTCTGGAACGATACGATTGCCTATCGCATGTGATCGCGGCAAGGGCCGGCAGCGGCGGAACCGGCGTCCTTCGGGGCGCCGGTTCCGTTTTTGCGCGGGCGGCGCCGTCCGCCCGCGGGCTCGCGCCGTAACGCCATCGTGTCGCGACACGGCCACTCTGTCGCCATATTCAGGTGAGACTTGCCAAGCGAGGGCATGCCACGGTACGGGGAGCCGTCCCGGAAATCCGCCCGCCTATCGCCGCGTATGGTAGGCGAATTCTTAACGTGCAGCCGCTAATTTCGGCTGCCTTCCCCTTGCGGGCGTTGCACCGAAGCCGAATTGAGACAGTCAGGACGTTCGATGAACAGAAGCCGCCGTCGTTTTCTCGCCGCCGCAGGCGGTCTCGCCGTCACCGCGATCGCGGGCAGCGCGATGGCGCAGGACGTCATCGGCGACCTCCTCAGTTCGCCGCGCCGCGGCAACTGGGACGATGATTTCGACGCACGCGCGAGCGCGGGCGGCAAGGTCGAGTCGACGACGCCGATCTTCAGCCCGAACACGGTCTCCTACACGGAGCACGCGATCTCCCAGTATCAGAACATCGTGGCGCAGGGTGGCTGGCCGACCGTTCCCGTCATGGACAAGCTGAGGATCGGCGTTTCGAGCCCCGCCGTGGCGGAGCTGCGCAAGCGCCTGATCATCTCGGGCGACCTGTCGCGCTCGGCTGGAGTCTCCAACGCCTTCGACACCTATGTCGACGGCGCCGTGAAGCGCTTTCAGGCCCGCCACGGCCTGCCGTCCGACGGCGTGATGGGCAAATACACCTTCGCGGCCATGAACGTCTCGGCGCAGGTGCGCCTCGGCCAGCTCGAGACCAACCTGGTACGCCTGCGCTCGATGTCCGGTTTCCTCGGAGAGCGCTATGTGATGGTCAATGTGCCGGCGATGCAGGTGGAGGCCGTCGAGAACGACCGCGTCGTGCTGCGGCACGCGGCAATCGTCGGCAAGGTCGACCGCCAGACGCCGATCGTGAACTCGAAGATCAACGAGATCATCGTCAATCCTTACTGGAACGCACCCGAATCGATCGTCCGCAAGGACATCATTCCGCTGATGCGCAAGAACCCCCAGTATCTGGCCGAGAACCACATCCGCATCATCGGGCCGAGCGGCAACGAGATCGACCCGACCACGATCGACTGGAACACCGAGGACGCCGCGAAATTCCGGCTGCGCCAGGATCCCGGCTCCAACAACGCCATGGCCTCGGTGAAGATCAATTTTCCGAGCCCGGACGGCGTCTACATGCACGACACGCCCCAGCAGAGCCTGTTCTCGAAGCTGATGCGCTTCGATTCGTCCGGCTGCGTGCGCGTGCAGAACGTCCGCGACCTCGTCACCTGGATCCTCAAGAACACGCCCGGCTGGGACCGCCAGCATTTCGAGGACGCGATCAGGAGCGGGCAGAACACGCCGATCAACGTCGCCGACCCCGTGCCGGTCTACTTCACCTACATCTCCGCCTGGTCGACGGGCGACGGCGTGGTGCAGTTCCGCGACGACATCTACGGCCGCGACGGTGTCGACGAATTGCAGATGACCTCGTCGCTGTAAGGTTGCCTGCCGGCGACCTTCCCGAACGATCGGGGCATTTGCGCTTGATCGCGCCTGCCCCGATCCGCTAGGCTTCCCATATCGACCGAGTGGCAACTAGGGTTCCGGACGGCATGGCCGTCGCTGGACCGAGCGTTGCAGAAACCGTGGAAAATTCCGCGGCTGCACCCGAGGGGCAAAATCCCAGAGGCGGAGACGTCGAGATCAACCAGCGCCAACGGCGCGTCAGGAGATCTCGGTGACTTTTGCCTCGATATTGCTCGTCCTCCTTGCATCCTTCATCCACGCAAGCTGGAATCTGCTCGCCAAACGCGCCGCGCCGGTCGGCCCGGTCTTCGTCTTCGCCTACAATCTGTTTTCCTGCGCCGCCTATGCGCCATGGGTGTTCTGGCTGCTGATGCGCGGCGACGGCGTTGCGTGGACCCGGAGCGGCGTCGCCTTCGTCCTGCTCAGCGGCTGCATCCATCTGGTCTACAGCCTCTGCCTGCAACGCGGATATCAGGTGGCCGACCTTTCCGTGGTCTACCCCGTCGCGCGGGGAACCGGGCCGATGCTCTCGACACTCGGCGCATTCCTCATTCTGGGGGAGATGCCCTCTGGGCACGGGGTGCTCGGACTGGTCCTGGTCGTCGCCGGGATCGGCCTCATCGCGACGCAGGGCGACTTTTCGACGTTCCGCCGCCCGGGCGGGCAGTCGGGCGTCCGCTGGGGTGCGGTGACGGGCGGTTTCATCGCGTCCTACACTGTGGTGGATGCCTATGCCGTGAAGGCGCTCGGCATCGCGCCGGTGGTGCTGGACTGGTTCTCGAACCTGCTGCGCTTCCTGCTCCTGGCGCCGCTCGTCATCGCCAATCCGCGTCGCGCCGTCGGCGCCATGCGTGGCTACTGGTGGATCGCAGCCGGCGTCGGGCTGCTCTCTCCGCTGTCCTACATCCTGGTGCTGGCGGCGTTGACGTCGGGCGCGCCGCTCAGCCTGGTCGCCCCGATGCGTGAAATGTCGATGATGGTCGGCGCGCTCCTGGGGATGCTGGTGCTGCGCGAAAAGGTCGGGCCGTGGCGGCTTGCCGGATGCGGCGTGCTGATCGCCGGCGTCATTTTGCTGTCGTCCGCGTAACCGCGCGTTGGCGGCTATCTCGCCATCGGCGCGGCGGGCCGGCCCGTCGCCAGGGCGACAGCGGTTTCCCGAGCGGTTTCGAGCGTGGCCTGAACGTCAGGTCGTACGCCGATGCCTTCCCAATTGCCGTGCGTGACCGGATTTTGCGCCCTGCCGGTCGGCACGACGACGAAGAGGTCGGAGCCGAGCTCCGTCAGGCCGCCCGGATTGGCGCCGCCGCGCGTCGCCTTCCCCACCACGGTCGCGCGCCCGAGCGCTTGCAGGTCGTAGGCAAACTCCTCGCCCGCCGAATAGGTCTGCGGGCCGACCAGAACATAGACGGGCCTGCGGGAATAGCGCACGGGCGTCGGCGAACTCCAGAAGGACTCCGTCCTGAAGGTCGAGGTCCCGCGATTGCGCCAGATCAGGTCGTTGATGTGAACCGACGCGCCCGGATCGAGGAAGAAACTGACGAGGTAGGCCACGGACGCCGGATGCCCGCCGCCATTGTCCCGCATGTCGATGATGAGGGCGGCGGTATCGGACAGGCTGCGCATCGCCTCGTCGGCTGCCGGATTGAAGATCTCCGGCGGAACGAACCGCGCCAGATGGATATACCCGACATTGCCGTCCAGCCGTTCGACCGCGAAGCCGGTATCCTGCGGCGCGGACGGTGGAGGCTGGTTGCGGAAGGGCGAGCCGAAGATCACCCTCATATGGCTGTCCCCGGTGATCGCCCGGAGTTGCTCCGTCAGTCGGGCTGCGAGCCGCGCCGGCTCGGTGACGCCGGCATAGGCGTTCTCTGCCAGCGCCTTCTCCAGCGCCTTCGCCGCCTCTATTCCCTTGTCCGGGAACACATAGGCCTCGCGCAACTCGACGGCGATGCCACCGATGACCTTTCCGACCGCTGCCTGATCCAGAGCCGTGCCTTGCGCCGTATCGGAATCCACCGCGGCGCGCGATGCGGATGGAACGGCCGCCAGCGCGGCGATTGCCGTGACGCAGGCGGCCAGGAATGATGATCGACGGTATGGCATGTGGCTCTCGGCTGGATTCGAAGCATTATAGCGACTGCCGGCCGGATTGTCGGGAAATATCCCGATTTGCCCGGCCGGCCGACCGACTCCGGAACGGTGTCTTGTTTCCGCTTCGTGTCCGGCGATCACGTCGCCGTGCGCGCTCGCGGGCGCTGCTTGACTCGTCCTCCGAAGAGGTGCAAGGCGCGCCCATCGCCGACCTGCTTCGGCGAACCACAGGAACCCGAACGAAAATGCCCAGCGACAGTAGCAGTCGAACGCCGTGCGCGGCGCCGGAGGGCAGGGGCTGACGACGTAGCGTCGGCTCGCCTTCCGCCGCCGCCAGCGCGACAAGGAAGGTGAGCCATGAACGAGATCGACGTCGAAGAGAACGTGCGCGGCCGGGTCGTCCCGGCGGACAGCATCCCGCAGATCGCAGAAAGGCTGGCCCACGAGGCGGCCGCCGACATCGCCGACTATCTGGACGGCCTGGAGCCGGAAGAGGCGGCCGCCATCCTGGCGGCGCTCCCGCCGGAGCGCGCCGTCGAGGCGCTCGACCAGTCGAGCCTGGAGGCGGGGCCGGAGATCGTCGCCGCGCTGCCCGAAGAGACGGCCGTGTCGCTTCTGGAGGGCATGTCCGCCGACCGCGTCGCCGGCATCTTCCGCGAACTCGGCGAGCCCGAGCATTCGCGCCTGCTCGACCGGCTCGACGCCGGCACGCGCGCCAGCCTGAAGACGCTGCTCGCCTATCCCGAGGAGAGCGCCGGTTCGATCATGACAACCGAGTTCGTTTCCGTGCCGGGAAACTGGACGATCGCCGAGACGCTGCACCACATCCGCATGGTCGAGCGCACGCGCGAGACGGTCTATTCGGTCTTCGTCACCGATCCGGTCCGGCACACGCTTGTCCATGCGGTGTCGCTGCGCCGGCTCGTCTCCGGCGACCCGCACGCCAATGTGCTGAGCGCCGCGCCGAAACGCCGGGTGATCAAGATCGCCGCGCTGGCGCCGCGCGAGGAGGTCGTTCGTCTGATCTCGAAGTACCGGCTCCTTGCCGTGCCGGTCGTGGACGTGCGCAACCACGTCATCGGCATCGTCACCGTCGACGACGTGATCGACGCCATGGTCGAGAGCCAGACCGAGCAGGTGCAGCGCTTCGGCGGCATGGAGGCGCTGGACGAGCCCTATATGGACATCGGCTTCTGGGCGATGATCCGCAAGCGTGCGGGGTGGCTGAGCGTGCTGCTGCTCGGCGAGATGCTCACCGCCTCGGCCATGCAGGGCTTCGAGGGCGAGTTGTCGAAGGCGATCGTGCTCACGCTCTTCATCCCGCTCATCATGAGCTCGGGCGGCAATTCCGGCTCACAGGCGACCTCGCTCATCATCCGCGCGCTGGCGCTCCACGAGGTCCGCCTGCGCGACTGGTGGCGGGTGGCACTGCGCGAACTGCCGAGCGGCATCGCGCTGGGCAGCATACTCGGGCTGATCGGCATCGTCCGCATCTCGGCGTGGCAGACGCTCGGCCTCTACGACTATGGCGAACACTGGCATCTCGTCGCCGCGACCGTCGGGGCCGCGCTGGTCTGCGTCGTCACCTTCGGCTCGCTGGCCGGCTCGCTGCTGCCCTTCGTGCTGAAGCGGGGGGGCTTCGACCCGGCCGTGGCCTCCGCCCCGTTCGTCGCGACCCTGGTCGACGTTTCGGGCCTGGTGATCTATTTCTCGGTGGCGCTGGTGATCCTGCACGGCACGCTCTTGTAAATGCCGCAAAACGGCCGGCAAATTTCGCGTTGCAAACGTAGTAGGGCGAGGTGAGCTGTGTTAATGCGCGGCGAACCTCGTCTCCCTCCCGAACAGCAAGAAGGATGTCCCTTCCATGGCGCACGCAGCGGCCGCTAACACCCAGTCCGGATCCTTCTTCGAAACGACGCTTGCCGACGCCGATCCCGAGATCTTCGACGCCATCCGCAAGGAACTCGGCCGCCAGCGCCACGAGATCGAGCTGATCGCTTCGGAGAACATCGTCAGCCGCGCCGTGCTGGAGGCGCAGGGCAGCGTGCTGACCAACAAATATGCGGAAGGCTATCCGGGCAAGCGCTATTACGGCGGCTGCCAGTATGTCGACATCGTCGAGGAACTGGCCATCGAGCGGGCGAAGAAGCTTTTCGACTGCGGTTTCGCCAACGTCCAGCCGAATTCGGGCAGCCAGATGAACCAGGCGGTGTTCCTGGCGCTGCTCCAGCCCGGCGACACGTTCATGGGCCTCGACCTCAATTCGGGCGGCCATCTCACCCACGGCTCGCCCGTCAACATGAGCGGCAAGTGGTTCAAGGTCGTTTCCTACGGCGTGCGCCGCGACGACCACCTTCTCGACATGGATGAGATCGAGAAAAAGGCGCAGGAGACCAAGCCGAAGCTCATCCTGGCCGGCGGCACGGCCTATTCGCGCATCTGGGACTGGGAGCGCTTTCGCGAGATCGCCGATTCCGTCGGCGCTTACCTGATGGTCGACATGGCGCATATCGCCGGCCTCGTCGCCGGTGGACAGCATCCGTCGCCGCTGCCGCATGCCCACGTCGTGACCACGACGACACACAAGAGCCTGCGCGGGCCACGCGGCGGCATGATCCTCACCAACCACGAGGATATCGCCAAGAAGATCAACTCGGCCGTGTTTCCCGGCCTCCAGGGCGGACCGCTGATGCACGTCATCGCCGCCAAGGCCGTCGCCTTCGGCGAGGCGTTGCAGCCCTCCTTCAAGGTCTATGCGCAAAACGTCGTCGGCAACGCCCGGGCCCTGGCCGGGAGCCTCAAGGAGACCGGTCTCGACATCGTCTCCGGCGGCACGGACAACCACCTGATGCTGGTGGACCTGCGCCCGAAGAACGCCACCGGCAAGCGCGCCGAGGCAGCACTCGGCCGCGCCAACATCACCTGCAACAAGAACGGCATCCCCTTCGATCCCGAAAAGCCCTTCGTCACCTCCGGCGTGCGGCTCGGCACGCCGGCCGGCACGACGCGCGGCTTCGGCCAGGCCGAGTTCCGCGAGATCGGCGAGCTGATCGCCGAGGTGCTGGACGGGCTGAAGACCGCCAACTCCGACGAGGGCAATGCCGCGGTGGAAGCCGCCGTGAAGGCCAAGGTCGAGACGCTGACCGGGCGCTTCCCGATGTATGGCTATCTCGGCGCTTGACGTGCCCTGTGTTGATTTCGTGTCGCCTCGGTAATACCTCTAAATAAAACGGTATTACCGAGGTTTGCCATGAGCACGAAAATCACGACCAAGGGACAGGTGACCATTCCCAAAACCTTGCGCGACCTGCTCGAACTGAAGCCGGGCAACGAGGTGAGGTTCAGGTACAACGAGAACCGCGAGATCGTCATGGAACCGGCCGACGGAGGGCGGTTTACGAGCCGGTTCGAGAAGCTGAGAGGCCATGCAGGGCCGGGGCCGACCACGGACGAGATCATGAAGATGCTGCGTGGTGACGACGATTGACGCTGGTCGACACCAACGTCCTGTTGGATCTCGTGACCGACGACTCCGACTGGTTCGACTGGTCACGGCAGGCGGTCGAGACTGCAGCGGCCTCGGAACCGCTCTGCGTCAACGCGATCATCTATGCCGAACTATCCGTGCGCTACGACAGCGTCGCGACAGTGGATGAGTTCCTGGAAAGCGCGGGCGTGGAGATCGTCGATATTCCGCGCCATGCGGCATTCCTGGCGGCGAAGGCTTTCGGCGACTACCGCGCCGCCGGCGGCGCCATGGCCGGCGTCCTGTCCGACTTCTTCATCGGTGCCCATGCGCTTGTGCTTGGCGTACCGCTCCTGACGCGCGATGTCCGCCGCTATCGGACCTATTTCCCGAAAACGCGGCTAATCGCGCCACGGCTGAACTGAGTATCGATTATGCGCTGTCCCTACTGTCAATCCGAAGATACGCAGGTCAAGGACTCCCGTCCGGCCGAGGACGGCGCGGCGATCCGCCGCCGCCGCGTCTGCCCGGTCTGCGGCGGCCGCTTCACCACCTTCGAGCGCGTGCAGTTGCGCGACCTCGTCGTGATCAAGAAGACCGGCCGCAAGGTGCCGTTCGACCGCGACAAGCTCGCCCGCTCCATCGAGGTGGCGGTGCGCAAGCGCAATGTCGATCCCGAGCGCATCGAGCGGGCGGTGACCGGCATCGTGCGCCAGCTCGAAAGCTCGGGCGAGATCGAGGTCGCCTCCGAGGAGATCGGCCGTCTCGTCATGGAGGCGCTGAAGTCGCTCGACGACGTCGCCTATGTGCGCTTCGCCTCGGTCTACCGCAATTTCCGCGAGGCCAAGGACTTCCACGACCTGCTGGGCGAGCTGAAGACCGACGAGGACGGGGCCTGAGCCGTGGCGTCGGGCGTGACGGGAGCCGTCGATCCGATCCATGACGAGCGCTTCATGGCGGCCGCGATCCGCCTGTCGCGCCGCCATCTCGGGCTGACCCTCACCAATCCGGCGGTCGGCACGCTGATCGTGCGCGATGACGGTGCGGGGCCGATCATCGTCGGGCGCGGCATCACCGCGCTCGGCGGCCGGCCGCATGCCGAGGCCGAGGCGCTGGCCGAGGCGGGCGTGCTGGCCAGCGGCGCGACCGCCTATGTGACCTTGGAGTCCTGCGCGCATCATGGCCGCACGCCGCCCTGCGCGGAAGCGCTCGTCACGGCCGGCTTGGCGCGGGTGGTCGGCGCGGCCAGCGATCCCGATCCGCGCGTTTCGGGGCGCGGCTACGAGATTCTGCGCAGGGCGGGCATCGCCGTGACCGAGGGCGTGCTGGCCGAAAGGGCCGCCGACCAGATGGCCGGATACCTCATGCGTTCTATCGGGAAGAGGCCGGAAGTAACTCTGAAGCTTGCGGTTTCTTCCGACGAAATGATCGGCCGCCAGAGCGAGGGGCAGGTGGCGATCAGCGGGCCGGTCTCGCGCCGCCAAGCGCACCTGATCCGCGCCGAGTCCGACGCGATCCTGATCGGCATCGGCACGGCGCTCGCCGACGATCCGGAGCTGACGGTGCGGCTGCCGGGGCTGGAGGACCGCTCGCCGGCGCGGATCGTCATCGATCGCGAGGCGCAGCTGCCGCTCGGCTCGAAGCTCGTCCTCTCCGCCGGCCAGGTGCCAACGCTGGTCGCGGCCTCGGCCGATGCTCCCGCCGAAAGGCGCCGGGCGCTGGAGGCGGCGGGCGTGCGGCTATTGGCCACCGAGATCCTCGACGGCCGCGTCGCGCTGCCGGAGCTCCTGGAAGATCTGGCCGCGCGGGGCATCTCGACGCTCATGCTGGAGGGCGGCGCAGGGATTGCCCGCGCCTTCCTGGCCGAGGATCTGGTGGACCGGCTGGCGCTGGTTTCGAGCCCGGTCGTAGTCGGCGGGCAGGGCGTGCCGGCCCCGGTCACGGCAGACCGTGTCCCGGCCGGCTTCGTGCTCGTCCGGAACGCCGTCTTCGGCGACGACACCTACACAGAATTCGTGAGAAGGCGCTGATGTTTACGGGGATAGTGACGGATGTCGGCACGGTCGCGCGGGTGGCGGCCCTCGACCAGGGCGTGCGGCTGCGCATCGAGACCGCCTACGATCCGGCGACCATCGACATCGGCGCCTCGATCGCCTGCGCGGGCGTCTGCCTGACCGTGGTGGCCCTGCCGGAGGACGGCGCGAACGGGCGCTGGTTCGAGGTGGAGGCCTGGGAGGAGGCGCTGCGGCTGACCACGGCCGCGGCGTGGCGGGCCGGCACCCGCGTCAATCTGGAGCGGGCGCTGAAGATCGGCGACGAGCTCGGCGGTCATATCGTCTCCGGTCATGTCGACGGCATGGCGGAAATCGTGGCGCGGCAGGCGGAGGGCGAGGCAGTCCGCTTCACCCTGGAGGCGCCGCCGCATCTGGCGCGGTTCATCGCGCCGAAGGGGTCCGTGGCGCTCGACGGCACGTCGCTCACCGTCAACAAGGTCGATCGGACCCGCTTCGACGTGCTGCTGATCCAGCACTCGCTGGCCGTGACAACATGGGGAGAGCGGCAGGCGGGCGACCGCGTCAACCTCGAGGTCGACACCATGGCCCGCTATGCGGCCCGGCTGGCGGAGGCGGAGCGGCAGGGTCTCTGATTTCGCAGGACTGCCGCGCGCAGGACCCGCTTGCGGCGATGCGCAGTTCGGCCTAGGAGAGCCGCTCGCTTGGAGACGGCAATGGCTGGCATATCGGATCACGGCAAGGCGTTCCTGCGCCCCGCGAGGGCGCATGTGCTCATCATCGAGGCCCGCTATCACGACGCGCTGGCCGACGAACTTCTGGAGGGCGCCACCGCCGCGCTCGACGAGGCCGGCGCGACCTGGGATGTCGTGACGGTGCCCGGATCGCTCGAAATTCCCGCCGTGATCTCCTTTGCGCTGGACGGCGCGGAGAAGGGCGGCCGCGACTATGACGGCTTCGTCGCGCTGGGCACGGTGATCCGCGGCGACACCTATCATTTCGACATCGTCGCCAACGAGTCCAGCCGGGCGCTTATGGACCTTTCCGTCGAGGATTCGCTCGCCATCGGCAACGGCATCCTGACGGTCGAGAACGAGGCGCAGGCATGGGCGAGGGCGCGCCGCAACGAGGGCGACAAGGGCGGCTTCGCCGCGCGCGCGGCACTCACCATGATCGCGCTGCGCGAGCGTTTCGGGGCCTGACGTGAGCGAACCCGGAGACATGGCGCCCGCTTCCCGCGCCGCCAACAAGCGCGGCGCGGCGCGGCTCGCGGCCGTGCAGGCGCTCTACCAGATGGACGTCGCCGGAAGCGGCCTCCTGGAGATCACCGCCGAATACGAGGCCTTCCGCCTCGGCAAGGAGGTCGACGGGGCGCTCTACCGCGAGGCCGATCCGCAATGGTTCCGCGCCATCCTCGCCGGCGTGGTCGAGAATCAGAAGACCGTCGACCCGGTGATCCGCCAGTCGCTCACCGAGGACTGGCCGCTGTCGCGCCTCGATTCGACGCTCCGCGCGATCCTGCGCGCCGGCGCCTATGAGTTGATGAAGCGCGCGGACGTTCCGGTCGCCGTCATCGTGTCCGAATATGTCGACATCGCCAGGGCCTTCTACGAGGACGAGGAGCCGAAGCTGGTCAATGCCGTGCTCGACCGCATCGCGCGGCGGGTCCGCGGCGAGGGGCGCGGGAAGGACGCGTCGTGACGGGCTCGCCTCCCTCGGCGGCGGCAAGGCGAACCGCCATGATCCTCGCCGCCGCGCAGGCGATCCAGGGATCGGCACCGCCCATCTGCATTTCCGTAGGCGCCCTCGTCGGATACCAGCTTCTCGGTGCCGACAAGTCGCTGGCGACGGCACCGGTCACCGGCTTCAATCTCGGCGTGGCGCTGGGCGCGGTTCCCGCCGCGGCGATCGTGCGGGCGCTCGGGCAGCGCAACGGTTTCCTCTGCGGCGCCGGCGTGATCGCCGCCGCCGGCATGATCGCCACCTTCGGCCTGCTCCACGCGAATTTCTGGATCTTCGCGCTGGGGCTTCTCTGCGTCGGCCTCGGCAATTCCTTCATCCAGCAGTACCGCTTCGCGGCCGCCGACAGCGCGGAAGGCGATTTCAAGGCGCGGGCCATTTCCTGGGTCATGGTGGGCGGCGTCCTCAACGGCATATTGGGGCCGCAGATCGTCATCTTCACCGACGATCTTCTACCCACGGTGAAGTTCGCGGGATCCTTCGCCTCGATCGTCCTGCTCGCGGCGCTCGGTGCGCTGATCCTGCTCTTCCTGCCCGTCAGGGACAAAAGCGCCGCGGCGGCCACCGCAGGCCCTTCGGACCAGCCCGCGCGGCCGCTTTCCGAGATCGTGCGCCAGCCGCAATTCTTCGTCGGGCTGCTCTGCGCCATCGCCTCCTATGCGCTGATGAGCTTCGTCATGACCGGGGCGCCGCTCGCCATGGTGGGCTGCGGGCTCTCCACGGACGAGGCGACGCTCGGCATATCGTGGCACGTGCTCGCCATGTTCGGGCCAAGCTTCTTCACCGGCCTGCTGGTCACGCGCTTCGGCAAGGAGAGAGTCGTGGCGGTCGGGCTGGTGCTCCTGATCGGCTGCGGCATCTCGGCGCTCGCCGGGCTTCATGTGTGGAATTTCTGGATCGCGCTGATGCTGCTCGGCGTCGGCTGGAATTTCGGCTTCATCGGCGCCACCACCATGGTGGCCACCAGCTATCGCCCGTCCGAGAAGAGCAGGGTGCAGGGGCTCCACGACTTCGTGCTGTTCGGCTCCGTGGCGTTCGCCTCGCTGATGTCGGGAATCGTCTTCAACATGGCGGGCTGGACAGGCCTCAACCTTGTGATCTTCCCCGTCACGGGCACCTGCCTCGTCGCGCTGGCGCTGCTGGCGCTCTCCGGGCGAGGAGCGGCGCGCCGCTCCTCGGCGCTGTCCTAGGCGAGCCGGCTTCACGATAAATCGATTAGACGCGAAAAGCCGGCAAAACCCTAACAATACCTTGACGTTCGCCGGCTGCTTTCGCATAAGCCGCCGGGAAAGGCCGGGTTCAGGCCTCGCCTCGCATTCGTCCGGAGAGGGGATTTTCCGGACGTCAGTTCAGGGAAAACACAACATGCTCTATGTCGTCATTCTCTGCGGCGTGCTGTCGATCGTCTATGCCATCTGGGCCACCCAGTCGGTCCTGGCGTCGGATCAGGGCAACGCGCGCATGCAGGAAATCGCAAGCGCCATCCGGGAGGGCGCGCAGGCCTACCTGGCCCGGCAATACACCACCATCGCCATCGTCGGCGTGGTCGTCTTCCTTCTCGCCTGGTGGCTGCTGTCCGGCACCGCCGCGATCGGCTTCCTGATCGGCTCCGTGCTGTCGGGTGCGGCCGGCTTCATCGGCATGCATGTCTCGGTGCGGGCCAATGTGCGCACGGCGCAGGCCGCCTCCAACAGCCTGGCCGCCGGCCTCGGCATCGCCTTCAAGGCGGGCGCCATCACCGGCCTCCTGGTGGCGGGCCTCGCGCTGCTCGGCGTCGCCGTCTACTACTGGGTGCTGGTCGACGGGCTCGGCTACAATCCGGCCGACCGCACCGTGATCGACGCGCTGGTCGCGCTCGGCTTCGGCGCCTCCCTGATCTCCATCTTCGCCCGTCTCGGCGGCGGCATCTTCACCAAGGGCGCGGATGTCGGCGGCGACCTCGTCGGCAAGGTCGAGGCCGGCATTCCCGAGGACGACCCGCGCAACCCCGCCACCATCGCCGACAATGTCGGCGACAATGTCGGCGACTGCGCCGGCATGGCCGCGGACCTCTTCGAGACCTATGCCGTCACCGTGGTGGCGACCATGGTTCTCGCCGCGATCTTCTTCGGCACGGCGGCGAACTTCGCCGATATCATGATCTATCCGCTGACCATCTGCGGGGCGTGCATCCTGACCTCGATCGTCGGCACCTTCTTCGTCAAGCTGGGCTCCAACGGCTCGATCATGGGCGCGCTCTACAAGGGCCTGATCGTGACCGGCGTCCTGTCGGTCGTCGGCCTCGGCGCGGCGACGTCGCTCACCATCGGCTGGGGTCCGATCGGCGCGGAGGGGCCGGAGGCCGTCACCGGCACCAACCTGTTCGTCTGCGGCCTGATCGGCCTTCTGGTGACGGCGCTGATCGTCGTCATCACCGAGTACTACACCGGCACCAACAAGCGTCCGGTGAACTCGATCGCGCAGGCGTCGGTCACGGGCCACGGCACCAACGTCATCCAGGGCCTCGCGGTCTCGCTGGAATCGACGGCCCTGCCGGCGATCGTCATCGTCGGCGGCATCATCGCGACCTACCAGCTCGCCGGCCTGTTCGGCACGGCGATCGCGGTGACGACCATGCTCGGCCTCGCCGGCATGATCGTGGCGCTCGACGCCTTCGGCCCGGTTACCGACAATGCCGGCGGCATCGCCGAGATGTCCGGCCTGCCGCCCGAGGTGCGCCACTCCACCGACGCGCTCGACGCGGTCGGCAACACCACCAAGGCCGTCACCAAGGGCTACGCCATCGGTTCGGCCGGCCTCGGCGCGCTGGTGCTGTTCGCGGCCTACTCGAACGACCTGTCCTACTTCGCGGCCAACGGCGACAAGTACCCCTACTTCCAGGGCATGGGCACGGTCTCCTTCGACCTGTCCAACCCCTATGTCGTGGCGGGGCTGATCTTCGGCGGCCTGATCCCGTATCTGTTCGGCGGCATCGCCATGACGGCTGTCGGCCGCGCCGCCGGCTCGATCGTCGAGGAGGTGCGCAAGCAGTTCCGCGAGAACCCCGGCATCATGCAGGGCACCTCGAAGCCGAACTACGCGCGTGCCGTGGACCTGCTCACCCGGGCGGCGATCAAGGAGATGATCATTCCCTCGCTGCTGCCGGTCCTGGCGCCGCTGGTCGTCTATTTCGGCGTGCTGCTGATCTCCGGCTCCAAGGCTTCGGCCTTCGCCGCGCTCGGCGCCTCGCTGCTCGGCGTCATCGTCAACGGCCTGTTCGTCGCCATCTCGATGACCTCCGGCGGCGGCGCCTGGGACAACGCCAAGAAGTCCTTCGAGGACGGCTTCGTCGACAAGGACGGCGTCAAGCACCTCAAGGGCTCGGAGGCGCACAAGGCGTCGGTGACGGGCGACACGGTGGGCGATCCCTACAAGGACACCGCCGGCCCGGCCGTCAACCCGGCCATCAAGATCACCAACATCGTCGCGCTGCTCCTGCTGGCCGTGCTCGCGCACGGAAGCATGTAAGCCTCGCCGCTTTCTCGAATCAAAAGCCCGCCGGAGCGATCCGGCGGGCTTTTTCCTGGGTGGTACGGGAATTTACGCGCCTGGACGATCAGGGCGACGCGGTGCCGGGCACCTGCGGATTGACCGGCCCTGGCACTCCGCCGGTGGTGCCTTGCAGGACCTGGCCGATGAAGCTCTGGTCCTTGCCGCCCGTCGGGGTGGTGCGCGAGATGAAGTCGAAAACCCTGCCGTCCTTCAGCCCGTAATTGGCGATCTGGGTGACGCGGCTGTCCGGTCCGAAATAGACCGCCAGGATGCGCTGGTCGACGAGGCGCGGATTCTGGAAGGCGACCGAGCGTTTGCGGGTCTGGGAAATGTAATAGAAAACCTCGTTGTCGAAGGTCGCGGTGGTGGAAGGCGAGCCCAGCGCCAGGATCACCTGCTCCCGGCTCGACCCGACCGGCACCAGCTCGAGCTGCTGCTCGTCGATGACATAGCCCTGGTGCAGGGTTTCGCTGCCGTTCAGCTTGAGCGACGACGCGTTGCAGGCCGGCAGCACGATTGAAGAAGCGACGATGCCACCCCAGATCAGGCCGGAGTTGAGAATTCGGGAAACCAAGAACCTCTCCATGAATCACGCGCCCCTCGTGTCGCTTGCGCCGGGCGGCGAAAGCGGTAAACCAGCTTCCTGTCCGATGCAACCACGGCAGGAACGCACGCCGGAGACCCTCTTTGATCCTGAGACACCTTTTCGGCCGCGGCCGCTCCGGCGACCGTCCCACGGTCGATGCCCTCTATGAACAAATCGTGGCGGCGGCGCGGCAGCCGGCGCTCTATTCCGCCTGGGAGGTTCCCGACACGCCGCTGGGGCGCTTCGAGATGGTCGGCCTGCACCTGTTCCTGTTCCTGCATCGCGTGCGCGGCGAAAGCGGAGACATCGCCGAGATCGCCCAGACGCTGACCGACGAGTTCTTCGCCGATGTCGACACCTCGGTGCGCGAGCTCGGCGTGGGCGACGCCGGCGTGCCGAAGCGCGTGAAGCGGCTGGCGACCATGTTCTACGGCCGGGCCGCCGCCTATGGCGAGGCGCTGGACCGCGGCGACCGCGCCGCCCTGGTCGACGCGCTGGTTCGCAACGTGCGCCCCGACGCGACCGATTGGACGGGCGCGCAGGCGCTGGCGGACTATATGCTGGCTGCCGGCCGGGAACTGCGCGGCCAGCCGACGGACGGGCTCATCGCCGGCCGGCTGGCCTATCCGGATGCGGAAAGGATGACGCCATGAAAGTACGGGAAACCAGCCCGGTCTCCTATGTCGTGAACGTCGCGCGGCTGCCGCAGAAGGGCATGCCCGTGCGGATCGAGGCGAACGGGGAGCAGCGCCGCCTGCTGGCCGAAGAGCATGGCCTCCTGGATGTCGGCGCGTTTCATGCCGATCTCACCGTATCGAAATGGAAGCGCAACGGCGTGTCCGTGACGGGCCGGGTGGAGGCGGCGATCGAGCAGGCCTGCGTGGTGACGCTGGAGCCGGTCGCGGCGCGGATATCGGAGGAGATCGCGCAGGTCTACCTTCCGGAGGATTCGAAGCTCGGCCGCCTCGGCTTTCACCAGGCGGGAGAAATCCTGCTCGACGCGGAAGGTCCCGACGGTCCGGAGACCTTTTCCGGCGACTCGATCGACGTCGGCGCGCTTGCCGAGGAATTCTTCGCCCTCGCCATCGACCCCTATCCCCGCAAGGAGGGCGCCAGCATCGGGACGTCCGGCGAGGAGGCGGAGCAGGGAGGCCAATTGCGTGAAAAGCTCCTGCCATTCACGCGAAAAAGCTGAAAGCGGCATGTTTTTGAGCGTATTTGACGTTGTGCCTTGCGGTGAAACGGCTATTTTCGCGCCACCTCCAAGTCCCTTTCCGGGATTCCACACGGATTGACACACGCTTGATCACCATTTCAATCGACGCCATGGGAGGCGATCACGGGCCTGCCGTGACCGTGCCGGCGCTGGACCGTGTGATCGAGCGACGGCCCGATCTGCGCTTCCGGATCTACGGCCTGGAAGCGGAGACGCGGCCCTGGCTGGACAAATATCCGCGCGTCGCCACCGCCGGCACCTTCGTTCCCTGCGAGATTGCAGTCTCCATGTCGGACAAGCCGAGCCAGGCGCTCAGACACGGCCGCTGGAAGTCGTCCATGTGGAAGGCGATCGAGGCGGTGAAGACGGGGGAAGCGGATGTCTGCGTCTCCGCCGGCAACACCGGCGCGCTGATGGCCATGTCGAAATTCTGCCTGCGCACCATGGCGAGCATCGAGCGCCCGGCCATCGCCGCGATCTGGCCGAACCTGCGGGCGGAAGGGGTGGTCCTCGACGTGGGCGCCACCATCGGCGCCGATTCGCACCAGCTCGTCGACTTCGCGATCCTCGGCTGCGCCATGGCGAGAGCCCTGTTTTCGCTCGAAAAGCCGTCCGTCGGGCTGCTGAACGTCGGGGTGGAGGAGATCAAGGGCCAGGAAGAAGTGAAGGAGGCGGGGCGCCTGCTGCGCGACACGGCGCTGCCCTTCATGACCTATCACGGCTTCGTCGAGGGAGACGACATCGGCAAGGGCACGGTCGACGTGGTGGTGACGGAAGGGTTTTCCGGCAACATCGCGCTGAAGACGGCGGAAGGAACCGCTCGCCAGATCGGTGCTTATCTGCGTGCGGCGATGAACCGGACGTGGCGGGCGCGCATCGGCTATCTTTTCGCCCGTCCCGCCTTCGATCGGCTGCGTGAGAAGATGGACGTGCGCAAGTCGAACGGCGGCGTGTTCCTCGGCCTCAACGGGATCGTCGTCAAGAGCCACGGCGGCACCGACGAGGAAGGATTCGCGGCCGCGGTCGAACTGGGTTACGACATGGTGCGCAACCGGCTGCTCGACAGCATCAAGAGCGATCTCGAGACATTCCATGCGCGCCTGCCGCGAACCATCGGCTCCATGCGGGAAAACGCGCAAGAACGCGAAGAACAGGGAATCTAGATGCTGCGATCTGTGGTCCTCGGCGTCGGCTCGTCTCTGCCGCGCCGGGTCATGAAGAATGCCGACTTTGAGGGCGTGGTGGAGACGTCGGACGAATGGATCGTCCAGCGCACCGGGATCCGCCAGCGCCATATCGCCGCCGCCGACGAGACGACGGCTTCTCTGGGCGAGGCCGCCGCGCGCGCCGCGCTGGCCGCGTGCGGCTTGCAGCCGGCCGATATCGACCTGATCGTGCTGGCCACCTCCACGCCCAACAATACCTTTCCCGCGACCGCGGTCGACATCCAGAACCGCCTCGGCATGCATCACGGCTTCGCCTTCGACATGCAGGCGGTCTGTTCCGGCTTCGTCTATGCGATGACGACGGCCGACCTCTATCTGCGGGGCGCCATGGCGAAGCGGGCGCTGGTCATCGGCTCGGAGACGTTCTCGCGCATCCTCGACTGGACCGACCGCTCGACCTGCGTGCTGTTCGGCGACGGTGCCGGCGCCGTGGTGCTGGAGGCGCAGCAAGGCACGGGCACGCTGGTCGACCGCGGCATCCTGGCGTCCAGCCTGCGCTCCGACGGCGCCCACAAGGACAAGCTGTTCGTCGACGGCGGGCCGTCCACGACCGGCACCGTCGGCCATCTCAGGATGGAGGGGCGGGAAGTCTTCAAGCACGCCGTGGCGATGATCACCGACGTCATAGAGGCAACTGCCGGTGCGGCCGGCATATCGATCGACCAGCTGGACTGGTTCGTGCCCCACCAGGCGAACCGCCGCATCATCGAAGCCTCCGCGAAGAAGCTCGGCATTCCCGACGAGAAAGTGGTGCTGACGGTGGACCGCCACGGCAACACGTCGGCCGCGTCCGTGCCGCTGGCGCTCTCGGAAGCCGTCGCCGACGGCCGCATCAAGCGCGGCGATCTCGTGCTTCTGGAAGCGATGGGCGGCGGCTTCACTTGGGGCGCCGTTCTGATACGCTGGTAGCATATTGGGTTCTTGACCTGCCAAGGTCAATTTTCTAGGCTCCGCCGGGTTGCGGAGAGGCCCTTTTCAAGGATGGTTGGACGCCCGGATGGCGGGAAACACACTCACGCGCGCCGACCTCGCTGAGGCGGTTTACCGCAAGGTAGGGCTTTCCCGCACGGAATCGGCCCAGCTTGTGGAGGCTGTTCTCGACGAAATATGCGAGGCGATCGTCCGTGGCGAGACGGTCAAGCTGTCCTCCTTCGCGACATTCCATGTGCGCGACAAGAACGAGCGGATCGGCCGGAATCCCAAGACGGGGCAGGAAGTGCCGATTCTTCCGCGCAGGGTCATGACGTTCAAGGCGTCGAATGTCCTGAAGGCGCGCATACTCAAGACGCACAACGCAAGAGCCAAAAGCGCAAAATAGCTTTCGACCGCCTCAGATTCGGCGGGGGTTCATTTTGCGCTTGAAAAGACGCCCGCAGGCGGCCGAAATGGCTGGTGATTCGCCGCAAGCTTGAGATGTATGCGATGGACAAGAGTCCGGACGCTTTCCGCACGATCAGCGAAGTCGCCGAGGAATTGGATCTGCCTCAGCATGTCCTGCGCTTTTGGGAGACGCGGTTCAACCAGATCAGGCCGATGAAGCGCGGCGGCGGCCGCCGCTACTATCGCCCGCACGACGTCGAGCTGATCAAGGGCATACGCCATATGCTCTACGATCAGGGCTACACCATAAAGGGCGTGCAGAAGCTGCTGCGCGAGAACGGAAACCAGTTCCTCGTGGCCGTTGCCAATGGCGACGTGGCGGCGATCGAGGCGATCACGCAGCGCAGGCAGGCCGAGGCGGCCGTGCCGCAGCTTACGCCGGCCGCGCAGCCGCGCGCCGCCGCGGACGACGAGATGCTGGTCGGCGAGTCCCGGGTGAAGCCGAGCCGCCGCTTCTTCGGGCTCGGCAAGGCCGAGGACGATGGGCCCGTCTCGGCGGACCAGGGCCGGCTCTCGCGCGACAACCGCGCGCTTCTCCAGGAGGCTCTGTTCGACCTCCTGGAGTGCAAGCGGCTTCTCGATCAGGTACGGTAGCCTCCCGCCGGCCCCTTTGTCCGCGGCTTTTAAGTTCTGTTAATTTTTTCGCGCCATCCTGGACCACCGGATCGAGTGACGGCGATGACCAAGAACATTGGTGCGGACTACGATCGACGCGAGAAGAAGCAGAAGGAGGGCTCTGCCGGATGGCTGTTCAGCCTGCTGTTTCCGCTTGTGGTGGTCGGGGTCGCGCTGCTGGTCGCTCACTACGGCGGCGCCTTCATTTAGGCGCCGGCGTCCTGCCGGAATAGCCGCGTCAGGGTCTCTCCCTTATCGCGCCCCCGGTCCGGCCGGCCGAAACGATCCCCACAACGCGCCATCCGTCTTCACCCGGTTTGCCGTCCCGCATATGAGGGACATGGCGCTTGCGCGGCGAATGCCGTAACACCGCCGCACGACCAATCCGGGGAGACGGAAGAGTGAGCAGCGCAGCGGGCAGCCAGGGACAATTCTCCGCGCTCGACGTGGGCACGTTGGGCAAGCGTCTGGAAAACATCGCCGCCATTGCGGAGAGAGTTGGGCCGGACAGCAGCCGATGGACGGTGAGGGAGGTCGGCGACGGCAATCTGAACCTGGTCTTCATCGTCGAGGGGCCGAAGGGCAGCGTCGTCGCCAAGCAGGCGCTGCCCTATGTGCGGCTGGTCGGCGAAAGCTGGCCGCTGCCGCTCAAGCGTTCCTTCTTCGAATACCACGCGCTGGTCCGCCAGGAGCGCCGGGCCGGCGTCGGAACGGTGCCCGCCATCCACCATTTCGACGAGGCGCAGGCGCTGATCGTCATGGAATACCTGTCGCCGCACGTCATCCTGCGCCGGCGCCTGATCGAAGGCGTGAAACTGCCGAAGATCGGACGCGACCTCGGCCTGTTCTGCGCGCGCACGCTCTTCCGCGGCTCCGATCTCTGCATGCCGACGCGCGAGCGCAAGCAGGACGTTGCGCTGTTCGCCGACAATGTCGAGCTGTGCGACATCACCGAAAACCTCGTCTTCACCGATCCGTATTTCGAGGCCGAGCTCAATCGTCACACCAGCCCGCAGCTCGACGGCATCGTGGCCGAACTGCGCGCCGACCGCGACCTCAAGGTGGAGGCGCAGCGCCTGAAGCACCTTTTCGCGGCGAAGGCCGAAACGCTGCTGCATGGCGACCTGCATACCGGCTCGGTCATGGTCACGGAGACCGACACCCGCGTGATCGATCCCGAATTCGCCTTCTACGGGCCGATCGCCTTCGACGTCGGCATGCTGCTCGCCAATTTCTGGATGAGCTTCTTTTCCCAGCCCGGCCACGAGACGAAAGCGGGCGAGCGGGAGGACATGCGCGCCTGGCTGCTCGGCGTGGCCGAAGAGATATGGGCGACGTTCCGCGCCGAGTTCGCGCATCTGTGGCGCACCGAGCGCAACGGCATCCTCTACGCCCGGAGCGTCTTCGAGGACCGCGGCGATTCGCTGGGCGCGGAGCAGGCGCTGAATGCGGTGATCTCCAATATCTGGACCGACCTTCTCGGCTTTGCCGGCGTCGAATGCCACCGCCGCATTCTCGGCCTCGCCCACAATGCCGATTTCGAATCGATCGCCGACCCGGACCGCCGCGCCGCCTGCGAGCGCCCGGCGCTGCGCTTCGGCCGCCAGCTCGCCGTGGCGCGCGGCTCGCTCCATTCGATCGACGAGGTCAACGAGCTGGCGCGGATCATCGCCCGCGTGCACACGGCTTAGGGCGTCGGCGGTAGCGCTGCCGTCGCGTCGCCCGCGCGGCGGGGCGAGGGGTCCGGAATGTCGCGATTGGCGAGTTGACGACGGACCGGTTCCCTGCCTATCGTCAAGATACTGGGAGGAGAACGAAGTTGGGTGGAAGCGCTACCATGCGCCTTGCCGCTTCCTTTCTGTCACCCGGTTGTTGACTGAATTTCCGGTGCTGGGCGCCGGTCAATGGGAGGAATGCGAACGTGCTCGATGATCTTATCGAAGAGTCCAGAAGCCGCCGCGACGTCTTCAAGGCGCTCGGCGCGACTGCTCTCGCCGGTGCCCTGCTGGGCTCCGCCGGCTTCGACCCGGCGATCGCGCAGGAGCTGAAGCCGTCCGGCAAGCCGCTCAAGGCGGCCATGGGCAATGCCGGCCTGCAGGCGACGTGGTGCGCCCAGGGCAAGCAGGCCGCCGAGGCCTGGGGCAAGCTGATGAACGTCGAGATCACCTGGTTCGACGGCGAGCTTTCCGCCACCAAGCAGCGCGCTGCCGTGGACAACCTGGCGACACAGAAATGGGACTTCGTCGCGCTCCAGACGTTCGGCATCGGCACGCTCAACGACCCGATCAAGAAGGTCATCGACGCCGGCACGCCGGTCATCGCCATGGACACGATGATGGCCCCGGAAGGCCAGCTCGCCCTTCACACCTTCATCGCGCCCGACAACGTCTTCATGGGCTCGGTCGTGACCAACGAGATCATGAAGAAGATCGGCGGCAAGGGCAATGTCGTCATGACGCAGGGTGCGCTCGGCCATACCGGCGCCCAGGGCCGCGCCAAGGGCTTCAAGGAAGTCGTCGCGAACTTCCCGGACGTCAAGGTGGTCGACGAGCAGCCGGCCGACTGGGACGTCACCAAGGTGGCGCGCATCTGGGAGTCGCTGCTGACCAAGTATCCGGATATCGCCGGCGCCTTCTTCCACAATGACGACATGGCGCTCGCCGCCCACAACGTCATGAAGGCCAAGGGCCGCACCGGCATCGTCATCGGCGGTGTCGACGCCATGCCGCCGGCGGTGAACGCCGTTCTGGACGGCACCATGGTCGCCACCGTGCGCAATCCTTCCTGCCGCATCCACGGCTGGGCGATCGCGGCCGGCGTGGCGGCGGCTGTCGCGGGCGAGAAGACCGGCAAGGAGATCCCGAACTACATCTGGGCCGACGGACCGGTCATCACGCAGGAGACGGCGCCGGGGCATCTCTGGTTGCAGAAGAACTTCCTGATCTGACCGGGGCCTGCCCTTGACCGAAGCCGCCAGCGAGATCGCTGCGGGCGCGAGCGCGTCCGCAGCAGCAGACGGGTCGCGGCCGATCCTCGAAATGATCGGCGTGTCCAAGGCGTTCGGCGGCGTCCACGCCCTGCGCGATGTCGACTTCGACCTCCGCAGAGGCGAGATCCACGGACTTGTCGGCGAGAACGGCGCCGGCAAGTCGACCATGATGAAGATCATCGCCGGCGTGTATCACGGCTTCGAGGGCGAGATGCGCGTCAATGGCGAGCGCGTCGAGTTCCGCTCGCCGCGCGATGCGCTGGCCGCCGGCATCGGCATGGTCCATCAGGAGCTTTCCATCGTTCCGGACCTGACGGTTGCCGAGAACGTCTTTCTCGGCGTCCAGCCGACAGCGGCGGGCGTGGTCAACTGGGCGCGCATGAAGCGTGAGGCCAGGAAGCAGCTCTCCACGCTCGGATTGGAGGTCGACCCCGCCGCCCGCATGGGCAGCCTGCCGGTCGGGCTCCAGCAGCTCGTCGAACTGTCGCGCGTGCTCTTTTCCGGCGCCCGGATCATCATTCTCGACGAGCCCACCTCGGCGCTGTCGCCGCCGGAGGTGCAGCGCCTGTTTCAAGCGTTGCGGCGGCTCAGGGAGCAGGGCCGCACCATCGTCTTCATCTCGCATTTCCTCGACGACGTGCTGGAGATTTCCGACCGCATCACCGTGTTCCGCAACGGCCACAAGGTCATCACGGACGATACGGCCAATTTCACCAAGGACAGCGTGATCTCGCACATGATCGGCCGAGGCTCCGCCGAGATGCATATGGGCGAGAGCGCCGAGCTCGTGGGAGACGATTCCAAGCCGGTCGTGCTGGAGGCGCGTGCGCTCGACGACGGCCTGATGGTCAAGGACGTTTCGCTGAAGCTGCGGGCCGGCGAGATCACCGGCGTCTACGGCTTCATGGGCTGCGGCCAGGTCGAGCTTTCGCGCCTGCTGTTCGGCAAGGGCGCGCTGCGTCGCGGCCAGCTCCTTCTGAACGGCAAGCCGGTCAGGCTCAGATCGACCGCCGCCGCCCGCAAGGCCGGAATCGCCTATGTGCCGGAAAACCGTGGCATGATGCTGTTCCGCACGGAGCAGGTCTTCAAGAACATCTCCATCGCGATCCTCGACAAGATCAATCGGCTGTTCCTGAAGCCGCGCCGGGAGCGCGAGATCGCCGAGATCCACATCAAGGACCTCCAGATACGGCCGCCCAGGACCGACATCGCGCTCGGCAACCTCTCCGGCGGCAACCAGCAGAAGGTGGCGCTCGCCAAGTGGCTGACGCACCTGCCGAAGGTGCTCATCCTGTCGGAGCCGACGCGCGGCATGGATGTCGGCGCCAAGGAGGACGTGATCCGCATCGTGAAATCGCTGCGCGACCGCGGCGTCGCGGTGCTGGTGCTGTCGACCGAGCCGGAGACGATCCTCACTCTGGCCGACCGTGTCACCGTGCTGCGGCGCGGCGTCGTTGCGAAGGAATTCACGAGCGGCCGGCTGGAGAAGGCCGATCTGCTCGATGCGGCCTGACCGCGCCGCTTCCCAGGACAATCCGGATATGGGTGACTGACATGACCATGGCCACCGAGACGACGCAGCGGCCCTTCGAGCTGAAGCGGTTCATGGCGGAGCAGATGCGCAACATCGCCCCGGTCTTCACGCTGATCGTGCTGGTCGCCTTCTTCGCCACGCAGGCGCCGAGCTTCCGCACCTTCGACAACATGATGAACATCCTGAGCCAGGCCTCGATCACCGGCATCATCGCGGTCGGCCTGACCTTCGTCATCCTGACCGCGGAGATCGACCTCTCGGTCGCGGCAATCGCCAACGCCATCGGCATCACGATGGCCTATTTCACCATCCAGCCCGACTATGTGAACATCGCCAACATCCCGCTGAACGGTGCGGTGGCGATCATCCTGACGCTGGCGAGTTGCCTTGCGCTCGGCCTGGTCAACGCGTTCGGCGTGACGGCGATCGGCATTCCCTCCTTCATCATGACGCTCGCCATGATGCAGATCGCCAACGGCATTTCCGCGATGCTGGTGCGCGGCCAGATCGCCTATACGTTTCCCGATCTGGTGACGACGCTCGGCGCCGGCACGATCTTCGGCGTCAAATGGTCAATCGTGGTGTGCCTGCTGTTTCTGCTGGTGGCGCATCTGGTGCTCACCTACACGCGCTTCGGCCGCTATGTGTATATGGTCGGCGGCAATCGCGAGGCGGCCGAATATTCCGGCGTCAACGTCAAGTTCATCCTCGGCGCCGTCATGGTCATCTGCGCCATGTGCGCCGGCATCGCCGGCATGCTGGGCGTCGCCTATTTCGGCTCCGCGCAGCAGAACCAGTTCGACACCTTTCTGCTCGACGCGATCGCGGCCGTGGTGGTGGGCGGCACAAGCCTGTTCGGCGGCCGCGGCGGCATCGGCAACACCATCATCGGCCTTCTGGTGCTCGGCGTGCTCAACAACGGGCTCGACCACGTCGAGATCGACAGTTTTCTGAAGATCCTGATCCGCGGGCTGATCCTGCTCGCCGCGCTGGTGATCAACGTCTACGCGCAGAAGCTCAGGGAAAGCGCGCGCGACTGATCGCCGGCAGAACGCAAATAAAAACCCCGTCCGAATGGGCGGGGTTTTGTGGCTGGCTCAGGGCCGTTTTCGGGCGGCCTGTCAAGCCGCCTTGCGCACAGGGTGAAATCCACATGCACCGTGTCATAGGGAAAGATCACGCGCCCGCTGACAGCGCGGTCAAGCACGCCCGCAATCACCAGGGCCTGAACGTCGCCATGCACGGCCTTCACATCGCGACCGACACGGCGGGCAATCTCCCGGATGGTCATTTCACCCTGACCCGTCATGGCCTGCAAAATGTCCCACCGCTTGGCGGTGAGCACCTTCCATAGCAATTCGACAGTGGCGAAGCTGATGAACGCGCCAAGGTTCTCCCCTCCGAAGGCGGCGGCCATCTGACGCTGGGTTTCCTCGATCGAGGACACGCCGAGCGTTACGGTTCTCATCGTCCTGTCCTCCATGTTTCCACGTCCTTCCAAAATCCGCCTGCAGGGTAGGCAGGTCGGTGAAGCGGTATGGTGCCTCGCGTTCCCCGGTATGCTTGTGATCGCCCTTGCCGGCCTCGTTGTCATAGCGCAGCAGGCATATGCCGTCCGCCACCAAGGCAAGCCGATACTTGAAGCCATGTCTGCTGCCGCGCACGGGATCGGGCACCCGCCAGATGACGATTTCCACCAACGCCGTCTCCGACAAGCCTTCGCGTTTACGGAACAACAGCTCGGCTTCCATGTTGGAGTTTATGACAACAAGCTTGCCTGTTGTCAATGACTCCAACAAGATATGATGGAGAACTGGAAATCGTCCTGAATCAGTAGCGCGTAGATTCCTGTAAGCGCAAAAAACAGGGGCTCGGTTTGCACCAAGCCCCTGTCTCTGATGAGAAATAAAATCCGGGATCAGCGCTTCGAGAACTGGAAGGAGCGGCGGGCCTTGGCCTTGCCGTACTTCTTGCGCTCGACGGTGCGGCTGTCGCGGGTGAGGAAGCCGCCCTTCGCCTTGGAGATGCCGTGGCGCACCGCGCCGGCCTGGCCGGAAAGGCCGCCGCCGCTGACGGAGACGACGATGTCGAACTGGCCGTCGCGGTTGGTCGCGACGATCGGCTGGCGCAGCACCATCTGGAGCACCGGCCGGGCGAAGTAGGCCGAGAACTCCTTGTCGTTGACGGTGATCTTGCCGGAACCGGGCTTCACCCAGACGCGCGCGATGGCGTCCTTGCGCTTGCCGGTGGCGTAGGCGCGGCCCTGCTTGTCCAGCTTCTGGACATGCACGGGCGCGGCGGGCTGGGCGGCCGTCTGGCCGGTCGCCGCGCCGAGTTCCGCGAGGGAGGAAAGCTCAGCCATCTATCAGGCCCTCTTGTTCTTGGGGTTCATCGCGGCGACGTCCAGCGCCTCGGGCTGCTGGGCGACGTGCGGGTGCTCGGCACCGGCATAGACGCGGAGATTCTTCATCTGGCGACGGCCGAGCGGGCCGCGCGGGATCATGCGCTCCACGGCCTTCTCGATGACGCGCTCCGGGAAACGGCCTTCCAGCAACTGGCGCGCGGTGCGCTCCTTGATGCCGCCCGGATGGCCGGTGTGCCAGTAATACATCTTGTCGGTGTATTTGCGGCCGGTCAGCGCCACCTTCTCGGCATTGACGATGATGACGTTGTCGCCGTCGTCGACATGCGGGGTGAAGGTCGGCTTGTGCTTGCCGCGCAGGCGGTTGGCGACGATGGAGGCGAGGCGGCCGACGACGAGACCCTCGGCGTCGATCAGCACCCACTTCTTCGTCACCTCCGCAGGCTTCTGCGAGAAGGTTTTCATGGTGTTGCTCTCTAAAGGACCCTCGCGGGGAGGGCGTTTCTTGTTGCTTGGATTGCCGGCCGAAGCCGCCAATAACAAAACGGCGGCCCTGGGGGCCGCTGTTCCGAGGTGCTTATAGAGAGGGCCCGCCCCGCCGTCAACAGATGGATAATTTGGATCGCGTCTAAAAATCCAGCAAAAACAGCAGGTTCAAAAAGAGGTAATATGATACCATATGAAAAGAGCTCACGGCTTCCGTGGCGGGATCGAATATGTCCCGGTCGCGTGCGCCACCATGTGCCTGTCCTCGCCGGCAAGGACGTCGATGTCGAACACCATCAGGCTCCTGCCGAGCTTCAGGATGCGGCAGCGACCGTCCACGGGGCCTCTGCCGGCCTTGCGCATGAAGTTGATGTTGAGATTGGTGGTGACCGACAGCGCGTCCGGCCCGGCATGGGAGAGCACGCAGGCATAGCCGCCTATGTCGGCCAGCGTGAAGAGCGCCGGTCCGGAGACCGTGCCGCCCGGCCTCAGATGCCTTTCGCCGGCGTTGAGGCGCACCGTGCAGCCGCCGGGGACGATCTCGATCACCCTGTAGTCGTCCGAGCCGCTGTTGAGCTGCGGAAATTCCCTGTCCATCAGGGTGTTGACCTCGTCGGCGGTGAGGAGAGGGGCGGGCGCGGGGTGCAGAGGCATAGGGGCGATTTTCCAGGCCGCCATCGCCGGCGGCGTTCCGGCCCGCGACAAAACAGGACTGGCGGGTGCGTTTCAAGGGCGCGCGTGGTAAGCCTTGGCGAAACGGAGCATCGGAACGGAGTCGTCCCATGGCGGAAGTCCTCGCATTCAAGGCCGCGCCGGAAGGTCCGGTGATCGTCGAGCGCAAGGGGTCTGTGCTGCGCCTCATTTTAGCCAATCCGCCGGCCAACGCGCTGTCGCTGGCGACGATCCGCGCCATGCAGGATGCGCTCGACGCGGCGCGCGCGGACAAGGCGGCCCGCGTCGTCGTCATCGCCGCGTCCGGAAAGCTGTTCAGCGGCGGCCATGATCTCAAGGAGATGACCGGCCATCGCGGCGACCCGGACGGGGGCGAAGCCTTCTTCAGGGAAACCTTCGACGCCTGCGGCGCCATGATGCAGTCGATCGTCTCGCATCCGAAGCCGGTGATCGCCGAGGTGGACGGCATCGCGACGGCCGCCGGCTGCCAGCTCGTCGCCACCTGCGACCTCGCGATCTGCTCGGACCAGTCGAGATTTGGCGTCAACGGCATCGATGTCGGGCTGTTCTGCACCACGCCGGGCGTGGCGCTGGTGCGCGGCCTGAAGCCGAAGCATGCGATGGAGATGCTGCTGACCGGTGAGATGGTGGACGCAGCGACGGCTAAGGAGTTCGGGCTCGTCAACCGCGTCGTGCCGCGCGAGTACCTTTCCCAGGTCGTCAGCAAATACGCCGAAACCATTGCGTCCAAATCGCCTTCCACGCTGAAGCTCGGCAAGGAGGCGTTCTACCGGCAGGCCGAGATGGGCCTTGCGGACGCCTATGCCTACGCCTCGCGCGTCATGGTGGAGAACATGCTGGCGTGCGACGCGAAGGAGGGCATCGACGCCTTCATCGGCAAGCGCAAGCCGGAGTGGACGGACGGCTGATGGAGCCCCGCATCTCCATCGTCACCATCGCCGTGGGCGATCTCGATCGGATGGCGGGCTTCTATCAGGCTATGGGCCTGGAGCGGCACCGCATCGACGACGGCGTGGCCTTCTTCCAGATGGGCGGGGCGATCCTCGCGCTGTTTCCACGCAAGGACGCGGAACCGGATGCCGGGATCGGCTTCGGCAGCGGCGTCCCGCGGGTCTATCTCGCCTACAATACGCATTCGGCCGAGGAGGTCGACGCCGTGCTGGACGAAGCGGAGCGCGCAGGGGGCCGGATCGTGAAGCCGGCAGGCCGCGCCTTCTGGGGCGGATGGTACGGCTATTTCGCCGATCCGGAAGACAATCTCTGGGAGGTCGCCCACAATCCCGCCTTTCCGATCGATGCGGAGGGGCGTATCACGCTGCCGGCATGAACCACGATTCCTACGACAACGCCTATATCGCCGGTATCCTCAACACGGTGCGGACTGTCGCCGTCGTCGGCGCCTCGGCCAATGACGTCCGGCCGAGCTATTTCGTGGTCAAATATTTGATCGACAAGGGATTTACGGTCTTTCCAATCAATCCGGGGCAGGCCGGCAAGGAAATCCTCGGCCGCATGACCTATGCGAAGCTGGCGGATGTGCCGGAGCCGATCGACATGGTCGACATCTTCCGCGCCTCGAACGCCGTGCCGCCGATCGTCGACGAGGCGCTGGCGCTCGACCCGCTGCCGAAGGTGATCTGGATGCAGCTCACGGTGCGCAACGACGAGGCCGCGGCGAAGGCCGAGGCCTCCGGCCTCAAGGTGGTGATGAACCGCTGCCCGAAGATCGAATACGGCCGGCTGTCCGGCGAGATCGGCTGGAACGGCGTCAACAGCGGCGTGCTGTCGTCCAGGAAGCCGCTGATGCGGCAGGGCTTCCAGAGCTTCGGCGTGCGCGTCAAATAGACGATTGTTCTGCCGGATGCGGACGGGACAGAGGCGTCGGGACGCCCGTCGCCCAGTTCTTGGAAAATTCTCCTTTGCTTTCGGCGCCGGCCTCCGCCATGAATGCCGCCGACCACTGTCGATCGTATGGAGAGAAGATCATGTCGCAGCGCGCACCGGGGTTCAACACGCTTGCCGTCCACGCCGGCGCCAAGCCTGATCCAGCGACCGGGGCGCGGGCCACGCCGATCTACCAGACGACGTCATACGTCTTCGACGATGCCGATCACGCCGCGTCGCTCTTTGGCCTGAAGGCGTTCGGAAACATCTACACCCGCATCATGAACCCGACGCAGGCGGTGCTGGAAGAGCGCGTGGCGGCGCTGGAAGGCGGCACTGCGGCGCTCGCCACATCGTCCGGCCATGCCGCGCAGATGCTCGTCTTCCATACGATGATGAAGCCCGGCGAGAACTTCGTCGCCGCCAACAAGCTCTATGGCGGCTCGATCAACCAGTTCGGCCATGCCTTCAAGAATTTCGGCTGGGAAGTGCGCTGGGCCGACGCGAACGATCCGTCGACCTTCGAGGACAAGATCGACGAGAAGACCAAGGCGATCTTCATCGAGAGCGTGGCCAATCCGGCCGGCCATTTCGTCGATATCGAGAAGATCGGCGACATCGCGCGCAGGCATGGCATTCCGCTCGTCGTCGACAACACGCTCGCCTCGCCCTATCTGGTGCGCCCGATCGAGCACGGCGCCGACATCGTCGTCCACTCGCTGACCAAGTTCATCGGCGGCCAGGGCAACTCCATCGGCGGCATCCTGGTCGACGGAGGCACGTTCGACTGGTCGAAGTCCGGCAAGTACCCGATGCTGTCGGAGCCGCGCCCGGAATATGGCGGCATGGTGCTGCACGAGACTTTCGGCAATTTCGCCTTCGCGATCGCGGCGCGCGTGCTCGGCCTGCGCGACTTCGGCCCGGCCATCTCACCCTTCAACGCCTTCCTGATCCTCAACGGCCTGGAGACGCTGCCGCTGCGCATGCAGCGCCATTCCGACAATGCGCTGACCGTCGCCGGCTGGCTGTCGAACCATCCGAAGGTGGCGTGGGTTGAGCATTCCGGCCTGCCGGCGAGCAAGAACCACGCCCTCCAGAAGAAGTATTCGCCGAACGGGGCGGGGGCCGTCTTCACCTTCGGCCTGAAGGGCGGCTACGACGCCGGCGTCAAATTCGTCGAGGCGCTGGAGCTGTTCTCCCACGTGGCCAATCTCGGCGATGCGAAGTCGCTCGTGATCCATCCGGCCTCCACGACCCACCGCCAGCTTTCCGACGAGCAGAAGATCGCGGCCGGCGCCGGACCGGACACGGTGCGCCTGTCGATCGGCATCGAGGACGCGCAGGACATCATCGCCGACCTCGACCAGGCGCTTGCGAAGGCCTAGAAGAGGCGGGAAGCAACGGGATCGGGCAGCCATGACCGCGCCGCTTTTTGCCAGAATCTCCGCCGAGGGCATCGAGCCGGAACATGACGCGCCGGCGCCCGACCGCCTGATCGCGGGCGATCCGAAATTCCGCAGTTGGGGAACCGAGAACGGCGAGGACGGGCTCTATGCCGGCATCTGGGAAGCGACGCCCGGCAAATGGCGCTTCGAATACACGGAATGGGAATTCTGCCACATCCTCTCCGGTGTCTCGGTCATCACGGAAGACGGCGGCGAGGCGTACACCGTCAGGGCCGGCGACAGCTTCGTGCTGCGGCCGGGCCTGAAGGGAACGTGGGAGGTGCTGGAGACGACCCGCAAGGAATATGTGATCAAGCTGCCGGAGGCTGGATAGGAGAGCCGATGCCGACGGTCCTCATCCGATCGGGCTATCGCTTCTTTTTCTACAGTCGGGAGAACAATGAGCCGGCGCATATCCACGTAGAATATGGCGACAAGATCGCTAAATATTGGCTGGAGTCAGTGGAACTGGCCTCATCGCGAAGGTTTCGTGCCCACGAACTTAGCGACTTGCGGACTCTTGTGATAGAATACCGACGCATGTTCCTGGAGGCATGGCATGACCATTTTGAAGCTTGATGTCGATCCAATCGCCGTCGATGTGACGGTGTCCGACTCGGCGATCCATGTCGTTCTGGAAGATGGGCGGGAACTGTCGGTCCCCGTTGCGTGGTATCCGCGCCTGCGCGATGCGAGTTCTTCCCAGCGCTCCAACTGGCGGCTCATCGGCAGGGGCGAGGGCATCCACTGGCCGGAGATCGATGAGGATATCTCGGTGCTTGGGCTGCTCGCCGGACTGACGACCATCCGGAGTTCGCATGCGGCCTGACGCATCGAACCAAGAGCGCGTTCCGGCTGGAGTTCGTCGCTTTAAGCGGCGACCGTAAGCCTCTGCAATCCATGGAAATGATAGGTGTCGCCATAGTGGGGCGGATCGGCCAGCCGTAGTCCCGGCAGCCGGTCGAACAGCGTCTTCAGCGACGCCTGGAGTTCCAGCCGAGCCAGCGGTGCGCCGATGCAGAAATGGATGCCGGCGCCGAAGGACACGTTCTTCTGGTCGGGCCTGTCCGGCCGGAACGCGCCGGGCGCCGCGAAAGCCTGCGGGTCGCGGTTCGCCATGCCGAGCAGCAGCGCGACCTGCTCGCCGGCCTTCAGGCCGATGCCGGGCGCGGCTTCGACGTCGCCATAGGCATAGCGGGTGAACATGTGCAGCGGCGCGTCGAAGCGCAGGCATTCTTCGACCGTCGCGGCGGTCGCCTCCGGTGTCGCGAGGAAGCGGCGCGGATCGCCGCCCTGCGCCAGGATCGTGCGCACGGCATTGCCCGTCTGGTGGACCGTGGCCTCGTGGCCGGCATTGAGCAGCAGGACGACGGAGGAGACGAGCTCGTCCTCCGAAAGCTTCCGGCCATCCTCCCGCGCGGCGATCAAGAGCGACAGGAGGTCCTCGCCGGGTGCCCTTCGCCGCGCCTCGGCATGGGCGCGCAGGAAGGCCGCGAAGTCGCGGGCAGCGACGTTCGCGCTTTCCTCGGTCTCGCGGGTGCGGCCGTGCATGTACATGGCGACCATGCGGTGCGACCATTCCAACAGTTGCGGCCCCATCTCCGCCGGGACGCCGAGCATCTCGGCGATGACCGTGATCGGCAGCGGCGCGGCATAGGCGGGCAGGAGATCGAACGGCGTATCTTTCGGGAAGCCGTCGATCAGCATATTCGCCAGCGCCTCGATGCGTGGCCTCAGGCGCTCGACCTGCCGCGAGACGAAGGCGCGGTTGACCAGCGTGCGCAGCCGCGTGTGCACGGGCGGCTCCAGTTCCAGCAGGGAATTGGCCTCGATGGCGTCGAAGGCGGCGAGATGGCTTCGTGTCCCGTCCGCCGCGATCGAAAGGTAACCGCCGGGCCGCTCGCGGCCGAAGCGCCGGTCGCGCAGCAGCCGGTTGACGTCGTCGAAGCCGCCGAAGCACCAGAACCCGTATTGCTCCCAGAAGAACGTGCCGCCCTTGCCATGCAGCCAGGCATAGGCTTCGTAAGGGTCGTCGATGAAGCGCGGTTCGTGCGGATCGAGATCGAGCCGGCGCGTTTCGGGCTCGTAGCGCAGGTAGTCGGGGGCGGCGTCGGTCATCGTGGCTCAACTATCCCAACTTGCCAATCCCGCGCCAGTCTCTGTAACTGGCGAAACGCCAGTCCATCTCGCCGGGCACGGAGGATCCATGAACGTCATCGTCGTCGGAGCAGGGATCGCCGGGCTTTCCACGGCCTGGGCGCTGACGAAGCGCGGCCACCGCGTCACGCTTCTGGAGCGGGGACTCATTCCCAATCCGCTGGCTGCCTCGGGCGACCACCACCGCATCATCCGCCGCGCCTATGGCACCGCGGCCGGCTACGGCGCGCTGATCACGCAGGCCTATGAGGCATGGGACGAATTGTGGACCGATCTCGGCGAGAGCCATCTCGATCCGCGCGGCTTCTTCTGCGTCTCCCGTGAGGCGGGCGACGAGGCCGAGCGCTATCTCGAGGGCCTGCGCGCCGGCGGCTTCCCCCACGAATATATCGAGGCGGACGTTGCGGCCGAACGCTGGCCGTTCCTGGCGCGCGGGACGTTCCGCTATGCCTTCTTCTCGAAGGAGGGGGGCGCGCTGTATTGCCGGCGGATCGCCGCCGGCATCGT
>JAFKJW010000194.1:0-38974 GCA_017305925.1 Hyphomicrobiales bacterium | reverse complement strand
TGGCTGCGCGGGAAAGGCGCCGCCGTCCGCGAGAACGCGCGGGTCGTGTCCGTCGATACCGATGCCGGCAAGGTGGAACTGGCGGGCGGCGAAACGCTGTCCGCCGACCGGGTCGTCGTGACGGCCGGCGCCTGGGTGCTGAAGCTGTTCCCGGACCTCGACGGCACGCTGAAGACCTACCGCACGGCGGTGGTCTATCTGGAGCCGCCGGGCGACCTCAAAGCGGCATGGGCCGCCGCACCCGTCGCGCTCGACGTCGGCGGGACCACCGACGGCTACATCATCCCGCCTTCGGGCGGCGGCGGGCTGAAGTTCGGCTCCGGCCTGCACAAGGTCGCGACGAGCGACGCCGACTGGAACCGCGAGCCCGTCGAGGGGGAGGGCGAGGCGATCCGCGACCTGTTCGCCCCGCCGATGGCCCGCATCGCGGAGTATGCCGTTACAGGCGTCGTCACCTGCGCCTACACGTTTACCGCCGACGAGACGTTCTACGCGACCGAGCGCGGAAAATGCCTCGTCGTCTCCGCCTGCTCGGGTCACGGCTACAAGTTCGGCGCGTCCGTGGGACGGCGCGTCGCGCAGGCGCTGGACGACGAGGATTTCGAGGCGCTGAAGCGCTGGCTGCGCGCCGAAGATGTCGCCACGGGCGCTGCCATCTTGCCGCCAAGGTGATCGTCGAGCATCCCGTGCGGTGCCGGGGATATCTGCAATGCGTCGTGGCGGGCTGGTCGCGTGGATTGCCGTCGTGTTCGTCTTCTGCGGCTGGAGCGCCGCTGGGGCGGCCGGCGACGCGAAGCCGCTGCATGGCGTGGCGCTGGTCATAGGCCAGTCGAAATACGAGAACCTGCCGCAACTGCCCAATCCGTCGAACGATGCGCGCGAGATCGACCGGCTCTTGTCCGATCTGGGCTTCGACGTGGATTCGGTGGCGGACGGCGATGCGCGGCGCCTGCGACGCGCGTTCGACCGCTTCGTGGAGGATGCGGCGGGCGCCGACGTGGCCTTCGTCTACTATTCGGGCCACGGCGTCGAGGCGGCCGGCCGGAACTGGCTGATCCCCGTCGATGCCGCCACGCCGGGGGCGGGCGGGACGGTGGACGGCCTCTTGCCGCTCGATGACGTGCTGGAGCGTCTGCAGCGTGTCGCGCCGATCGTCATCGTGCTGCTGGACGCCTGCCGCACCGACCCGTTTCCGCCCGGAACGCTGGTTGACGGCGGAAACGGCAGCGCCGCCCCGGTCGCCGCTGCCGGGCTGGGCGAGCCTCGCGGTGCCGCGCCGCTGCGCGAGGCCGGCGCGGAGACGCTGGGTACGGTGATCGGCTTTGCCGCACCGCCGGGCCACGCCGCGCTCGACGGCCCGCCGGGCGGCAACAGTCCCTACGCGGCGGCGGTGCTCAAGCACCTGCCCGCGGGCGGCTACGATTTCGGCGACGTGATGACGATGATCGCCGAGGAGGTCTATCTGAAGACCGGCACGCGGCAATTGCCCTGGACCAATGCCAGCCTGCGCAGACTGCTCTATTTCGGCCTGCGGCCCGAGAAGGCGGAGGGCGATGAGCAGGCGATCCGCGACGCGCGCCGCACGTTGCTGCTGACGATATCGAACACGCCTGCCCGCACGCGCGGTCTCGTCGAGGAGGTCGCCGCCCAAAACGCCGTTCCGCTCGACGCACTCTACGGCATGCTGGAAGTCCTTGGTGTCGATAAGTCCGGGCCCGACCTTGCGCAGCGGCTGGGCGAGGGGGCGGCGCGCCTCAGGGCGATCGTCGCGGAACGGGAAACCCGGACGCGCCAGGACCCGGAGATCGTCCGCCTCGCCGCGCTCGCCGACGAGGCGGAGCGGGAGGGCGCCATGGCACTGGCGCTGCAATTTCGCGACCGGGCGAGCGCGCGCGCCGACGTCATCGACGCGGTGCTGGACAAGGCCGAGGCCGATATCGCATCGCGGCGCGCGGAGCTCGCCTCGACCTATCGCAGCAATGCCGAGACGGCGGCGCTCAACTTCGACTTCGCCACGGCGGCGCGCCGCTATGGCGACGCCTATGCGCAGGTCGCCGGGCGGGACGTGCCGCTCTCCTACGAGCTTAAGGAACTCCAGGGCGAGGCGCTCAACGACCAAGGCGTCTATGGCGGCGACAACGAGGCGCTTCTGGGCAGCATCGCGGCGTATCGCGAGGCGCTGGATATCGGCAGATCGCTGCCGAACGCCCGCCGCGACGCGGCGCTGAAAGGCAATATCGCGATCGTGCTGACCCAGCTCGGCAGCCGGACCGGGGACCGCAGCTACCTCGAGCAGGCGATCGCGCTGAACCGCGAGGTGCTGAAGGCGCTGCCGCGCGGCCGATACCCGGGAGACTGGGCCAATGCCCAGCTCAATCTCGGTGCCCTCTATGCCGCGCTTGCCGAAAGCGAGGGCAGCGCAGCACTATGGCGGAAGGCGCTGAAGGCCTACGAAAGCGCCCAGTTGATCTTCACCCGCGACGCGGCGCCCGAGCCATGGGCCGGCTTGCAGATGAACATCGGCAACGCCTATTCGCGGCTCGCCGACTATGGCGGCGGCGCGGAGGAGCGCCGCAGGGCGGTGGACGCGATCGAAGGGGCGCTCGAGGTCTGGACGAAGGCGGCGCATCCGGTGAATTGGGCGATGGCGCAGTCGAACCTGGCTTCCAGCCTCGCGGCGGTCGGTCGGGCGGAAAAGGACGCCGCCATGCTGCGCCGGGCGATCGAGGCCCAGCATGCCGTGCTCGAGGTGGAGACGCGCGACAGGCAGCCGAGTTCCTGGGCCGGCGACATGACCAACCTCGCATCCTTCCAGATGGATCTGGCCGCCGTCGAGAACACGACCGCGCCCTATCGCGAGGCGATCGCGGCGCTGCGGGCCGCCCGCGACGTGTTCACGCGCGACGCCAGCCCGATCAATTACGCGCTGACGCTGCACAATGAGGGGCGCGCGCTTCTGGCCCTGGGGCGCGCCGGCAACGATATGGATTTGCTGCGGCAGAGCGAGCAGGCGCTGGAGCAGGCCCTGGCGATCCTAGCCGGGCAGGGCAATCGCGTCGGCTGGGCGCGCACGCTCTCCGTCCAGGGCGAGGCGCTGGCCGAGATCGGACGGCGCTCCGGTGACCCGGCGCTGCTGAAGCAGGCGCGCGCCGCGTTCGAGGAGGCGCGGCGCACGTTCCGCGAGAACGGCATGGGAAAGACCGGCCAGGAATTCTGGACGAAGCAGATATCCGCCATCGACGCCGATCTCGAGGCGGCGGCGGGCGGGACCGCAAAGTAACCAAGCCGCGCGGCCAGCCTTGCACAAGGCAGAGTGGCCATCCTATCTACGGGCAGCCACTCTATCCTTCTTCGATTCTGCATGACCGGAATCGCGGCCAACAAGGGACCGTCGATGAAAAACCCCGTCGAAACCTACATGAACCTCGTGCCGATGGTGGTCGAGCAGACCAACCGGGGCGAGCGCGCCTACGACATCTTCTCGCGGCTCCTCAAGGAGCGCATCATCTTCATCACCGGCCCCGTCGAGGACGGCATGGCCACGCTGGTGTGCGCCCAGCTCCTGTTCCTGGAGGCGGAGAACCCGAAGAAGGAGATCAGCCTCTACATCAACTCGCCGGGCGGCGTCGTGACCAGCGGCATGGCGATCTACGACACCATGCAGTTCATCAAGCCGGCCGTGTCGACGCTGTGCACCGGGCAGGCCGCCTCCATGGGGTCGCTGCTCCTCTGTGCCGGCCATCCGGACATGCGCTTCGCGACGCCGAACGCCCGCATCATGGTGCACCAGCCCTCGGGCGGCTTCCAGGGGCAGGCCTCGGACATCGAGCGGCACGCGCAGGACATCATCAAGCTGAAGCGCCGCCTCAACGAGGTGTATGTGAAGCATACCGGCAGGGACTACGAGACCATCGAGAAGACGCTCGATCGCGATCACTTCATGACCGCCGACGAAGCCAAGGATTTCGGCATCGTCGACAAGGTGATCACGACGCGCGAGGCGATGGAAGCGGCGGTCGGCATCTGAAGCGGGCGCCGTTGCAGGAGGTTGCTGCCGTTTCCGCTGGATGGATTGTTGGCGGGATGCTGCAAATCTGTCACGATTTGCTGTTTCATCCCGGCGTGGCAGGCTTTACGTTAAGCCAAAATTGAGCTTCGACGGCTTAGATTCCCGCATGAAGGCGGCGAATCAAGGGGTGGGGCGGGTTTGCTTGCGGCGGTCCGTGCCATCAGATAGCCAATTAAGGTTGGCAGAGACGCGTTGACGCCTTAGGTTGCGTCAAACGCGTTGACAGGCGACGACCGGCCTCGCCGGAACGGAGCCAAGAAGGACTGGGAAAGCATGAGCAAGGTCGGCACCGGCAGTGGCGATTCCAAGAACACCCTCTACTGCTCGTTCTGCGGCAAGAGCCAGCACGAGGTCCGCAAGCTGATCGCGGGCCCGACGGTCTTCATCTGCGACGAGTGCGTCGAGCTGTGCATGGACATCATCCGCGAGGAGAACAAGACCTCGATGGTGAAGTCGCGCGAGGGCGTGCCGACACCGCAGGAGATCCTCAAGGTTCTCGACGATTACGTGATCGGCCAGCCCTACGCCAAGCGCGTGCTGTCGGTCGCCGTCCACAACCACTACAAGCGCCTCGCCCACGCAGGCAAGAACAACGACGTCGAGCTGGCGAAGTCCAACATCCTGCTGATCGGCCCGACCGGCTGCGGCAAGACGTTGCTCGCCCAGACGCTCGCCCGCATCATCGACGTGCCCTTCACCATGGCGGACGCCACGACGCTGACCGAGGCCGGCTATGTCGGCGAGGACGTGGAAAACATCATCCTCAAGCTCCTGCAGGCGGCCGACTACAATGTCGAGCGCGCCCAGCGCGGCATCGTCTACATCGACGAGATCGACAAGATCAGCCGCAAGTCCGACAACCCATCGATCACCCGCGACGTGTCGGGCGAGGGCGTGCAGCAGGCGCTTCTGAAGATCATGGAAGGCACGGTCGCCTCCGTGCCGCCGCAGGGCGGCAGGAAGCACCCGCAACAGGAGTTCCTCCAGGTCGACACGGCCAACATCCTGTTCATCTGCGGCGGCGCCTTCGCCGGTCTCGACAAGATCATCTCCGACCGCGGCAGGAAGACCTCGATCGGCTTCGGCGCCGCGGTGGCCTCGCCTGAGGACCGCCGCACCGGCGATCTCTTCCGCATGGTCGAGCCGGAGGATCTGCTGAAATTCGGCCTTATCCCGGAATTCGTCGGCCGCTTGCCGGTGCTGGCGACGCTGGAGGATCTGGACGAGCCTGCCCTGATCCAGATCCTCACGGAGCCGAAGAACGCGCTGGTCAAGCAGTACCAGCGCCTCTTCGAGATGGAGAATGTCGACCTGACGTTCCATGAGGACGCGCTGTCGGCGATCGCCAAGCGCGCCATCGAGCGCAAGACGGGCGCCCGCGGCCTGCGCTCCATCATGGAGGCGATCCTGCTCGACACCATGTTCGAACTGCCGGCGCTGGAGGGCGTGCGCGAGGTGGTGATCTCCGAGGAGGTCGTGACCGGCAGCGCCAGGCCGCTCTACATCTACTCGGAGGCCAAGGAGAAGAAGGGGCCGGTCAGCGCCTGATCTCTCTTTTTTGTCAACATTTTGAAACGGCGCCTTGCGGCGCCGTTTCCGTTTGGGGTTGCCTTCAGGCAGCGATCGGATGGTCGGGTTCCTGGCTCGGCATGCCGGACCGGAGACCGGCTTCTGGTGGCAGGCCTTCGACATAGGCCGCCACCTGCTCGACGCGCTTCAGCGTCCGCCAGTAGACGTCCTCCATCAGGATATGCGCGAATTCCCCGTTGCGGCCTATGCTGTAGAGGCCGTCCACGCCGGTCGTTTGCGCGAAGCGCAGGCGCAGGTGTTCGTATTCACTGAGATAGACCGGATAGGCGGCCGGCGTCCTGAGAACGCCGCCCGTCTTGATGAAGGCGCGGCGCGCCTGCGGGACGATCCAGCTCAACCCTTCCAGGCAGATGGCGGTGAGCTCGGAATCGGACATGGTCCAGTGCCGGTCGCCGACCTGGCATCCGATGTCGAAGGTGAGGATCGTCTTGCCGGCGGGTGCGAGCGAGGCCACGGAAATCGGCGTCTCGGTGATCCGGAAGAAAGGCTGGCTGCGGTCGGGAATCCACAGCATCGTGTCCGGCAGCAGGCCGCGGCCCTCGAAATGCAGGTTGACGAAGATCATCGGCCTGTAGCGGAACGCGGCCAGCCCGTCGAGGCGGTTGGTGCCCTCGACGATCCGGGGAAGGATGTTCACCGGCGCCGTGCTGATCGCCGCGGAGACCGCGATCTCGCGACCGCCGACCCGAACCGCCTCGACGCGGTTTTTATCGGTCAGCACCGCCTCGACACGGCTTTCCAGCCTGATGGCGTCCCCGACCTCCGCTGCGGTGGGCTCCAGGAGCCGGGCGATCCCGCCTTCGGGATAGACGTGATGGACGCCCGCGCTTTCGGACATTTCGTGCGAGTAGCCGCTGCAGACGGCCGTGCGGGTGACGATCGCCGCGGCGCTGAGATAGAGCGCCTTCAGGATGCGTGGTCCGAATTTCTGGCCGACCGCCGGCGAAAGCTCCTCGGCCGTGGCGCCCGACCAGGATTCGGTGAGCGGGATCGCCACGCGCTCGGCGAGCGTGGTGCCATATTTGTGGCGATACCAGTCGGCGGCGGTGTGCACCTCGCGGGGATAGATGCGCTCCCTGGCGGCCGCGAGTGCGAATTCCGGGCGCCGCATCAGGCCGAACGGATAGCTGTAGGACTTGCCGTCGAGATGCACCGCCTCGCCATAGTGCCGGACCGTCCGGCAGATGTCGCCTGCGCCGAGCAAGGCTGCCAGACGGTTGCTGACGAAATGCGCCCCGAAATCGTGGGAGAAGCCCTCGCCGTCCTTGAAGGAGGAGGCGAGGCCGCCGATCGACTTGCCGGCTTCGAAGACGATGAATGGCAGGCCCCGCCGCCGAAGGGCGCGCGCTGCCGTCAGGCCGGCAATGCCGGCCCCGAGGATAGCAATTGGTTTCATGTCCTGTTCCCAAGAAGAATTGGTGGAAGGACGCTACGCCCCGGCGATGAAAGAGGCCCCAAGGCGGCCGCTAAGATTTTATCGAACCGAGGGTTTTCCGATTTTCCGGCGGCGTCGGGACAGGCAAGTCCGGTGCAAGCTTGACGGGGCACTCTGTCGGAAGCTGGACATGGCGCGCGTCGGGACCACTTGATCTTTGTGCAGCGCAACGCCAACTAACGGCATGGAGGCCGTGGGGTTAAACTCCGTGCTGCAAGACCGCTCCTATCGGCGGTAGGCGGAAGTGCTCCCGGCTAGTATTATGGACGCGCGGCTGGCTCTATGGCGGCCGCGGCAGAAAGGTAAGACAATGGCCAAGTTACCCCGGTCTTCAGGAGACGGCGTCTTCGCGGTGCTTCCGCTGCGCGACATCGTGGTGTTCCCCCATATGATCGTGCCGCTCTTCGTCGGCCGCGAGAAGTCGATCCGGGCGCTCGAGGAAGTGATGGGCGCGGAAAAGCAGATTCTGCTGGCGACCCAGATGAATGCCTCGGACGACGATCCGGCGGCGGACGCCATCTATGACGTCGGCACGCTGGCCAATGTGCTCCAGCTTCTCAAGCTGCCGGACGGCACCGTGAAGGTGCTCGTCGAGGGCACGGCGCGGGCGCGCATCAGCGGGTTCACCGAGCGTTCCGAGTTTCACGAGGCGGGCGCTTCCGTGCTGGAAGAGCCGGCCGAGGACGAAGTCGAGATCGAGGCGCTGGCGCGCTCCGTCGTCTCGGATTTCGAGAACTACGTGAAGCTCAACAAGAAGATCTCGCCCGAGGTGGTTGGTGCCGCCAGCCAGGTCGAGGATTATTCCAAGCTCGCGGACACCATCGCCTCCCATCTGGCGATCAAGATCCCCGAGAAGCAGGAGATGCTCGCCACCCTGTCGGTGAAGGAGCGTCTGGAGAAGGCCATGGGCTTCATGGAGGCGGAGATCTCCGTCCTCCAGGTGGAGAAGCGCATCCGCTCGCGCGTGAAGCGCCAGATGGAGAAGACCCAGCGCGAATACTACCTCAACGAGCAGATGAAGGCGATTCAGAAGGAGCTCGGCGAGGGCGAGGACGGCCGCGACGAGGTCGCCGAGCTCGAGGAGCGCATCAAGAAGACGAAGCTCTCCAAGGAGGCGCGCGAGAAGGCGAACGCCGAGGTCAAGAAGCTTCGGACCATGTCGCCCATGTCGGCGGAAGCGACCGTCGTGCGCAACTATCTCGACTGGCTCCTGTCGCTGCCCTGGGGCAAGAACTCCAAGGTCAAGCATGACCTCAACTTCGCCCAGGACGTGCTCGATTCCGACCACTACGGTCTCGACAAGGTCAAGGAGCGCATCGTCGAGTACCTCGCCGTGCAGAGCCGCCAGAGGAAGATCAAGCGGCCGATCCTGTGCCTCGTCGGTCCGCCCGGCGTCGGCAAGACCTCGCTCGGCAAGTCGATCGCCAAGGCGACCGGCCGCGAATTCGTGCGGATGGCGCTGGGCGGCGTGCGCGACGAGGCCGAGATCCGCGGCCACCGGCGCACCTATATCGGCTCGATGCCCGGCAAGGTCCTCCAGTCGATGAAGAAGGCCAAGAAGTCCAACCCGCTCTTCCTGCTCGACGAGATCGACAAGATGGGCATGGATTTCCGGATGGACCGCATGGAGATCATCCGCATCGCCGGCTACACGGAGGATGAGAAGGTCGAGATCGCCAAGCGGCACCTGATGCCCAAGGTGGTCAAGGATCACGCCTTGCAGCCGAGGGAATTTTCGGTGAGCGAGGACGCCATCCGCGGCATCATCCAGACCTACACGCGGGAAGCCGGCGTGCGCAGCCTCGAGCGCGAGCTGATGAAGCTCGGGCGCAAGGCCGTCACCGAGATCCTGAAGTCGAAGAAGAAGTCGGTGAAGATCACCAGGGACAACCTGGCCGATTATCTCGGCGTTCCGCGCTTCCGCTTCGGGCAGATCGAGGGCGAGGACCAGGTGGGCGTCGTGACCGGGCTTGCCTGGACCGAGGTAGGCGGCGAGCTCCTGACGGTCGAAGGCGTCATGATGCCCGGCAAGGGCAAGATGACGGTCACCGGCAACCTGAAGGACGTGATGAAGGAATCGATCTCGGCGGCCGCGTCCTACGTGCGCAGCCGGGCGATCGACTTCGGCATCGAGCCGCCGCTGTTCGACAAGCGCGACATCCACGTCCACGTGCCGGAGGGCGCCACCCCCAAGGACGGCCCGTCGGCCGGCACGGCGATGGCGACCGCGATCGTGTCGGTGCTGACCGGCATCCCCGTCCGCAAGGACGTGGCCATGACCGGCGAGATCACGCTGCGCGGCCGCGTGCTGCCGATCGGCGGCCTGAAGGAAAAGCTGCTCGCGGCGCTGCGCGGCGGCATCAAGAAGGTGCTGATCCCGGAGGAGAACGCCAAGGACCTGGCGGACATCCCGGAGAACGTGAAGAGCGCGATGGAGATCGTCCCCGTCAGCCGCGTCGGGGAGGTGCTGAGGCACGCTCTGGTGCGGATGCCGGAGCCGATCGAATGGACCGAGCCCGTCGAGGCGCCCGCCGCCAAGGTGGAGGTCGGGGATACCGGCAAGTCGCTGGCGCACTGACGGTAGACAGACAAACGCCGACAGCATAAGAAAGCCGGGCTTTGAGGCCCGGCTTTTTGCTGCGGGGTGCAGATTTCTGCGGTTTTCGAGGCTGTTCGCTGCATTTGTGCTTGGTTCGTGGAATGCTTGTTTCTATGGTCCGCGTCCCAAAGACGAGTCGAAACCAAACCGCTCATGATGGAAGGAAAACTATATGAACAAGAATGAACTCGTTTCCGCTGTTGCCGAAGCGGCGAAGCTCTCCAAGTCCGACGCGCAGGCGGCGGTTGATTCGGTGTTCTCGGTGATCACGTCCGAGCTGAAGAAGGGCGGCGACGTCCGTCTCGTCGGCTTCGGCAATTTCTCGGTTTCCAAGCGGGCCGCCTCGACGGGCCGCAATCCGCAGACCGGCGCGGAAGTGAAGATTCCGGCGCGCACCGTGCCGAAATTCGCGGCCGGCAAGGGCCTCAAGGACGCCGTGAACTGAGCGGCGGCGGGTTCGCTGTCTTTCTGAGGAGCCGGGCCTGTCCCGGCTCTTTTGATTTTCGGCCGGCCCGCTCTTCGCTTCAGATTTTGTTTCGCATCGCGTTCGCCGAAAGCCGACATCCGCTTTTCGGCGCGATGGTCCGGCCAGCGCCCTCAGCCGGCCTTTTGCAGGTAGCGGCGTGGGGAGATGCCGGTCATGCGGCGGAACATGGTGGTGAAGGCGGGCACGCTTTCGTAGCCGAGATCGAGTGCCACGCGGGTGACGGGTTCTCCTTCGGCAAGCCGGGGAAGTGCGGCGAACAGGCATGCCTGCTGGCGCCAGGTGGAGAGGCTGAGCCCCGTCTGCCTGTGGAAGCTGCGGGTGAAGCTGCGCCGGCTCATGCCCAGTTGGCCGGCCCATTGCCCGATGGTCGCGCGCGAGGACGGCTTCTGCACGAAAGACCGGCATAGCGCGGCCAGCCGCGGCTCGTGGGGGAAGGGCAGGGCGAGCGGCACCTCCCGCAGGCGGGGGATCTCGTGCAGCAGCAGCGTCGCCATGAGCAGGAAGCGCTCGTCGGCGGCGTCGCGCTCCGCCTGTCCGGAGATCTCGACGATCAGCGCGCGCACGAAGGGCGGCACGGCCACGGCGCGCGGCTCGGGCGGAGCGCTCTTCAGCGCGTCGGGCTGCGCGTAGATCGAATGCATATGGACGTCGCCGAGGATCTCCACGGAATGATCGATCCATGCCGGTATCCACATGGCATGGTCCGGCGGCACCATCCAGCGGCCGACCTCCGTGACCACCATCACCACGCCGTTGACTGCATAGAGGAGCTGCGCGCGGCTGTGGCGATGCACCGGCACGCGGTATCCGTCGGGGTGGGTGCTCAGGAGCGCGACCAGGGCACCCTCGGTACGCTCCAGCCACTCCACTCTTTCCAGGTGCAGCCTGTCGTGCTCGGATTGCGCGGCCGTATCCCGGTTCGGCATCTATTCTGGCCCACTTGCGAAATAAATGGACCAAACCACGTAAGCATAGCCTTCGCAAGCGGCGTATAGACGGCCCCCGACTGATGACAGATGTCCTGCGGGAGACATTCGCTTGGCAGATACCACGATAACCACGGCAGGGAGTCCGGCTTCCTCCGGCGAGCCGGCGCCGGCCTCGGCCGCCGCCGCCAGCACGGTGATGGCGATCATCGTCGCGGTCAGCTTCAGCCATATGCTGAACGACATCATGCAGTCGCTTCTTGCCGCGATCTATCCGATCCTGAAGGACAGCTACAGTCTTGATTTCTGGCAGATCGGCCTGCTGACGCTGACCTTTCAGATAACGGCCTCTCTCCTCCAGCCGGTGATCGGCATCTACACCGACAAGCGGCCGATGCCCTATTCGCTGCCGGTCGGCATGGGGTCGACGCTGGTCGGCCTCGTCGTGCTGGCTTACGCCACGAACTATCCGCTGCTGCTGATCGGCGCGGCCTTCATCGGCTTCGGCTCCGCGGTCTTCCATCCGGAAGCCTCGCGCGTGGCGCGCATGGCGTCCGGCGGGCGCTACGGCCTGGCGCAGTCGCTGTTCCAGGTGGGCGGCAATTTCGGCCAGTCGCTCGGGCCGCTGCTGGCGGCCTTCATCGTGGTGCCGGGCGGCCAGCGCAGCCTCGTCTGGTTCTCCTTCGCCGCGCTGGTCGGCATGATCGTCCTGACGCGCGTCAGCGTCTGGTACAGCGCCAACCGCGTCGCGCCGGTCCGCAGGGCCTCGCACGGCGGCGTCACGCTGACGCGCGGCCGCATCGGGCTGGCGCTCTTCGTGCTGATGCTGCTGACCTTCAGCAAGAACATCTACATGGCCAGCATATCGAGCTACTACACCTTCTACGTCATCGAAGTGTTCGGCGTGTCGGTGCAGAACTCGCAATTGCTGCTGTTCCTGTTCCTGGTGGCCGCCGCCATCGGCACCATCGTCGGAGGCCCGATCGGCGACCGCTTCGGTCCCCGATTCGTGATCTGGTTCTCCATCCTCGGCGCCCTGCCGTTCACGCTCGCCCTGCCTTATGTAGGGCTCTTCTGGACGGCGATCCTGAGCTTCGTCATCGGCGTCGTCATGGCCTCCGCCTTCCCGGCGATCGTCGTGTTCGCGCAGGAGCTCATCCCCGGCCGGGTCGGCCTCGTCGCCGGCGTCTTCTTCGGCTTCGCCTTCGGCATGGGCGGCATCGCCGCGGCCGTGCTCGGCATCGTGGCCGACCATCAGGGCATCGAGTTCGTCTACAAGGTGTGCTCGTACCTGCCGCTGATCGGATTACTGACGATCTTCCTGCCCCGGCTGAATCTACGCTGACGGCAGTGCGGAAAATGGTGGGCGATGACGGGCTCGAACCGCCGACATCTTCGGTGTAAACGAAGCGCTCTACCAACTGAGCTAATCGCCCGGCGGGCGGACGTTTAGGCGCTATGCGCTGCCCGTGCAAGCCGAAATCGGCGGGCGCAGGCAAAGCGGTGAAGTGTGGGCGGTCAATGCTCGAAACCGCTTGAGGAAAGCCGCCAGGGCCGCTTGACACCTCCGGCCGAAGCCCGTAATGGACCGCTTCGACGCGGCTCATTCAAGTGCGTGTCGATGCGCGGGTGTAGCTCAGTCGGTTAGAGTGCCGGCCTGTCACGCCGGAGGTCGCGGGTTCGAGCCCCGTCACTCGCGCCATTCTTCCAGAACATGAGACTTTGGACGCAAGGTATCGGTCTTGCTGCCGTTTGACGTTTTCGAACGTCAGGCCGCGGCGCGCGGAAGATATGTCGCGGCGAGCGCCCGGAAGCGCTCGCCCTGCGGTTCGGTCAGCAGTTGCCGGTGTCCCCGCAGGCGCGCGCCGCGGCGATCTTCTGCTCCAGCACGTCCTTGCCCAGCGCGCCGAAGACGACCTCGTTGCCCACCACATAGGACGGCGTCCCGGTGATCGCGAGCTTGTTGGCAAGCTCGTAGGTCTTCGAGAAATTGTCGCCGATGGCCGGGTCCTTCATTTCCTCGCGCAGCTTGGCCTCGTCGGCTCCCAGTTCGAGCGCCAGCTTCATGGCGGAAGCCTCGGTCGCACGGCCCTGGCCGCCCAGGAAGCGGTTGTGGAACTCGGCGTATTTCTCCGGCATGAGGCGCTGGAAGGCGCTGGCGACGATATGCGCCTTTTGCGAATCCGGCCCGAGGATCGGAAATTCCTTCAGCACGAAGCGCAGGTCGGGGTCTGCCGCAGTGAGGGCCTGCATGTCCTCCAGCGCGCGCTTGCAGAAGCCGCAATTGTAGTCGTAGAACTCGACGATGCTGACCTTGCCGTCGGGATTGCCGACGATGCCGTCATGGACGGAGGCGAACAGCTCGGCCTTGTTGTCCTGGATGGTCTGGGTCTGCGCGATCCGTTCGGCTTCCTTGTGCTTGGCGTCCAGCGCAGCCTGCATCTCTTCGAGGATCTCGGGGTTGGCGACGAGATAATCGCGCACGATCTTCTCGACGTCCGACTTGCTCATGGATGCGGCGGCGTCCTCGGCGCGCGCGGCTCCGCTGCCGAGCGGGCCTGCGGCGATCGCGCCGAACCCGATGGCCAGCGCCGTTGCCGCGAACAGGAGAGATTTCTTCATGGTTTCGATCCTCTGCATGGGCATTGCGGCAACCCCCGCCGCTCAGCCCTTCCGTTTGCCTGACTTGGTGTTGATGATGTCCTGCGCGCGCAGCCAGCCGGGAGAGCCGCGCTTCAGCTTCTGCTGGGCGCGCGCCGCCATGATCTTTGCCTCGTTGTAGGCGCCGCTGTAGTAGTAGCCGTCTGCGGTGGCGAGCTCGGCCTCGCCGATCTCGCCGAGCTGCCCGTAAGCCTGCGCAAGGGAGCGATAGCCGTCGGCGTTCTCCGGATCGCGGTCGAGGCCGATGCGCAATTGCTCGGCGGCCTGCTGCGCGGCCTCGCTCGTTCCGATGGCGAGCAGGGCCTGGCCGTAGCCGATTCTCAAAAGCCCGGACTTCGCCGGGTCGAGCTTCACTGCCGTCGCATAGGCCCTGGCGGCCTCGGCCGGCTGGTTGGCCTTGACCAGCGCGTCAGCGCGCAATTCGTAGAAATACGGGTTCTTCGGCTGCGCCTTGATCAGCGCGTCGATCTTGGGAAGCGCGGCGCGCGGCGCGCCGGACAGGAAGGCGACCGCAGCCGCGCCATACTGCTTCGCCAGCGGGTCGCCGCCCTTGCGGAAGAGCCGCTGGAGCGCGCCCTGTCCTTGCGTGTAGGCCGCGATCTTGGCGCGCATCATGTCGTGGCGCTGCTGCAATTCCGGCGGGTCGGCCTTGTCGAAATAGAGGCTCTCATGCGCCAGCGCCTCGAGATTGGCGATGCGGTCGCGAGGGGTGGGATGGCTGATCCGGTAGGGGTCGACCTGCGCGCCGGAAAGCGCCAGCGCGCTCTGGAAGCGCTCGAAGGTCTTCAGCATGCCGCGCGGCGACTGGCCGGTCTTGTTGAGATAAGTGACCGCCGAGCGGTCGGCCGTCGTCTCCTCGCCGCGCTGATAGCTGAGCAGAGACCGCCGCGCCATCTCGCTGCCGCCGAGCGCCAGCCCCATGCCCGCCTGGCCGAGGCCGCGGCTTTCGGCCGCCGCGCCAGCCGCGATCGCGCCGACGCCGAGCAGGCCGGCCAAGACGGCCATGGTCTGGGCGCGCGCGAGCTGGTCGCGCAGGCGCTGCTGGTGGCCGCCGGCGATGTGGCCCGCTTCATGCGCCAGCACGCCGATGATCTCATTGGGCGTCTCGGCGCTCAGCAGCGCGCCCGTGTTCACGAAGATTCGCCGGCCCGCGACGAAGGCGTTGAAGCTCGGATCGTTGACCAGAACGATCTCGATGCCGGAATTGCCGAGGCCGGCGGCCTTGAGGATGGGCCGCGCATAGTCGCGAACCAGCGCCTCGATCTCGGCGTCGCGGACGATGGGAAGCTTCTGCTGCGCCGCCGCCGTCTGCACGCTGCCCAAGGCCACGGCCGCCGCCGTGGCGGCAACGAACGCCCGGCGAAGCAGGCGGGCGGGAAGGGGGAGGATATGGGCGCGCATGGACGATTTCGCACTCGTAGACGACCGCCGCCCGCCTGAAAAGGGAACGGCAAGGAATTCATCAACTTGTGATCCCCATATCAATCGGGCATTTGTGCGGCGCCCGCCTCGCGGAGCGGCGGGCGAACGGAGCTTCGGGAATGAGTGTTGCGCTATCGAAACGCGGCGATGTCGAGCCGTTCCACGCCATGGACGTGCTGGCGCAGGCAAACCGCCTGCGCGCGGCGGGCACCGACGTCATCTCGATGGCCGTCGGGCAGCCCTCCGATCCGGCGCCGCTGGCGGTGCGCGAGGCCGCCCGTGCGGCGCTGGAAAGGGGGCGGATCGGCTATACGGATTCGCTGGGGCTGCCGGCCTTGCGCCGGGCGATCGCCGATCACTATGCGGACCATTACGGCGTGGCGGTGGAACCGTCGCGTGTCGCGGTGACGACGGGGTCGTCGGCGGCCTTCAACCTCGCCTTCCTGGCGATGTTCGACGTCGGCGACCGGGTCGCCATCGCCGCGCCCGGCTATCCGGCCTACCGCAACATCATGGCGGCGCTGGGTATCGAGGTGGTGGAGATCGATCTCGCGGGTGCCGCATACCTGTCCGCCGATCATATTGCCGCGGCGCATGACGCAGCACCCCTGAAAGGCCTGCTCTTCGCCAGTCCGGCCAATCCGACCGGCACGGTCGTGCCGCCGCAGGCGATGAAGGCGCTGCTCGAAGCGGCGGCAGAGCGGGGCGTTGCCGTCATTTCCGACGAGATCTATCACCGCCTCTCCTATGTCGGCCCGGATACCACGGCGCTCGCCTTCGACGCCGACGTCACCGTCATCAACTCCTTCTCGAAATACTACTGCATGACCGGCTGGCGCATCGGCTGGATGGTCCTGCCGGAAAAGCTGGTCAGGCCCATCGAGCGCATCCAGCAGAGCCTCTACATCTCGCCGCCGGAACTGTCGCAGATCGCGGCGATCGAGGCCTTCGGGGCGTCGGTCGAGCTCGACGCGGTGAAGGCGCGCTATGCGAAAAACCGCGCGCTGCTGATGGAACGCCTGCCGATGCTGGGCTTTCCGCTCGCCGCGCCCATGGACGGCGCGTTCTACGCCTTCTGCGACGTCGGCAGGCTGAGCAACGACAGCATGGACTTCGCCTACCGGATGCTGGCAGAGGCGCATGTCGCGGCAACGCCGGGCCGGGACTTCGATACCCTGAACGGCCACCGGACGCTGCGCTTTTCCTATGCCGGGCGCAGCGAGGAGATGGCCGAGGCGCTGGATCGCATCGGCCTCTGGCTCGCCAGGAGGTAGTCGTGCGGACCGCCTCCCGTCGCGTTTATTGCGACGGCAGGCCGCGTCGCGCCCGCTCGTCGCTGGAGAGCGGATCGCCGACACGGAGGGCGAAGGCGACCACCTTCGTGGCCTCCGCATCGACCTCGCAGCGGAAGTCCAGGTCGTACCACTGACCGCCGCCACCCCGGAAGGCCGCCCTTCTGACTTCGAGGACGTCGCCGCTCTTCAATTGATAGGACGGCAGGAGCTCGGGCGAATAGGGCGGCGAGGCGTGTCTCAGCTGCTCGCGCAGTTCCGTGACGCAGAGGTGGCCGGCCCGCACGCCGCGCGGCAGGTCGCCCATCGCGGACGAGGCGAGCGGGTCCTGGGTCGCGGCCTGGGAGAAGAGTTTTTGCGCTTCGCGCAGTTTTCTGTGCGGCTGCTTCGCGCGGCCGGCAGCTCCGGGCGCCGCATTCCGGGTCGATGGCGCCGCCCGGCTGTCCGGAGCCGTCGATGCGAGCTGCGGCGGCGCGCCGTTTCGGCCTTTCGTGGCGGGTTCCGGCGTTTCGTGCGCCTCGGGCCGCCGAGGCTGGTCGTCCGCCAAGGTGCCCGCGCCTTCCGCCGCCCTGCGTGGCCCCGCATTCTTCTCGGCATACCGGAAGACGGGGTTCAGCATCGAGGATGCCGTGCGCCGCACGGCATCGGGCTCCTTGGAGGATGCGGGGGGCTTTTCCCGCGGCGGTTTTTCGGGAGGCTTGGGCGGCGGCACCATCTCCACCGCGACCGTCTCCTCCTTGGGAGGCTTCGGCAGCGATATGGGCAATCCGACGATCAGCAGCACGACGAGGACCAGATGTACGGCGACCGAAGCCGGCAGCGCCCATCCGGGTCGCCGGCCTCCGTCCCATGCATCGGCGCCGTCTCTCATGGCTGGGGATGTGGAATGAAATGTGGGCGGCATCAAGCAGCGCACCGCCTTTATCCCGATTTCCGGAGATCCCAAAAGGTGCTGGCCGCGATCTTTCGATCGCGGCCAGATGTTTCAACAGACCGTCCCGCTGCCCGGAACCGATCTTGAGGATTATCCCGTAACCACCTGGGCGATCAGAAAAAACCCTTCCTCTGCCACCAGCCGCCCTTCTTGGGCCGGGTTTCGTCCTCGGCCGCAGCCTGCTCCTCGGGCCGGGCGGCTTCCACGGGTTCGGCGGACGGCGCTGGAGCTTCCGCAACAGAAGCTTCCACGGTCGGCTCCGCAGCCGCAGCCGTGGCGGGCTCTTCCGCAACGATTTCCGCCTCCGCCTGGGCGGCTGCTTTCTTGGTCGTGGTCTTGCGGGGGCGGGGCGCGCGCTTCTGCTTCTTCGGCGCTTCCTCGACCGGCGGCGTCTCCACCACTTCTACCGGCTCGTCGGACCGCGCCTGCGTGTCGAGGCCGTCGCCGATCTCGACGGCGGCTGCGGCTTCCACGTCCGCGTTGCCTGCGGCGGCAAAATCGCCGTCATCGGCCTCGTCCGCCTGGGTGTGGCCTTCGTCCGTAGCCTCGGCCTCTTCCTGCCGGTTGCGCTTGCCGCCGCGCTTGCCGCGGCGGCGCTTGCGGCGCTCGCCATTCGGAGAGGCCTCGGAGGCGTCCGCCTCGGCGTGGCTGGCATCGTCCCCGTCCGCCGTGTCGTCGTCCGTCTCCTCGTCGGAGGCTGCGGCGGCCGCGCCGGCCTCGGCCGAATCGTTATGCTCGTGCTCCTGTTCCTGCTCGCGGTCTCGGCCGCCCCGGCGGCGCCGACGCCGGCGGCGCTTGCGGTCGCGATGCTCGCCCTCGGCGCGCTGCTGGCCGTTCGGACGGTCCTCGTCCTCCTCGCTCCGCTCCGTCGCCTCGGCGTCGTCGGCTTCCTCGACGATGTCGTCGTCCGGATCGGGTTCGGCGGCCGGCGGCGGCAGGCTAGCCGGCTCCACGAAACCGGCCGGTTTCTCGGCGAGCGCCCCGCGCAGGATCGTGTAGTGCTGCGCACCGAGCGTCTCGTCCGCCTCGATGGTGATCGTCACCCCGAAGCGGCGCTCCATCTCCACCAGCGTCGTTCGCTTGTTGTTGAGGATGTAGAGCGCGGTCACGGCGGGCGTGCGCACGCTCAGGTGGCTGCGCGAATCCTTCAGCAGGAATTCCTCGATCGCCCGCACCACCAGGAGCGCCACCGAGGAGTCGGAGCGGACATGGCCGGTGCCGCCGCAATGCGGGCAGGGCTTCATGGTCGATTCCAGCACCGAGGCCCGGATGCGCTGCCGGCTCATTTCCAGAAGGCCGAAATGCGAGATGCGGCCGACCTGGATGCGCGCGCGGTCGTTCTTGAGGTGATCCTTCAGCCGCTTCTCGACGGAGCGGTTGTTGCGGTTCTCCTCCATGTCGATGAAATCGATCACGATGAGACCCGCGAGGTCGCGCAGGCGAAGCTGCCGCGCCACTTCCTCGGCGGCTTCCAGGTTGGTCTGGAGGGCGGTGTCCTCGATATTGTGCTCCTTGGTGGAGCGGCCCGAGTTCACGTCGATGGAGACCAGCGCCTCGGTCTGGTTGATTATGAGGTAGCCGCCGCTCTTCAGCGTCACCTGCGGCTGCACCATGCGGTCGAGCTGCGCCTCGATGCCGTTGCGCGCGAAGATCGGGGTCGTGTCGCGATAGGGCTGGACCACCTTGGCGTGGCTCGGCATCAGCATGCGCATGAAGTCCTTGGCCTCGCGATAGCCGTCCTCGCCGGCGACCAGGATCTCGTCGATGTCCTTGTTGTAGAGGTCGCGCACCGAGCGCTTGATGAGCGAGCCTTCCTCGTAGACGAGGGCGGGCGCGGTCGATTGCAGCGTCAGGTTGCGGACGTTCTCCCAAAGCCGCATCAGATATTCGTAGTCGCGCTTGATCTCGGCCTTGGTGCGGTTCTCGCCCGCCGTGCGCAGGATCACGCCCATGCCGTCCGGCACGTCGAGGTCGCGCACCACTTCCTTGAGGCGCTTGCGGTCCTGCGCGCTGGTGATCTTGCGCGAAATGCCGCCGCCGCGCGCCGTGTTGGGCATCAGCACCGAATAGCGGCCGGCAAGCGAAAGATAGGTGGTAAGCGCCGCACCCTTGTTGCCGCGCTCCTCCTTGACGACCTGGACCAGCAGGATCTGCCGGCGCTTGATGACTTCCTGAATCTTGTACTGGCGGCGCAGCGGCTTGCGGCGCGCATGGACCTCCTCCAACGCATCCTCGGCGCCGACCGACTCCACTTCGCCTTCATCGGCGGAGGAGGAGCGGATTTCCTCGACCCTGCCGTGCGACTGGCCCTCATCGCCGGTGGTGTCGGGCGCCGGCTCGGAAACGACGTCGGCCTCGACGGCCATCGCCATAGACTTGCCGCCATCATTGTCCGAGGACTGGTCGTCGGAGGAGGGCGTATCCCCCTCCTGCGCCACGGCGACGGTTTCGGAGACCGCCTCGCTTTCGGCGCTTTCGGAAGCGGCAGGGGCCGCCTCCGTCTCGGTCGCTTCGAATTCTTCCACCACGGTATCGCCGGACTGCGCTTCCGCATCGTCCTTGGCGGCCGCGCGGCTTTCCTTCCTGTCGTGGCCGCGGCGCCTCCGGCGGCTGCGCCGCTCGTCCTCCTCGTCGTCGTCCTCCTCGGCGCGCGCCTGCTCGGCGTCGGCCTTCAGCAGCGCCTGCCGGTCGGCAACCGGGATCTGGTAGTAGTCGGGATGGATTTCGCTGAAGGCGAGGAAGCCGTGGCGGTTTCCGCCATACTCCACGAAGGCGGCCTGAAGCGACGGCTCGACCCGGGTGACTCGGGCCAGGTAGATATTGCCTCTGAGCTGCTTCTTGTCCTGCGATTCGAAATCGAATTCTTCGATGCGGCTACCGCGTACGACGACGACGCGTGTTTCCTCCGGGTGGGAGGCGTCTATAAGCATTTTGTTGGGCATTATGTCTTGTCTCCCCGGCAGTCGCGTGCCGCGGTGATCCCGGATCGCAATCCAGGAGGGCCGTTGACGAGGTGCCGGACAATATTACGCCCGCCGGCCGCCGCCCGCTCCAAACCGCAAGGATGGCGCCGGGCGCGCGAAACGCGCCGGAAGCGGCCATTTTCCCTGCATGGACATGTGGAGGCATTGCGTATCCTAGCGGACAATTTTACCAAAGCCCGGCACATGCCGGACCAGCTCGTGCTCACGAAGAGCCCGTGCGGAACGCAGTCGCTCCGCCCGTTTCGTTTGTCCAAGGCGCCGGCCGCGCCGAAAGCCTTGACGAATCTGTTCGGGATCACCCTGACTTGGCTGCCGCATCCGTGACGGGAACCGCCTCTTCCTCGCCTCCCTACGATCTCGGCTGAATGCGGACGCGTCCAAACGTTGCAGTGACCCGATGTCGCTTTTATGATCTGCCGGCGCTTCTGGCAACCCCGAACTGACGTCAGCCACTCGGGCGCCGGTGGCCGGAAAGGGCGGCTGAAAAGGCTTGGTTAACCTTACGGCGCTACCAATCGTTAAGGGGTTGGCATCCGCCGGCCCATCCGGAAATTTGCGCGCCGGCACGGCAGGATCGTGCGACGCCGGTATATGTGGGTAGCAACGTGGCGCTGGAAAAGTGCAGACGGCATTTTTCGCGGAACCGGCTCGTGCTGGCGCTTGTCCTGTTTGCGACGCTGTTCTTCGCGGCTCCCGCGACCGTCCTCGCCGGCGCCCCGCTCCAGGCGACCTCCTTCAAGACGGCCGGCGACGCGAATCACGTCCGCATGGTTCTCGACCTCGATCGTGAACCGGAAGTCCAGCCGCGCTGGTTCCTGCTGCGCAGCCCGAACCGGCTGGTCATCGATCTTCCGCCGACCCAGTTTCGCCTGGATCCGAAGGATTTGACGGCGAGGGGACTCATCCGGGGCGCACGCTTCGGCAGCCCGCATCCGGACGCCTCCCGGCTGATCCTCACCGCCAGGGGGCCGTTCTCCGTCGAGAGTTTCGATATCCTGAAGAACGACGACGGAAACGGTTTCCGCCTCGCGGTCGACCTCGCCGCGACGAGCGACAGGGCCTTCGAGCAGGCGCTCGCCGACCAGGCGATCGAAACGGGCTCCACCGTGTCGACGCCCAAGAGCGATCGGATCGCCGATGCGAAGAAGCGCTTCACCATCGTGATCGATCCCGGCCATGGCGGGGCCGATGGCGGCGCGGAGGGCGTCAGCGGGACGCTGGAGAAGACGGTGACGCTCGCCTTCGCACAGGAATTGAAGGCCGTGCTCGACGCGGAGGACCGGTACGACGTATCCCTGACGCGCGACACGGATGTCTTCATTCCGCTGGACGAGCGCGTGCGCATCGCCCGCCAGCGCGAGGCCGACCTTTTCGTGTCGATCCATGCCGACACGATCGGCGTGAAGGGCCTGCGCGGTGCCACGGTCTATACGGTTTCCGACAAGGCGTCCGATCCGGAGGCGGAAGCCCTGGCGATCCGGGAGAACCTCTCCGACCAGGTCGCTGGCCTTGCCTTGCCGGATGCCGATGCGGAAGTGGCCGACATCCTGGTCGATCTCGTCCGCCGCGAGACGCACAGCTTCTCGATCCGCTTCGCGCGCACGCTCGTCGGCCAGCTCAGGCACTCGATCGGCGTGATCAAGAATCCGCATCGCTTTGCCGGATTTAGGGTGCTAAAGGCCCCCGACGTCCCGTCGGTCCTGATCGAGCTCGGCTATCTCTCCAACCCGAAGGACGAGAAGCTTCTGGCCGATGCGGACTGGCGCGAAAAGGCCGCCGGCAGCATAGCCAAGGGGATCGCCGCCTTCGCGGGCAGCCGCGCGGGTGCCGGCGGATGACGCGGCTTCTCCGTCCGCGGAGGCGTTGCGCGATGGTCACACGGGCGCGAATGTTGCGCCGTGCTGCGGCTGAAACCGTGTCCTTCGCCGCATTTTGCCCACATGGGCGCCGCAAGGACGGTAGGAACACCGGCGCGCGTGCGCCGCGGCTTGATTGATGGACGGCGCCGGACGGAAAGCAACCGGACCGGGTGGACTGGAGCGGGCATGGTAAGGCTCATCGGCTATTTCTTCGGCATCGGCACGATGCTGGCTCTGCTGGTGGCGGCGGGCGTTGCCATCTATGTCGGCCACGTGTCCAAGGACCTGCCGGACTACGAGGTGCTGGCGAATTACGAGCCGCCGGTCACCACGCGCATCCACGCCTCCGACGGCGCGCTGATGGCGGAATTCGCCAAGGAGCGGCGTCTCTATCTGCCGATCCAGGCCGTGCCGGACCGCGTCAAGGCCGCCTTCCTGTCCGCCGAGGACAAGAATTTCTACAGCCACCCCGGCATCGACATCCAGGGCCTCATCCGCGCCGTGGTCAACAACCTGAAGACCGGCAGCAAGCAGGGCGCATCGACGATCACCCAGCAGGTGGCGAAGAATTTCCTGCTGACCTCCGAGCAGACCTATGACCGCAAGATCAAGGAGATGCTGCTCTCCTTCCGCATCGAGCAGGCCTATTCCAAGGATCGCATCTTCGAGCTCTATCTCAACGAGATCTTCTTTGGGCTCGGCGCCTACGGCGTCGCCGGCGCGGCGCTGACCTATTTCGACAAGTCGGTCAACGAGCTGACGATCGCCGAGGCCGCCTATCTGGCGTCGCTGCCGAAAGGCCCGTCCAACTATCATCCCTTCCGGCATCCCGACCGCGCGATCGAGCGCCGCAACTGGGTGATCGACCAGATGGTCGAGAACGGCTATGTCAGCCGCGAGGAAGGCGACAAGGCCAAGGCCGAGCCGCTCGGCGTCACGCCGCGCCGCAACGGTACCTATCTGTTCGCCGGCGAGTATTTCACCGAGGAGGTGCGGCGCGAGCTGATCGCCCGCTACGGCGTCGACGCGCTCTACGAGGGCGGCCTGTCGGTGCGCACGACGCTCGACCCGCATCTCCAGCTCATTGCCCGCAGGGCCCTGCAGAACGGCCTGGAGAAGTTCGACCGCCTGCGCGGCTATCGCGGCCCGAAGGGCAATGTCGACATTTCCGGCGACTGGGGTGCTGCCGTGGGCCAGGTCAAGGGCCTCGACGACGTGCCGGAATGGCGCCTTGCCGTGGTGCTCGACAGCTCGAAGTCCGCCGCGTCCATCGGCCTTCAGCCGAAGCGTCTGGCCTCCGGTGCGCTGGAGGAGAAGCGCGAGGAGGGCACCATCGCCGCCGACGACATGCGCTGGGCCATGCGCCACATGGTCGACGGCAAGCTCGTCAAGGCCAGCGGCGTCGACGGCGTGCTGAAGCCCGGCGACGTCGTCTTCGTCGAGAAGAAGGACGGTTCCGACGGCGGGTACGAGTTGCGCCAGGTGCCGTCGGTCTCCGGCGGCATGGTCGCCATGGATCCGCATACCGGCCGGGTGCTCGCCATGGTCGGCGGCTTCTCCTACGCGGAATCGGAGTTCAACCGCGCCACCCAGGCGATGCGCCAGCCGGGCTCGTCCTTTAAGCCGATCGTCTATGCCGCGGCGCTGGACAACGGCTACACGCCGGCTTCCGTCATCATGGACGGTCCGATCACCATCACCAGCGGCGGCCAGACCTGGACGCCGAAGAACTATGACGGAAAGGCCGCAGGTCCGGCCACGCTGCGCTCCGGCATCGAGCGCTCGCGCAACCTGATGACGGTGCGGCTGGCCAACGACATGGGCATGAAGATCGTCGCCGAATATGCCGAGCGCTTCGGCGTCTACGACCATCTGGCGCCCTATCTGCCGATGGCGCTGGGCTCTGGCGAGACCACCGTCATGCGCATGGTCTCGGCCTATTCGATCATGGCGAATGGCGGGCGGCAGATAAAGCCGTCGCTGATCGACCGCATCCAGGACCGCTACGGGAAAACCGTGTTCCGGCACGACGAGCGGGGCTGCGAGGGCTGCAACGCCCAGGAATGGAAGGGCCAGGCCGAGCCTGAGCTCATCGACAATTCCGAGCAGGTGCTCGACCCGATGACGGCCTACCAGATCACCTCCATGATGGAGGGCGTGGTCCAGCGCGGCACCGCCGTCACCGTCTCGGAGCTCGGCCGGCACATCGCCGGCAAGACGGGCACCACCAACGACGAGAAGGACGCATGGTTCGTCGGCTTCACGCCGAACCTCGTGGTCGGCCTCTACATGGGCTACGACCAGCCGCAGAATCTCGGCAAGGGCGCGACCGGCGGCGGCCTCGCGGCGCCGATCTTCAAGGACTTCATGAAGGTTGCGCTGGAGGGGACGCCCAATGTCGATTTCAAGATCCCCGAGGGCATGAAGCTCATCGCCATCAACCGCAAGACCGGCATGCGCGCCAACCAGGGCGACCCGAACACCATCATCGAGGCGTTCAAGCCCGGAACCGGCCCGGCCGACAGCTATTGGGTGATCGGCATGGACGATGCGGGCGGCAGCCGCGAGATATCCTCGGAGGCGAAGAAGGCCGTGACCGAATCCCCCGGCGGCCTCTACTGACGGGTGGAGAGGGCTTCCTGGCGCCTTTACAGCCTCCGGCGCGCTCCTTATGTAACGCGCCTGTCGCCGGACCTTCGGCCCGGCCTATGCGAAAGATTCCAGCTTCATGCGAACCGAGACGGAAAACCTGGTCGACGAGATCAAGCAGGGCATCGGCCTGCTGAGGAGGCATCTTTGACTGGGATCAAGCCGTCAAGCGCCTCGATTATCTGAACAACCGCGCCGAGGACCCCGCGCTCTGGAATGACGCGCAGGAGGCCCAGAAGCTGATGCGCGAGCGTCAGACGCTTGATGACGGCATCGGTGCGGTGCGCCGTCTCGAACAGGCGCTCGCCGACAATATCGAGCTGATCGAGATGGGCGAGGCCGAGGGGGATGCCGCGATCGTCGCCGAAGCGGAAGCCTCCATCAAGGCGATGGCGGGCGAGGTGCGCGAACGACAGATCGAGACCATGCTGTCCGGCGAGGCCGATGCCAACGACACCTATCTGGAGATCCATGCCGGCGCGGGCGGCACGGAAAGCCAGGACTGGGCCAACATGCTGCTGCGCATGTACACGCGCTGGGCCGAGCGGCGCGGCTTCAAGGTCGAGGTGCTGGAAATGCACGACGGCGAGGAGGCGGGCATCAAATCGGCCACCGTCCTCGTCAAGGGCCACAACGCCTACGGGTGGCTGAAGACGGAATCGGGCGTGCATCGTCTCGTGCGGATTTCTCCCTACGATTCAAACGCGCGCCGCCACACCTCCTTCTCCAGCACCTGGGTCTACCCGGTGGTCGACGACAACATCCAGATCGACATCAATGAATCGGATGTCCGCATCGACACTTATCGGTCTTCCGGCGCCGGCGGCCAGCACGTCAACACGACCGATTCGGCCGTCCGCATCACGCACATCCCGACTGGCATCGCGGTCGCCTGCCAGGCCGGCCGCTCGCAGCACCAGAACCGCGCGAAGGCGTGGGAGATGTTGCGCTCACGCCTCTATGAGGTGGAGCTGGAGAAGCGCGAGGCTGCCGCCAGCGCCGAGGCCGCGTCGAAGACGGATATCGGCTGGGGACATCAGATCCGCTCTTATGTCCTGCAACCCTACCAGTTGGTGAAGGATCTGCGCACCGGCACGGAGAGCGCAGCGGATAGAGGGCGGCTCCGGCCAGCCGGTCGCGGACATCGACTGAGTTTTCGCGGTGTCCGTCCCGTCAGGCCGGGTCGAGATATTTGCTGATCTTGCTGCCGGCCCTGATGAAGGGGAGCGGGTCCGTCGCCTCGCCGTTGCGCCGCACCTCGTAGTGGAGGTGCGGACCGGTGGAGCGGCCGGTGCTGCCGGACTTGCCGAGCAGGTCGCCCGCCTGCACCTTCTGGCCGGAACGGACGCTGATCTCGCTCATATGCCCATAGCGGGTCGTCAGCCCGCCGCCATGGTCGACCTCGACCATGTTGCCGTAGCCGCCGTTCCAGCCGGCATGCACCACCACGCCCGCGCCGGTCGCGCGCACCGCCGAGCCGATGGCGGAGCGGAAATCCATGCCCGAATGGAGCGCCAGCGTGCCGAGAAGCGGGTCGCGCCGCGTGCCGAAGGTGCTCGTCACGGCGCGCCCCGGCGCCGGATTGGCGATGGGCAGGCGTTCGGCCTCAGCCTTCACGGTCTCCAGCTCGGTCAGCGCCTCGTCGAGTTCTTTCACCTTGCTGTCGAAGGCGCTCGAAGGATCGGCGGGGATATAGGGACCGCCGACCGCCTGGGCGTCGTCGTCGGGTGCGACCGTCAGCCCGGCCGAGGCCAGCGCGGTCTTGATCGCGTCCGTCGCGAGATAGGCGTTGTCGGTCAGCTTGCCGAGGCGGTCCATCTGCTCGCTCTCGATCGAGCGCAGCGACTGGTTGATGGCGACGAAGAGCTTGTCTGCCCGATCCGCCTGGGATTCGTCATCGGCGGCCTTGTGGGTCGGCCAGAAGGAGACGGGCAACGCGGCGGCATTGCCCGCCACAGCCGTTCGCGCGAGGCCTCCGGCATCGGCCCTGACGTCGGGCTTGGGCGTCGGCACCGGAACGCCGGCGTCTGTGCCCTCCAGCTCGCCGGCCCGGTCGAGGAGCGGGCCGAGCTTGCCGTGCCGTGCCGAAAGCTGCGACTGGCGCTCCAAGAGCTCCGAAACCTTGCTCTCCACGAGCTGCTGGTCGAGCAACTGGCGGCTGGTGATGCGGTCGACCTGCGCCCTCAGCGCAGAAATGCGGTCCTCATAGGCCTGCTGCATGCGGGCCTGCCGCGTGATCGAGGCGCCGATCAGGTCGTCGCGCAGGACGAGATAGGAGGTTGCCAGGAGATAGCCGATCGCCACGGCCGCGCAGGCGGAGCCGGCCAGAGTGGCCAGCCATGGCTTGACGGTGAAATGCCGGATTTCATCGCCGCGCGCGATGATGACGGTGTGCGGTTCCTTGCGTCGCCCGAAGGTCGATTGTGCAGCCTGTTTCACACGAAGGATCTTTCCGAGGAGGCCGAAATAACAAGGCCGATTAGAGCTTGTTAAGGTTAACAAAGCTTTGAATGGAGCGATGTCCGGCCAGTGCCGTCCCGGATTCAGCGCGCCGCCAGCGCTGCCGCCGCCGCCAATACGGCCTCCACATGGCCGTCCAGCCTTACCTTGCGCCATGCCGCGGCAATGCGGCCCTTCGTGTCCAGCAGGAAAGTGGCGCGTTCGACGCCCATGAAGGCGCGGCCGTACATCCGCTTTTCCACCCATACGCCCCAGGCGCGGGCCGCCTCCAGCGCGGGATCGGCCGCAAGCGGGAAGGGAATGCCATGCTTTTCGCGGAAGCGCGCGAGCCTGGCGGCCGGATCCGGCGAGATGCCGATAACGCCAAGACCAGTCTCCCGGAACGCCGCGTGAGCCCGTGCGAAGGCGAGGACCTCGTCGTTGCAGGTGGCGCTGCCGATGCGCGGAAAGAAGAAGACCGTGCAGGCGTCGCCGGGAGGAACGGCACCCTCGGCGATCACGTCGTCGCGGGAAAGCGACAATTTCAGGACCGGCGCCTTTGCGCCGACTGTCAAATCAGTCATATCCATGCCGTTGTTCGAGGCTACCGACGGGCTTCGCCAACCCTATTCGCATCTGGCGGCGAGTGGGTGTTAGGACGTCGGAAAGGTGTGTGCAACTGGAGACACCGAAGCACGAGTGGATCCGCTTTCGGCGCGGCGAGATTTGCGATCTCGACACGCTGCCTTCGGCGGTGGGGCAGAAGGCGCCGCCTGCGGCAAGGAAGCCGCCGTCGTCAAGGCCTGCCGTGTCTCGCGGCGTCCTGCGCGTCGCCGCCAGGACGCTCGGGGCGATCGCGGGTCTCGTGCTTCTGGCCGTCGTCGGTCTCTATCTCCTCGGCATTTCCGGGATCGGCGCGGAGCGGCTTCGCATCGAGGCCGAGGCGGCTCTGAAACGCGCCGCGGGCCCGAACATGGCCGCGACGGTCGGGCCGGCAAATATTTCCTTCGACGGCGCCAGCCTGATCGCGCTGAACATCCGCGATCTCGCGATCCTGCAGAACGGCACGCGCGAGGTGGAAGCCGGCACCCTGCGTTTCGGCATCAGGATACTGCCGCTGCTGCGCGGCGACGTGCGCCTCGGAAGTGCCAAGATCACGGATGCGCGCATCGTCGTTCCGGCGCTCACCGGGCGCGGCTCCGGCGACTGGACGGCAAGCCTGCGCAACGAGGACGGCCTCGTGGATCCGGATCTGGCGGGCGAGGCTCTGTTCGACACCCTGCGGCAGGCGCTCGACACCCTCCGGCGGGCCGGAACCGGCCGGATCGACCTGGAGAACACCGAACTCGTGCTGGCCGAGACGGGACGCATCCGCAGCCTGATTGTCTCGCGCGCTTCGCTCTCCGACAATGGCGACGGTTCGCTTTCCCTCGCCGCGCGGGGAGCGCTGGATGGACGTGACATCAACCTCGAAGGCACTGCCAGGCAGGCGGAAGACGGGCGGCGCATCGCCGACCTGAGGCTGAAGCTCGATCTCGCCCCCTCCCAGCCGCTCGAACTGAGCGCATCGGGCACGTTGTCCGACGACGGCAGCAAGAGCCGCATCGGATCGGTGGGCCTCGTCGTCGCCGGGTCGGAGAACGAGAACGGCGGCGGGCGGCTGTCGCTTTCGGCGAAGCTGGAGAAGTCGGTGATCGATCTCGGCAAGCGCGGCGTTCTCGTGAGCGATGCCGACATCGATGCAACGCTTCTGGTCGGCTCCAACAAGATCGAGATCGACAGGCTGGTGGTGGCGACCGGCAAGTCCCGCTTCGTCATGAACGGTGCGATCGGACCCCAGCCGGCCGGCACCGCCCCGCCGGGAAAGCTGGCCTATCGCTACGAATTCGTCGCGGACGATGCCGTGCTGGCGCCGCTGGATTCTCCGGAAGCGCCGATCCAGCTCACCGCACGCATGGCAGGGCGGTTCGACGAACGCACCCTGATGCTGACGGCCGACGAACTGGCGGTGCGCACGGCGAACGGCGAAGTGGCCGGCACGGCCTCCGTCGATTTCGAAAGAGGCAAGACGCCGGGCCTCGCGCTTACCGTGTCGTCGTCAAACATGCCGGTGTCCCAGGTGAAGCAGCTCTGGCCGTGGATCGCGGCGGGGAAGGCGCGGCAATGGGCGCTGGCGAACTTCCTCGGCGGCAGCGTGGTCGAATGCGAAATCGCCTACCGCGTCGCGCCGGGTCGGCTGGGTGACGGCATTCCGCTCAACCGTGACGAGATCCACGGCCGTTTCAAGGTCACAGATTCCCGTTTCGACACCACGGGATCGCTGCCGCCGATCCGCGATGCGCGCGGCTCGATCGAGTTCAGCGGCAACGATGTGGACATCGTCCTCGATTCGGGGACGGCCTATCTTTCCGGAGACCGCAGGATCGACGTCTCGAACGGCCGCCTCGTTTTCCGCGACGCCAACGTCAATCCCGTGGTGGGCCTGCTCGACCTGGATATCGCCGGCCGTGCCGAGGCCGTTGCGGAGCTGGCGTCGCTGGAGCCGATCAACGCGATGCGCCGGCTCGACATGCAGCCGGCCGATTTCAGCGGCGACGTGAAGGGGCATGTGCGCACGCAGGTCCCGCTGGATAGGGCCACGGATCTTTCGACGCTGAAATGGCAGGTCGACCTGAACACCGGCAATCTCGATATCGCCAAGCCCTTCAGCGGCCAGAAAATTGCGGACATGAACGGCCTGATCCGCGTCGATCAGGATGCCGCCAGGATCGATGCGAGCGCGACGCTGAACGGCGTCCCCGCCAAGCTCGCCATCGTCGAGCCGCTCAGGGCAGGCGGTCCGAAGCGGCGGCGCGACATCGAGCTTACGCTGGACGACAAGCGGCGCCGCCTCGTTGCCCCCGGCCTCGACGATCTCGTCTCCGGAACGATGACACTGAAGGTCGACGCGGCCGCTGCGGACGGGACGCAGAAGGTCCAGGCCGACATGGCGGGGACGAAGCTCAGCATTCCATGGGTCGGCTGGAGCAAGGGGACGGGAGTCCCGGCCTCGCTCGCATTCGACCTCAGACGCGACGGAACGGTGCTGCGGCTGGCCGACTTCAAGCTGAGCGGCGCCACGTTCGGCATATCGGGCGACGTTCGGATCGAATCCGGCGCGCTGGCTTCGGCGAAGTTCGGCAACGTCCAGCTGAACCGCGGCGATGCCGCGCGCGTCAGCATCACGCGTCGCGGCAAATCCTATGCGGTCGCCGTCGACGCCGACGCGTTCGACGCCCGCGCCCTGATCAAGCGCATCGTCGGGAGTGCGGACGGCGGCGGTTCGTCGTCGGACGGCACGAGCGCCATCTCGCTCGAGGCGACGGTCGGCAAGCTGGCCGGCTTCAACGACGAGGCGCTGATGAACGCCCGCCTCGAGTACCAGGGCGGTGGCGCCCAGCCGACCTACACGCTTTCGGCCGTCACCGACAATGGCGGCGCGGTCAGCATCAGCAACGCCGTGGACGGCGGCCAGTCCGCGATGCGCATCCAGTCCGCGGATGCCGGCTCGCTCGTCCGCTTCCTGGACATCTATGACCATATGCGCGGCGGCCAGGTCGATGTCTCGCTGCGCGGCCAGAGCAACGGCGTGATGCGCGGCCAGGTCAACGTGTCCAATTTCTACATCGTCAACGAATCCCGCCTCGGTTCCATCGTGTCGACCAAGGCGCCGGGCGGCGGCGGCCGCAGCCTGAACGACGTGGTAAAGCGCGACATCGACACGTCGAGCGTCGACGTCCGCCGCAGTTCCGCGACCATCGAGAAAGGCCCCGCCTATCTGCGCATCGAGGGAGGCGTCCTGCGCGGCAGCATGATCGGCGCGACGTTCCAGGGCACGCTCTATGACCAGGCCGGCAATATCGACATGACCGGGACCTTCATGCCCGCCTATGGGCTCAACCGGCTGTTCGCGGAATTGCCGATCATCGGCATAATTCTCGGAAACGGCCGCGACCGCGGCCTGATCGGCGTGACCTTCAAGCTGGAAGGCAAGGCGGCCAAGCCGCGCCTTCAGGTCAACCCGCTGTCGGTGATCGCGCCCGGCATATTCAGGCAGATCTTCGAGTTCCGATGAAAGCGGGCACGCAAGGCTCTCGGCTCTCAGGCGGGCCTGACGAGAATGTGCTTCTTCTTGCCGAGGGAAAGCTTGATCACCCCGCCGTCACCCAGGTCGGCGCGCGTGACGGTCCTGCGGTCGTCCCGGACCGGCTCGTCGTTGAGGCGCACCGCGCCGCCCTGTATGTGCCGCCGGGCCTCTCCGTTCGAGGCGGCGAGCCCGGCCGTGACGAACAGCGACAGGATGCCGATCCCCTGTTCCAGCGCGGCAGCCGGCACGTCGACGGACGGCAGCGTCTCGGCGAGCGCGCCTTCCTCGAAGGTCTTGCGGGCCGTCTCGGCCGCCTGCTCGGCCGCCTCACGGCCGTGCAGCATCGCGGTGATCTCGGTCGCCAGCACCTTCTTGGCGTCGTTGATCTCGGCCCCACCGAGCTTCTCCAGCCGCGCGACCTCGTCCAGGGGAAGCGTCGTGTAGAGCTTCAGGAAACGGCCGACATCGGCGTCCTCGGTGTTGCGCCAATACTGCCAGAAATCGTAGGGCGACATCATCTCCGGGTCGAGCCACACGGCCCCTGACGCCGTCTTGCCCATCTTGGCGCCGGACGCGGTGGTCAGCAGCGGCGTCGTCAGCGCGAAGAGCTGCGGCGTGTCCATCCGGTGGCCGAGGTCGATGCCGCTGACGATGTTGCCCCACTGGTCGGAGCCGCCCATCTGGAGCCGGCAGCCGTAACGCCTGTTGAGCTCCACGAAATCGTAGGCCTGGAGGATCATGTAGTTGAATTCGAGGAAGGAGAGCGACTGCTCGCGGTCAAGCCTGAGCTTGACGGAATCGAAGGAGAGCATCCGATTGACGGAGAAATGCCGGCCGACGTCGCGCAGGAAGCTCACATATTTGATGTCGAGCAGCCAGTCGGCGTTGTTGACCATCACCGCGTCGCGGGGACTGTCGCCGAAGCGGATGTAGCGGGCGAAATTCTTCCGGATGCCGGTGAGGTTCGACTGGATGTCCTCGACCGTCAGGAGCTTGCGCGCCTCGTCCTTGAAGGAGGGATCGCCGATCATCGTCGTGCCGCCGCCCATCAGCGCAATCGGCCTGTGGCCCGTCTTCTGCATCCAGTGCAGCATCATGATCTGGATGAGCGAACCGGCATGCAGGCTCTTCGCGGTCGCGTCGAAGCCGATATAGGCTGTCACGACCTCCGTCGCGAAAAGATCGTCGAGGCCGGATTCATCCGATATCTGGTGGATGAAACCGCGCTCGTGCATGACGCGCAGGAATTCGGATTTGAATGTCGGCATTCTCGCTGCCTCGTCTTTCGCGGTTCGGCTGCCGGCGAATTCAGCGCAGCCGCTTCGCGCGGGGGTCTGCCAGCTCACCGGCAAGGCGCCGGTCGAGATAGTCCGAGCATTCGTCGATCAGAAGTTGCGCGTCGTTCGCGAAGAAATGGTTGGCGCCCGGCAGCGTCTTCTGCGTGATCGTGATGCCCTTCTGCGTGTGCAGCTTGTCGACGAGGCCCTGCACGTCCTTCGGCGGCGCGACCTTGTCGGAATCGCCGTGGATGATGAGGCCGGACGACGGGCAGGGCGCGAGGAAGGAGAAGTCGTAGATGTTGGGCTGCGGCGCGATCGAGATGAAACCCTCGATCTCGGGCCTGCGCATCAGAAGCTGCATGCCGATCCATGCGCCGAAGGAATAGCCCGCCACCCAGCAGGTCTTGGAATCGGGATGCAGAGACTGCACCCAGTCGAGGGCCGCGGCGGCGTCCGACAGTTCGCCCGAGCCATGGTCGAACTCGCCCTGGCTGCGGCCGATGCCGCGGAAGTTGAAGCGCAGCGTGGTGAAGTTGCGCTTCTGGAACATGTAGAAGAGATCGTAGACGATCTTGTTGTTCATCGTGCCGCCGAACTGCGGATGCGGATGCAGCACGATGGCGATGGGCGCGCTCTTTTCCTTGGACGGCTGGTAGCGGCCCTCAAGACGCCCGGCGGGACCGTTGAAAATGACCTCGGGCATCGTTACTCCATCGGACGGTCCGAAGGCGCCGCCCTGCGAGCCCTTTGCGGCCTTGACGCGGGTGCGGAGCCTCCTTAGAAGCTTCTTTAGAATTGTTCAAAACTGGTCGGCATTTGCCGTCCGTTTGCCAAGGCGCGTAAATAGGATGGCTCGCCTTGGGATTTCAAGGAAATAACGCATATGCGTTATCCGGCCCGGGAATGGAATTGGTAAACGCTGAGATGACCGCGAAGCGGGCATATCTGGACCACAACGCAAGCGCGCCGCTTCGCGCCGGCGCGCGCGCCGCTATGCTGGAGGCACTGACGGCGGCCAATCCCTCATCCGTGCACGCCGAAGGCAGGGCAGCGCGCGGAATCGTCGAGGCGGCCCGGCGTTCCGTCGCCGCGCTCGTCAACGCGAAGCCGGAGCATGTCGTCTTCACCTCCGGCGCGACGGAAGCGGCTGCGATGCTGCTTTCGCCCCGCTGGCGCATGGGCCGGGCGCCGCTGCGCATGGCGCGGCTCTATGTTTGCGAGGCCGATCATCCGTGCATTCTCGGCGGCGGGGCGTTCGATGCCGCGCAGGTGACGCGAATCGGCGTGGATGGAAACGGCGTGCTCGACCTCGCCATGCTGGCCGCCGCGCTTGCCGCGCATGACAGGCAGGAGGGCCTGCCGCTGGTGGCGATCCACCATGCCAACAACGAGACGGGCGTGATTCAGCCCGTGGAGGAAATCGGCCGGATCGCCCGTGAACGAGGTGCGGTCCTCATGCTCGACGCCGCCCAGAGCGCCGGCCGAATCGCCCTCGACATCGCCGCCGGCCATGCCGACTACCTCATCCTGTCCTCCCACAAGATCGGGGGGCCGAAGGGTGTTGGCGCGCTTGTCGCGGCGTCGGACCTGATGATGCCGGAGCCGCTGCTCGGCGGCGGCGGACAGGAGAAAGGCCATCGCGCCGGTACGGAGAACGTCGCAGGCATCGCCGGTTTCGGGGCGGCGGCGCGCGCGGCGCTTTCCGAGCTGGGCGGGATCGGCGCGGTGCGCGCGATGCGCGACAGGCTGGAGCGCGACCTCTTGGCGCGCGAGCCGCATGCCACGATTTTCGGCGCGGCGACGTCTCGCCTGCCCAATACGAGCTTCTTCGCGCTGCCCGGCATCAAGGCCGAGACGGCACAGATCGCCTTCGACCTTGCGGGTGTGGCGCTTTCGGCGGGCTCGGCCTGTTCGTCGGGCAAGGTGGGGCCGAGCCATGTTCTGAGGGCAATGGGGTTCGGTATAGACGCGGGCGCGCTGCGCGTGTCCATCGGGCCCTCGACGAGCGCGGAGGAAGTCGCGCTTTTCGGATCCGCGCTGGAGCAGATCCTGGCGCGGCGCGGCGGGGCGACGAAGGCGGCCTGAGGGCCGGTCGCCGCCGCCCGCGGCAAAACGCATGACTGGGCTGCTCGAATGGCGGCTCTGCCGGGGTGAAATCCCGGCGAAAAGGTACTATATGCGGCGCACGCCGCTCACGGTGCCATAGTTTGAAAACGGCCGGGCCTTGACCCCGGCATGGATGGAGAACGCCTATGCCTGCCGTGCAGGAGACGATCGATCGTGTGAAAAAGATCGACGTCGATCAGTATAAATACGGATTTGAGACCGAGATCGAGACCGACAAGGCTCCCAAGGGCCTTAGCGAAGACATTATCAGGTTCATTTCCGAGAAGAAGAACGAGCTGGACTGGATGCTGGAATGGCGCCTGGACGCGTTCCGCCGCTGGCTGACGCTCGAGGAGCCGACCTGGGCGCGCGTCGACTATCCCAAGATCGACTTCCAGGACGTTTATTATTACGCCGCGCCGAAGAACCAGTCGGGCCCCAAGTCGCTGGACGAGGTCGATCCGGAGCTTCTGAGGACCTACGAGAAGCTCGGCATCCCGCTGAAGGAGCAGGAGATCCTTGCCGGCGTGCGGAAAGCGGCGCCCGCCGAGGCCGGGGAAACTCCCGAAGGCAGCAACGACAATGTCTACAAGTCGGGCCGCGTGGCGGTCGACGCCGTGTTCGACTCGGTCTCCGTCGTCACCACCTTCAAGGCGGAGCTGGCCAAGGCCGGCGTCATCTTCTGCTCGATCTCGGAAGCGATCCGCGAGCATCCCGAACTGGTGAAGAAATATCTCGGCTCCGTGGTGCCTCCGACGGACAATTACTATGCCACGCTGAACTCGGCCGTCTTCACGGACGGCTCCTTCGTCTTCGTGCCGAAGGGCGTGCGCTGCCCCATGGAGCTGTCCACCTATTTCCGCATCAACGAGAAGAACACCGGCCAGTTCGAGCGCACGCTGATCATCGCGGAGGAGGGCGCCTACGTCTCCTATCTCGAAGGCTGCACGGCGCCGCAGCGCGACGAGAACCAGCTTCACGCCGCCGTGGTCGAGCTGATCGCGCTGGACGACGCCGAGATCAAATATTCGACGGTGCAGAACTGGTATCCGGGCGACGCCGAAGGCAAGGGCGGCATCTACAATTTCGTCACCAAGCGTGGCGACTGCCGGGGCCATCGCTCCAAGATTTCCTGGACGCAGGTCGAGACCGGCTCGGCCATCACCTGGAAATACCCGTCCTGCATCCTGCGCGGCGACGATTCGCGCGGCGAGTTCTATTCGATCGCCGTATCGAACGGCTACCAGCAGATCGACAGCGGCACCAAGATGATCCATCTCGGCAAGAACACGTCGAGCCGTATCATCTCCAAGGGCATTGCGGCGGGCTTTTCGCAGAACACCTATCGCGGCCAGGTCTCGGCCCACCGCAAGGCGGCGAACGCGCGCAACTTCACCAATTGCGATTCGCTGCTGATCGGCGACCAGTGCGGCGCACACACCGTGCCCTATATCGAAGCGAAGAACTCCACGGCGCAATTCGAGCACGAGGCGACCACCTCAAAAATTTCCGAAGACGCGAAGTTCTACGTGATGCAGCGCGGCATTCCGGAGGAGGAGGCGATCGCGCTGATCGTCAACGGCTTCGTGCGCGAGGTCATCCAGGAACTGCCGATGGAATTCGCCGTCGAGGCCCAGAAGCTGATCAACATCAGCCTGGAGGGGAGCGTGGGGTGATGAACGAGAAGGTCGAGAACCTCATTCTTGAGCATCTGCGCAACATCCGTGCCGATATGTCCTCAATGAAGGAGGATATGGGAACGATGCGCGCCGAGATGCTCATTGTCCGCCAGCACATGGCCGGCCTGCTTGGAAGCCAGACGCTCCATGATGGCGAAATTGCCAGCATCAAGGTTCGGCTCGATCGCATCGAGAAGCGTCTGGAATTGGCCGACTGAGACGTCGATCAGCCACGCTGTAGACAGCTTGAAAGAAGAAAAATGCTCGAAATCATCAACCTCCATGCCAAGATCGCCGACACGGACACCGAGATCATCCGTGGCCTGAACCTCACCGTGAAGGCCGGCGAGGTCGCCGCGATCATGGGTCCGAACGGCTCGGGAAAATCGACGCTCTCCTACATCCTCGCCGGCCGCGAGGATTACGAGGTGACGGAGGGCGACATTCTCTACAACGGCGAGTCGATCCTCGAGATGGATCCGGCCGAGCGCGCCGCCGCGGGCATCTTCCTCGCCTTCCAGTATCCGATGGAGATCCCGGGCGTCGCCACCATGGAGTTCCTGAAGGTGGCGATGAACGCCCAGCGCAAGGCGCGCGGCGAGGAGCCGCTGAAGGTGCCGGAGTTCCTGAAGCGCGTGAAGGAGGCGACCGCCTCGCTCAACATGGACATGGCCATGCTGAAGCGGCCGCTCAATGTCGGCTTCTCCGGCGGCGAGAAGAAGCGCGCCGAAATCCTGCAGATGAAGCTTCTGGAGCCGAAGCTGTGCGTGCTCGACGAGACCGATTCCGGCCTCGACATCGACGCCCTGAAGATCGTGGCCGACGGCGTGAACTCGCTGCGCGCGCCTGACCGGGCCGTCGTGGTCATCACCCACTACCAGCGCCTGCTCGACTACATCGTGCCGGACACGGTTCACGTGCTCTACAAGGGGCAGGTGATCCGCTCGGGCGACAAGGGCCTGGCGCATACGCTGGAGGCGGAGGGCTACGCCGGCTTCATCCAGGAAGCAGCCGAGTGAGCATCGCCATGAACATCCATGCAGCCCCACAGCGAACGGCCGCCGAAACGGCCCTGATCGATTCCTTCGCCGCGCGGATCACCGACCTGCCGGGCGACGGCGCGGTGATGGTCAAGCGCGACAACGCTATCGAGCAGGTCAAGGCAGGCTTGCCGACCCGGCGCGTCGAGGCCTGGCACTACACCGACCTCCGCCGCCTGCTGACCGCCGTGCCGGCCTTCGATCCGGCCGCCCACGCCGCTCCGGTCACGCCGCTGGTCGAGGGCGCGGCGGTGCTGCCGCTTCTCAACGGCGTGTCCTCTGACAAGCTGCCGAAGATCGATGGCGTCGCCGTCGAGCGGCTTTCCGAGAAGCTTGGCGACGGTTCTGTCGCGCGCGCGCTCGAGCCGGCGGATGCGGACGACGCGATCGGTGCGTTGAACGCCGCCTTCGTGGCGGACGGCTATTTCCTCGAGGTGGCGGACGGCACGCAGCTCTCCGCACCGATCGAGTTGCAGGATGTCCAGGCCGGCGGCCAGGTGCATGTTCGCCTGCCGGTGCGGATCGGCAACGGCGTCAGGGTGACGGTGATCGAGCGCCACACGGGCGAGGGCACTGCGCTGGTGTCGTCGGTCGGCAACCTCACGGTCGGCGACGACAGCGAAGTGCTCTACGTCATCGTGCAGGAGCAGTCGGATTCTGCGACCCACCTTGGCCAGTTCAACGCCTGGATCGGCCGGAACGCGAAGCTGACGCTCTTCGTCATGAACGCGGGCGGCAGGCTGGTGCGGCAGGAAATCCGCGTCGCGGTGAAGGGCGAGGGCTCCGACTTCCAGTTGCGCGGCGTCAACCTGCTCGGCGGCGAGACGCATACCGACGTCACCATGGTGCTCGACCATGCCGTGCCGGAAACCGGCTCGCGCGAGCTGGTGCGCAACGTCGTCACGGGCCGGGCGCGCGGCGTCTTCCAAGGCCGCATCAACGTCCATCAGGTGGCGCAGAAGACCGACGCGAAGATGGCCTGCAACACGCTGCTGCTGTCGGACGACGCTGAGTTCTCGACCAAGCCGGAGCTGGAAATCTTCGCCGACGACGTGGCCTGCGGCCATGGCGCGACGGTCACGGAGATCGACCGCAACCATCTCTTCTACATGATGGCGCGCGGCATCGACGAGAAGACGGCCCGCGGCCTGCTCGTCTTGCTCTATCATTAAAAATTCCACTAGACTGATCCAATGACTCCTCTATAATGGAAATTCCATTATGGAGGATTATTGTGTCGCGATTTTTCAATTATCTCGACGATGTCCTGAAAGATATTGAGGCAAACAACCTGCTCAAGCGCGAGCGGAAGATCACATCGGCGCAATCCGGCGAGATCGAAATTGTTTCCAGTCATGGACGGCGACGGAGCCTGAATCTCTGCGCCAACAATTATC
>JAFKJW010000193.1 GCA_017305925.1 Hyphomicrobiales bacterium | reverse complement strand
AATAGCATTCACGAGCTGCTGCCTTGGAATTGGAAGTGCCAGACCGAAAAGCCGGCAGTCGCCGAGGCCGCCTGAGCCGGCTGCCATCATAGCCGGACGTCGTTACACGCGCACGCGACGATCACGCGGCCTTCCTCGGATGCGTACCGTGGATCGAGGTGTGCCCGCGCAACTTCTTGCCCTCGGCATTCATGTGGTGGACCAGGCAGACGTGGACGGCGCACTCGTCCTCGATGCGCGCGATGTTGGCCAGCACGTAGCCCATGTCCTTGCCGGAATTTTCGTCGGCGCCGATCGTGGCCGTCGCCAGCGTGTCGATGAAGACGGCGCGCAGCGGAGCGCTCATGGTAAGGCGTGCCTGCTTGATGGCGTCGATGAGGCGGTCCGTGTCGCCATCCTTGGCGAACAGGTCGACCTTGGCCGGCAAGACGACGATCGGAAGGTCATGTGCATTGTCGACCCCGAAGTGCTTCACATAGGCGCGCTGGCGCTTCTTCATGCCGAGGCCGCCCTCGCCGGCCTGGTAGATCACGCCACCCTGCTCGACGTGGTGGCCGAAGAAATCGACGCCTCGGGCAATGCAATATGCAGCGTGGAGAGCAAGGAAGGATTTACCGGATCCTGACGGGCCGCCCAAGACGGAACGGCCGCGCGTGGAGATCCAGCCGTCGATGATGTAGTCGAGTTGCAGGCCGGGTCCGTCGAGCTCGTCGTGGTAGTAGGCGCCGAAGGCGCGCGTGCGCTCCGGGTGCCAGGGCTTGGCCTTCCTCGTTAGTTCGGCGAACCGGTCGGACGTCCCCCCGGCTTTGTCCTGCCAATCCGTGATATCGTTCTTTTCCCCGGCATCTGGCCAGTGGTCCGCAATATCGAGCACGCGCACGGACTTCGCCTTGCCGAACAGGCCGGCGCCGCGGAGTTGGGCGCGGGATCGGCCGGGTTCATCGTTGTCGGGAAGGATGACGACATCGGCGCCGGCGAGGTCATCATCGAATGAATCGGACCAGTATTTCGCGCCGCCGGCGTTCGTGGTGGCTGTGAAGCCCCATGCCCGCAGGGTCTCGACGTCCTTTTCGCCCTCGCATAGATAGATGGTGATGCCGTCGGCCTTCGCCTTCAGGACCTCGTCGCGGTGGTAGAGCCAGCGGATGGCATCTTCGAAGGTCTCCTCCGCCTGATAATGCTTGCCATCCTTGGCCTTGAACCAGTCTCCGGACTTCACCTGCCCATAGGTGCCGCCCTGCAATCCCCATATCCAGCCCTTGCCGGCCGGGTGCTTGCGGCGCTGCATATAACGACGAGGCGCGGTCTTGGCGAATTTCAGGACCTCATAGGCGAGCCGGCCGCGATCGTCGAAATATTCGAAGGTGGCGACGGGCCAGTCGTCCATGAACCCAGCGAACTTGCCCTGGGGCGACGAGCCGTTGGCGGCGCCGATCGGCCGTTCCTTCCGCTCAAGGAAACCCTCGTCCTGCAACCATTCGACCGCCTCAGCCTTGTTGTACCCGCGAAATGAGGTGAGCAGGTCGAGTACGCCGCCGCCGGTCTGATCTTCGTGATCGTGCCAGGTGTTCTTCTGCAGGTCGACCGACAGGCTGCCGTTCTTGCCCCATCGCAGTTCGGAACGCGAAGAGAGAGCCTTGTTCGGCTCTCCCATGAATTCCGGCAGGACGCGCAGCGCTACCTGCTCGATCGGGACATTGAAGTCGGAGGATGGCATGTCAGAGACCGCACCCCGCGTCGCAGACCATGAGCATGCCCTGTCCGCGTTCTTCGTCGGTAGACAGGTCTACCTCGGCGAGCGGCACGCGGTCGCGATGCAGGAACTCGCGCTCGCGCATACCGGGCGTGTTGCGAATTAGTCTGTCGATCTCCAGTGCGTCGGCCCACCCCTGCGGATCATTGTCGCGGAGCCAGCGCCATTCGGCATTCGACCGATAGGGGCAGAACACACAAGCTGACTTTGGAGGAACCGGAAAGCCGTGGCTCTCCAGCCATGCCACGCAATCCTGTCGTGACATGCGCATTTCGAGGAGAGGATACCGATTGATTTGCCAAGGCGAGAATGCCGCGCCCGCGCGAACGACCTCGTCGGTCGAGATTCCAATCCAGACTTCTACCGATCCGGCTGGAATACGTTGTCGCGGCCGGTATCCCAGCAGACCGCGCCTGGCGCGGTCTAGCGGCTCAAGCTTGAACTCCCTCGTGCACTGTCTCTTACCCTGGCCTCCGGCACCGTTCCGCTTGCCCTTCCGGCCTTCGGTATAGAAAGGCGCCGACACGAACCGATCATTGTTGATGACGCCACGGCCGGCAGCGCGATTGCGGATGCGATCGGAAAGGCGACCGCCACGACCGACCCGATGGATTTCGACGCGACCATTCGTGTGGAGTTTTACCTGTCCTTCGAGCCAATCCAGATGCTCGAGCGTCCTGATGCTCTCGTCGCCCGTGTCAGCAAACAGGATCGAATCCACCCACGGCAAATCGCCGGTCACCATCATCATGACAAGGGTGGACGACTGGATGCCGGCGCCGAGCGATAGGGAGCGATGCCGAACACCTTCGACCTGCCCCCATGACCAGCCGCCACGGCGGATGCGGGCGCTCTTTGGCGCTGGTGGCGGTTCAAGCCGGAACGTCATCGCCGCACAACCTCAACCGGCTTCCGCCCCTTGCCGGGGAAGACTTTCCCGAAAAGCTCCTCGGCTTGGCTGCGCGCGGCGCTGGCCTTGTCTCCGCTCCGCACGATCTCTCCGCAAAGGTGAGCCTTCAGGGCACGCCAGGCAGCAGTTTCCGCCTCAGCCGCGGTGTCATAGATTCTCGCTACCCCATCCAACTGGACGGGCTCGTATGCGGCTCGGTGGACCTTTCGGAATTCGCCCTGAAATCCCCCGAAAACCGCCACGGCGCGGGCGTCGACGTCGTTCACAGGGAACCTCCGGCTGTGCTATTCGAAGGTCCATGTGGGGTGGACGGGAATTTTCGCAGGCTGTTTTGGCGTTTGCGGGCGGCATTTTTGCCTGCCTTATTGCGCTCGTTTTGCTTTCTGCCGACCGGATTCCATCCTGGTGTGGCCAACAGGACATGCGCTGTTTGCGTGATTGGATTGGCGCATTGAGCGGATGGGCGGCTACGGTCGCGGCGGGAGCGACAATCTTTTGGCTTGCGCGACAACTTCATGTCGCCCGTCAGCAGACGGAATTCATCGTAGGGGATGCCGACCCTACGGCGTCGCTCTTCGATCCGCGAGAACGGAACGTCGACGCGGCGTTTTCCAGCCGACTTCAGGTGGTCAACTGGAACCGAAACCCGATCCTCATCAGGAATATCAGCATCCCAGAGGACCAGGGATTTGTGTTTGCCGACGTCAGAGTCGAGGACACGGATCCTGTGCGACGCAATATTTTGGCCGAAGAGCTGAAAAGAGGCCGCATGTTTGTGCCCGGGTGGTTGGACCGATCGCGAGCACCTGCCCTTGTCGAGTTTTCCATCACCGTGGAGAAAAAGGCCGCTACCGTAGCCGGTGAAATACTCAACGACCTGGCCCGTGTGCCGCTCCGAGTTCAAGTATGCATATCCATCGTCGGGGCCACCCACCGCGATCTCGACATCACAGTCGAGCGCCCCGACGCCCTGACTTTGGTCTCCTAGTCGGGTCAGTTTCATACCTTCGCCCCCGAGGTAAGGTCATCCATGCTAGGCTCGATCGAAGGCGTTTCCATGAGATCGAACAGGCTAGGAACGTTGCGCTTGGCTTCAGCTTCCCGGCAGTAATGGACGCCGTCCTTGAAGCTCGTAGCATTGAGCTCTGAAGCCATCCCGAATCGGCCCTTGGCGATGGCCCGATAGGGCACGGTCATCAGTCCGCCGAACGGGTCGTAGACGACATCGCCGCGAACCGAATACCGGTCGATCAGGCGGTCCACGATATCGAACTGGAGCGGGCAGATATGCTTCTCGACGTTCCGGCTGGACTGGCTGCCGTTGAGCGTGTGCATGCGCACGACGTCGGACCATATCCACGGCGAATGCGAGACCGGGGCCAGCGACATGTATTCGGTCGGCAGCCGGTCCTTCGATTGCAGGTCTTCGCCGATGGTTACGACCGCCTCATGGTCGTAGACGGTGGCGCCGCTATAGGCGCGGAACGCCTTCGGGATCGCCTTGGGCGGTATCTGGAGCCATTCCTCGCGGGTCAGGAGCCGGTTGCCGCTGGAGCGCCAGTGCGCATGGGCGTCGAGTTGCCAGCGCGCCAGGCTGTATTCCTCGCGGCTCTTTCCAACCCGCTCGTCGGCATAGCCCTTGGTGCGGTCGGTCTGTGGCTTGTGGAAGAGCAGCACATATTCAGGCGATCCGACGCCCATCTTGGTGCCGTCCTTCAGCATCTCGGTGTAGCCGAGCCGGTAATTGCCGTTGTTCTCGGTCACCACGTCGGTGTCGATGGTGATCATGCCGCAATAGTCGAAGCCGTGTTTCAGGCCATGGAAGATCGCTTCGGCATGGAAGGGCGAGACGGTAGGGAGGCCTGTGCCGGTGACGTTGCCGAACAGGATGCGATCCTTGACGTGGCAGGCGTAGATGCGGCCCGGCTGAAGGATCCTGAAAAGCTCAGGCGTCAGGAAATCCATCTGCCGCCAGAAGTGCTCGTTGTCGTCGGTATGGCCGAAATCGTTATAGCTGGCCGTATATTCGTAGTGGTTGCTGAACGGGATCGAGGTGACGATCAAGCCGACGCTGTTCGCCTCGGTGCGGCCAGCCTCGTCGACGCAATCATTGTGGGCGATGCGGAAATACTCACCTTCCTCGACCTGCCGGTCGACGCCGATGGAACGCTTCAGGACCGATTCCAGCGGCAGCTTGCCGAGGCCGTACTTGCGGATGATCTCGGTCATCCGCCCCATCATCCGGTCGTGCTCGGCCCACTTCTCTTCCAGGATGCGCCGGGTGCCGCGCTCGGCCTCAGAATAGATGATGTCGATGCGGCATTCGCGCTTCTGGCCGAAGCGCACGACACGGTAGATGGCTTGGATAAAGTCATGAAATTGCGCATTAATCCCGACAAAGATTTCCCATGCGCAGTACCGTTGGAAGTTGGAGCCCGCCCCCGACATTTCTGGCTTCGTGGCCAGACGCTGGAACTCTCCGTTCTTGAAGCCGACTGCGTGCGCCTCGTTTTTCTCGAGGTCCTGTGATCCGAAGATAGATCGCACGCCGGGAACCGCAGCCTCGATCTCGCGACGCTCATCCTCGAGATGGTGCCAGAGCACGCAGTGCTCGTCGGGTGCCTCGGCGAGCAGGTCGACCATCTTGGCGATGCGGGCATCCATGCTCACCCGCTTCTCGCGCGCCGCGTGGATGATGTCGGCGCCGGGATCGTTGATCAGTAAGCCCTGCCCGTCGCGATCGACGCCGGCCGCCGCATGGTTGGTCGGGACCTCGTGCCAGTTCACCGTCATCTTCGGCAGAACGTATCCGTCGTCGGGAAAGCCGAGGTCGGCCGGCGATTGCGGGAAGACGGCCCAGCTATTCACCCAGAGCCAGAATTCGTCTTCCTTGTGCGGGTACAGCGTGAGCTCATTCGCCTTCTCGCTGTTGCGCTGGAAGAAGCGCGTCAGCGCCTGGCCGGTATCCATGACCTGAAGGAATCCGGCATAGTGGATAAGCTCCTTCGTCCGGTTCGGTGATGGCGTGGCCGTAGCGACGAATTTGAAGCGCACGCCTTCGAACAGCGGCAGGAACGTCTGGTAGGTTTTCGTGCCGTACCCGCGCAGGACGGCAGCCTCGTCGAGCGATGCCGCAACGAACTGGCGAGGATCGAGCTTGCCGTCGCGCACGCTCTCGTAGTTGGCGATGTGGATGACATCGTCGTCGGTCACCTCGTCATCGCGGCGGACGAACCGGAGATCGATGCCGAACTCGCCGCGGAACCGTTCCTTCGCCTCATCGAAGAACTCGTGCCGGACGCCCAGCGGCAGGACGATCAGCCGACGGCCGCCGACATGCTTGCCGATCAGGCGCATCAATTCGATCTGGATCGATGTCTTGTGCAGGCCGAAGGCGGCGAAGATGCCGCGCCGGCCGCCCTGGAGCGCCCATTTAACGATGGCGCGGCAGTGAGGCGCGAGTTCGGGATTGATGTCAGCCTCGTCGACATCGAAGCCGGTGGCCGGTGCGACCTTCATCTTGGCGCGGAGAAAATCGAGATAGGTGCTCACGGCTGAACTTCCTTGATTGCATCGCGGAGATCGATGGCGGCGCGGAGTTGCGCTTCCAGCCGATGGCGGCGCTGCCAGTAGCCGTTCCCGATCTGATGCGCGGCGATGGCGGCGGCGATGGCGGCCGTCTCGCGGGCTATGTCCGATTCGAGCTTGGCGATCTTCGTTTCGAGGGCGGCGAGGATCATTCTGCGGCCTCCCGGAACTCGGTAGGCGCAGGCTGGCGGTGCTTCGGATCTGCATCCGCCATGATCGCACCGACGCAAGCCTTCATCTTCCGGACGGAGACGGCGTTGCCGATCTGCTTGATCTTCTCGGTCTTGGTGCCTGCGAACTCGTAGGTATCGTCTTCGGTGTTGAAGCCCATGGCCGCGGCCAGTTCGTGTGGCTCCAGCATGCGGAACAGGATGTCGAAGCCGGCGAGGTCCGGTTCCACAAGATCGACGTGACCGGTGGCAGCGATGGTGGGTGCGGGATCGTCGATACTGTGCACACGTGGCGCCTGTCCGGGCCGCTCGCCATGCTGCGCTGTGATGAACGCGAGTTCACCGCGGTTTGCGCCGGTGATCGTCGGCAGCGGTTCAGACGTGTCACGAGTACGGTCGCCATCGTCGGCATGCGTCACGGGCATGACGACAGCGAACTCACCACCCTTGGCTGTTGTCATAGTCGGCACGGGGTCGGTGTCGAGGTTGCGTGCAGAAGCGCCGCCACCTGATTGGGTGACGGGCACGACCAGGCCGAAGCGACCTTTTGTAGTGATGGGTGGCAGTGGCTCATCATCAGTATAGCAGGGAGGCGCTGTGCCCGACTGCTCCTGCCAGCCATTGCTGTAGTATGGCGATATCAGCGCATGCGCGCCTCCGGCGCCGCCGGTTGTCGACGTCGGCAATGGCAGGCTGATCGCTCTAGCTGCGCCGCCGGATGCCTGGGACAACACGAAGGGCTCGATGAGCATCGGCCGCGCGCAACCTTCGTGCTTCACAGCACCAGCGCCACCGGTCGTAATGGTCGGGAGAGGGTCGCCAGACGTGCGGGCCGCGCCGCTATTGTGCTGGGAAAGCACCAACGGTTCCGCCAGCCATACCCCGCCCTTCGTGTCGAGCGTCGGAACAGGCTCGGTCGACACCGGTTTCGCCTGGTTGCCCTTCCGCCCATTCATTATGACGGGTTCGGCAACGGCGAAATTCTTGCCGCCGGCATGGATGGTCCCGAGAGGATCATCGACGCTCTTCACCCGACGGCTGTGCGGGTCAGGATCATTGGCGCCAACGCCATGCGCTGCCGACACAATCACTGGTTCGGCAAGCCCGATGTGCTGCCCGTTCGCTGCGATGGTCGGCAGCGGAACGTCGATACCCTGCGCCGCCATATGATTGCGCAACACGACGATGAAAGGTTGCGGCCAATCGTGCTTCACCGCTCCGGCATAGATGCGCATGAGCGTCTTCGGAGCCAGCGCCTTCTTGCGGTTGAAGATCGACTTGCCCTTGATCGACCAGTCGATGATCTCGCGTGCGGGACGCCACGGTTGCGCGCCAGAGAACAGGTCGTCGGCGATCTGGTCGCGCCGGCGATGCGTCGGCATCGGCCACGACACCTTGCGGCCATCCGATCTCGCCATGAGTATGAAACGCTGCCGCGTGGTCGCATCGCCATAGTCGGCGGCATTGAGCTTCCGCCATTCTGGCTCGAAACCGAGACGCTTGATCGTCTCTATCCACGCATGGAAATACTCGCCCTTTCGCTCCTTGATCGGTTTGCCAGTTTTCGGATTGACTGGCCCCCAGCCGCAGAATTCCCAGACGTTCTCTATGATCATGCGCTTCACGCGAAGCTCGGTGAGCCATGTAATGATGTGCCAGGGATCGGAACGCTGTTGGTCACTCGTCGGTTTGCCGCCCCGTGCCACGCTGTGGTGCGTGCACGTTGGCGAGGCCATGAGCAGGTCGAGATAGCCTTCCGGCACGATCAGGTGCGGACGTACCGTGGCGATGTCCTGCACATAATGCCGAGCCTCGGGGTGATTCCGCTGGTGAGTATCGATTGCCGTCGGCCAATGGTTGAGACAGACAAGTTCCATCTCCAAGCCGAGTTCGTCGAGCGCGCGTTGCGCTCCGGTGGACGAACCGCCGGCCCCGCACAGGAGGTCGGCGACGAGCATCTTCTTCGACCGGCTACCGATCTGCATATCTGTCACATGTGTTCTGGAGATCGCGCCAGTCGGTGGCGCCTTCGACTGCGAGCATGGCGGCAAGGTCGAGCCCGTCCGCCATTTCGGCGGCCGTGCGGCGTAGTATCGAGACCTGCCAATCGGCCAAGCCGTCGGCGAACTCGTGCCAGTCGCGGCCGAAATCTGCGAGCGGGCCGGTCATGCGAACCTCCATCTGAACAGGGGCAGAGGCAGTTGCCACGCATCAACGGCTGCGGAAGCGAGATTGCGGACACGGTCGGAGAAGGCGCTTGCCTCTCGCCAGCAGTTCGCATTGCGCCCTGCTTTGCGAGCGGCGAAACTCCACGCCATGCTGTCGGCGCTGTGGAGAAGATCGCGGACACCGGGATGCATCAGTGCGGTCGATTTCACACCGAAGCCGTGGAGCAGGAGATCGGGGCGGACATGATGGACCGCCGCCAGCACCTCGACGATGGATTCCGGCTTGCCGTTCCGCTTGCACACCGAGCCTACGCCAACCCACATGCCAGGCGTCAGTCGGTCGCCATACATCTCGATGTGGCGGACGTAGTCCGAAGGCGCGTAGCCTTGTAGGACCGGCATCACAGGGAACGGACACTCCCCGTCGAACAGCCGGTCCAGTTCAGCCTTGAGAGCGTCATAACGCTCGACGGTCAGACGCTGGTGATCCTCAATCTTCAGGCCCGTTTTGGCGAGCATGAACGGCTCGCACATATAGTCCTGGGCAACGGCTGCGGCGATCTTTACGACGCCGTCATCATAGAGCCGGTGAAGCTCGGCAGCGTATTCATCGACGCCATGACGATACGCGCCGTGGATCAGCAGTTCAGTGAACGCGCCGCTGTCGACAAGCACGCAGGCGCAGGCCACTGTCTTCCTTCGCCCGCGTAGCCGATTGATGCTGATGCAGGCGAGTTCGAAATGCTGGGCGTCGGCCGGCTGATGAAGCCCGACAAAGAAATGAACCTCCGTCACAGCGTCACCGCGTGGCAGCGATGGATTTCGAGCGCGGCCGCGAGCGTGGTCAGGATGCCGGGGGCGCTGGCGACCTCCCTGTCGCCCTGAAGCGCGCGGCCGGCGAGTTCGTAGGCCTGCATAAGGGAGAAGGTCAGTTGCACGGCGGCATCGCCGGCCTCGACCTTCAGGACTTCCCACTTGTCGTCGGCACCGCGCCGCAACTGGCGCTCGGCGTTCCGGCCGACGATCTTGTCGGAATAGATGACGGGCGACGATGGAGGCTGTTCGACGGGGTCGGGCTCCCCGAAGCGGGTCAGCCGCACGCCGTTCGCTTCGAGGAGCCGGATGGTCCGGTCGGCCTCGCGGTGCAGCTCCTCTTGCCCTGCCTCGCCCAGTGATGCCCATGTGAACGTGGTCGGGCCGAGGCGCGCAGCGCGCACGCATTCGGCCAGGATCGAGCGAAGTGGCCGAGGTTCACTCACGCCGCCACCTCGTCAACGAGGAAGCGATAACCCTCTCCCCAGACCGTCTCGATCACAGGGCGGTCGCCGCAGATCGGTTTCAGCTTCCTGCGAAGCTTGTGAATGAAAACGTCGAGGATCTTGACCTGCGCCTCATCCCGGCCGCCATAGAGCGCCTGCATGCAGGATGCTTTGGAGACGCACGATCCCGGCCGCGTCGCCAGAGTTTGCAGCAGGGCACTTTCCTTGCCGGAGAACTGCACGACGATGCCCGAGCCCGAAGCCGTGTAGTTCGACGGGTCGAACCTGCCGGATGGGATATCGATCAAGCCAGATGGTGAGCGCGTGCGCTGCTGGATAGCCCGGAGGCGGGCAACAAGCTCTCGCGGGTCGATACCTTCCGGCTGCACGTCGTCGGCGCCGGCAATCAGCGTCTGAGCGCGCCGCTGCGAGCGGTGTTCAGGCGTCCCGCGCTCCCGCAGAAGCACGAGCACACTGCTCTCGATGTTGCCCTCTCGCATACAGCGGACGAACTGCGGCGCCAACTCGGCAAGGTGGCAATGCAGGACGCCAACCGCGTCCGGATCACGAAACAGAAGGCTGGAGAACGCTTGACGGTTCGTCACGGCGAAGACGCGCACCCCGTTCCAAGCTGCTGAAAGGTATTGCAGGTCGGGGAAGTCGCCCGTTGCGTGAACGGCTACCATCATGGCCGGGCGCCGCCGGCTATCAGGAGGATCACGATGGCGAACGCGGCGATCGTAAAGCCGACCGCGAATGCTCCTGCTATCGAATGGGTCGGACGCAGGCGGCTGTTTATGGGTCGCCCGTTCATGCTGCGACCCTCCGGTGAAGGGCCTGCAATTGGGCGAACGACCTGTGGTGCCGCGCCGGAACCTGCGAGCACTTGAACCATGCCGCGGCGATGCCGACCGCCTCGGCGGCGTCTCGCTGCGCCTTTTTGGTGTCCGGCAGCGGGATGCCCTGCTGGAGCGCGGCGTCGACGGCCGGCGCTTTCCAATCGTCGCCTGATGGCTTGAAGCCCTTGCCGAAGTAGGCCGCGCGCCAGGTCTTCTGGTGGACGCAGCCCCATGGCACGCCGGACAGATCGCAGACGGCGGCCGCAGAGGCCGCAAGTGCTGGCAGCAAGAGCTGGTCCGCATTGACCGTGTGGATGGTCTTCATCCGGGTGGTCTTCGGATCGAACACCTGCTTCGGGTAGGCGGCGACGTCGCGGCGCGGCATCTCGATAGCCACAAAATCGGGACGGCGCAGGGCGAACTCGTCGCGGAGATAGATGGCAAGGTCGCCGGTCTTGTCCTCGGCGAACTCGCCTTCCGATTCGATGGCGAGGCACCGCCACTGCGATGGTGGCAAAGCGGTGTCCATCCAGCACACGCCGGTGGAGGTCGCGATGTCGAGACCGAGCACGAGCAATGGTCAACTCCTCGAATTGGTGGCCGCTGCTCTCCCGGCCTGGTCACGCCTGATAGGAGGTGGCGTTCCCCCTGCGCGGTCCGCCCCGCGCGGCCTACTCCCGGATCACCGGCTTAGGTCCCATCCGATAGGTCCCCTCGCCTCCCCGGTTTCGCTCTGGGATTCAGTGTTTGGCCGCCCTGCCTTTCTTGGGCTCCGCGTCCTTCCAAGCCTTTTCGGCCGCTGCGGCGACGGGATCGACCGCCGCCTCCGGTCTCGCCTCCTCTCGCTCGACGGCTGCGGCACCGAGCGGAAGGCTGGCGAAGTCGTCGCCCAGGGCCTTGCGGATATCCTTGGCGAAGTCCTGATCTTCATCCTCGAGCGCGTCGATCGCGTCGTCGGCACGCTCGTTGGCACGCTCCAGAAGCTCCTGCGCCTTGCGGCGGCGCTTCTGCGGATCGGCCAGCGCGCGGATGACGCCCTTCTTCACGCCAACTTTCTTGGCGTCGGTGAGGATCGATTTCTGATCGGCGTTGATCTTGGAATTGATGGCGCGCTTCTTCGCCTTGAACTCGGCGTCGATCTCGTCGAGCTTGCGCTCTCGCTCCTGTTCAAGACGGTCGAACTCATCGACAAAGCTGGCCGCCTCGTCGGCGGTCGCGCGGTTCCTGCCTTCGAGGACGCGAGCCATTTCAGGACAGCCTTTCTGCCGCCGCATCAGCGGCCTTCGAACGGATTGGGAGGGGGATGTAGGCGAGGCGCCGGTGGTAGGCGCAGAAGCTGAGATCGATCTCTTTTTCGGCGCCGCAGAAGAGAGCGCCAGGGCCCTCGATGCCATCAACTGGCCATTTGCAGGTGCGCGGACCGAATTCAGCGAGCGCAATCGGTTCGGTGCCGGGCAGCGGGTCGAAGGCCAGCGAGCGGTCTATCGTCAGTCCATGGTCGGATACGTGGCATTCAGGCTTGTTGGCGATGTTGACGGCAAGAGGTGCAACCGCTCGATCTCGCCTTGCCTTGGCCTTCGCGCGAACGACGGCGCCGCCGGTTGCACCGGTCTGTTGCTTCGATGGTGGAGGCGGCAGTTCGCCATGTCCTCGCAGCGCCGTGACGACGCTTGCGATGCAGTTCCGGTTAGGTGCGCCCAGCTCCTGGGCGATCACCTCGTAGCTGGCCCCGGCGAGAACCCTGCTCTTCACCGCCGAGCGCTTCTCCGCTGGGCTGAGATTCCTCCAGTGGGTCATTCGGCAACTCCGGATACACCCAGAGCGCCAGCGATGCGGCCGAGAGCGCGCACTTGGTGGCAATCCAGCGGCGCACCTTCCGCGGCAAGATGCGCTGCCAGAAGGTTTGCCGTGGCGGCAAGTTTAAGCCTGGCACGTCGTGCCTCCTGTTCCGCGCGCAACTCCTTGAGCGCGCGCATTTCCTCGTAGTCGACGCGGCGCGCCTCGGCGAACAGCCAAGACTTCACACGGTTCCACGTCAGGTTTTCCAGCCGCCACGCGAAGTCTCTACTCGTGAGGGCGCGATGAAGGGCCGAAACCTGCCGCTTCCAGCCTTCATCCGGGGCCAGCATCTTGCCGAGCGCGCGGCTGTGTTCCTGGGCAAGCGCTACGCTAGACATGATGCGCCGCCCCCGCGTCATAGCCTCCGAACAAAATTCGGAGTGTTCCGAACGCGATTCCGAGATATCCGAACCGAACATCGCCATTCTCCAATCCAGCGACGGACACGGAGACAGGCGATGAAACGGACGAAGAAAGGTGGGCCACGGACGCGAGACCGGATACGTGGCCCACCATCGCGCTTGGGAGGGTGCGCGAAGTCATGACGGTTGTCCCGTGCAAAGGCTGATGTCACGAAGCTTCTGCGCAGCCTCTACGCGATGCTGAAGCGCCCGCAGGGTGGCTTGGCCAGAGACTGACGCGCTCACGCCGCATCTCCCGACGCGGCGACCACTTCGATCTCGTAGAAATCATTGGGCAGCACTTGACCATCGGTGATGGCAGCTATGCGCTCCATCTGATCCCGGCGCGGGATACGGTCCCCGGCGAGCCACTTTCGCAACGCACTGACGGTGCAGTCGCCGATCATCACAGCGAGCGCCTCGTCGGTCAGGTTTCGAAGTTTTTTGAAATCGGCGAGCTTCATAGTGCGCCATTTGTTCCCCAAAATGTGTAATCTCGTCAACCCCAATTTGTGAAACGACCGCTCGTGAAAGGGGTGGCATTCTTCCACGGCATGGGGAACCGTCTAAAAGAGCTTCGAAATTCAAGGGGTTGGACGCTTGAGCGCGCCGCCGACGAGATGTCAGTATCCCGCAGCCAGTACATAAAACTGGAGCGTGGCGAGCGTCGGCTGACGGCCGATTACATCAGCAAGGCGGCCCAGATTTTCGGTGTGACGGCGAGCGATATAATCTCGGCTCCTGGCACCGTTGCTGTCATGGGGTACGTTGGCGCGGGTGCCGAAGTCGAGCCCGACTTTGAGCAGGTGCCGCCTGAAGGCCTCGAAGAAATCGAGCTTCCATTCCCAGTTCCTGACGACATGATTGCCTTCAAAGTCCGGGGTAACTCGATGTGGCCGGTCTATAAGCCGGACCACATCATCGTCGTCTTCAAAGAACAGCGAAAACCGATTGAGTCGTTCTATGGCTTGGAAGCTGCGGTTCGCACAGATGACGGACGCCGCTTCATCAAGACTGTCGAACGCGGCAATGGCGGCGTTTTCCTGAGGTCATGGAACGAACCGGAGCCGATTGGGCCGGTTCACCTCGCATGGATCGGCGAAATATTTGTTACTCTTCCGCCCGCCGCCGCAAAGAAGGCTGCACGAGTCGGCGGAATTCAGGGTCAGTTCCAGCTACGACAAGCCGGCTGAATAATTCTTGCATCGCTGTTGACGAAGGCGAAGCGCGCGGTTTACCCGCGCGCGCACTCCTACGCTACGCCCTCGCGCGGATTTGATAACCTTCAAACATAGAGCTCTACGGTAGACGTTCTTGGTGAATCGGTTGATGTAGAACTCAACCGGCAACGTCAATGTCGTGGCATGTTCGCCGTAGCTTAGCGCTACGGCTCATGCCGTCTTCGACGCATCGCACAATCTCCAAGGTTTCAGATTCGGCGCTTCCGCGCGCGAGGCCGGTTGCATTCGCTTGCCGCTTGAGAACAAAAATAGTTACACATTTTGGGGTTGACGAAATTACCCATTATGTGCAACTTTTCGGGCAAAGGAGATATCCGATGCCCCTCGACCTTGCCCGTGACGGTCTGATCTCAACCCTTAAGCCAGCCCTTCTCCCGCAGACGAAGCCGTATTTCCTGCGCGACGTCCTGCGCATGAAGCGCGCCAGCGGAGATGCCGACTGCGAGCAGTTCAAGCTGATCTGCAAGGAGTTCGGCTCGGGGCTTAATGCCACGATCTCCGGTGCAGCATGGGCCATGCGCCAGTGGATCGCGAAGGCTGATCGACTGGGCTGGACCGACGTGAAGGTCGACCTCTGCACAGCCTTCCTCGCTGACCTCGATGCGGTTCTCGCCGGCGATCTGGCCGGCTGGGACATCCACGTGGTCGCCGCCTGACCCCTCACCCTTTCCCCGACTGGAGAATTTTCGATGAAGCGCGAGACCTTTACGCATCTGTTCGGAGGCTGGCATTCAGCGCTCCGGCTTCTGGCTCGTGGTGCTGTCATGACGCCGGCCGAAGTTCTCGACGCCATCCGCGATCTTGTGGTCGCCGCAGAAGAACAGGGTTGGGACACCCTGCCTGATCTCAAGTCGGCGCTCGACCGTGGCCGCGATGCCTACGCCGACCTGCAGATCGTCTTGGCTGATGCCGACGATGATGACGAGGTGGCGTCGTGACCGTCGAAATCCTCTACCCGCAGACGCATGAGGAATGGCTTGCGCTGCGCCGGCCGGCCGTCACCGCTTCTGTGGCGGGTTGCCTCTTGGGTGTGCATCCATGGGACACGCCGTTCAGCCTTTGGGCGATCAAGTCTGGTCGCGCGGCTGACAGCGACATCGACAACGCAGTGCTTCGCCGCGGCCGGCTTCTGGAGCCCGTCATCTTCCAGATGCTGCGGGAGGATCGTCCCGACTGGACCGTCGAATATCCGCTCGGCAACCGCTTTTTCCTCGACCGGGAAGCCCGGATCGGCGCAACGCCCGACAGCTTCGCCACGCGCCCCGACGTTTTCGGGCAAGGAACGGTTCAAGGAAAGACAATCGCCCGCAGCGATTTCGAGGGCAAGTGGATAGACGCCGAAACTGGCGAGGTGGTTCTTCCCTTGTGGATCGCTATCCAAGCCATTGTTGAGGCGACGCTCACCGGATGCACATGGGCGGCGGTCGCGGTCCTGATAATCGACCAGCGCCGGCTTGACCTCGAAGTTATCGACGTCCCGCTCAACACACGCGTCATGCACCGCCTACGCCGCGAGGTCCGCGAGTTCTGGCGCATGGTCGAGGCCGGCGAGGAACCGCCGATCGATTGGAACCGCGATGGTGCGGCGGTGGCCGAGGTCTACCGCGACAGCATGCCGGATCGGAAGGACCTGACGGCCGCCGACGGGCTCGACGATCTGGCTGGCTACTTCGTCGACGTTCGAGAGCGTCATGCCGCGGCCGGCAAAGCCATCGACGAGACGCGACCTCGGATCCTGCACGCGCTCGGCGCGGCCGAAGCCGGCTTCACCCTCAACTGGAACATCACGGCGCGCACGTCCGTGCGGACTGGCCCGACCGGCCAGCCTGTGAAGTCGCGCTCGCTCCGCATCACCCCGAAGGAGAATCCCGATGCGCGTTTCTGACGCCCCCTCTATCGTCGGCCCGGCCGACGCTGGTCTCGGTCACAACAAGCCGCCGGTATCGGTGCTGTTCGTCGACGATCACAAGGACCTGATTGACGAGGTCGAGGCTATCGCCAAGCGCGCCAACGCCGCGAAGGACGGCCTGATCGACGGCAAGATTGCCAACGACAACGAGCGCGATACCTGGGTTTCCATCGGGCTCGCGTCGAAGAAGATCGCCAAGCAGGTTTGCGAGCGCCGCGACGAGGTCACAGGGCCGATCCGCGAGGAACTGAACGACTGGAACAAGTTGTTCGGCGTCAACGTCAACCCGCAGCCGGAAAGCCTCCATGCTCGCTGCCTGCGCATCAAGAACGCAGCCGAGAGCCTGGCTGGAGCCTATGCGGATGAGCAGCGCCGTAAGGCCGCCGCCGAAGCCGCCGCACTGGCCGAAGCGGCCCGCCAGGAGGTGCAGCGCAAGCTCGATGAGGCCGCCGCCAGCACCAGCGAGATCGTCGCCGACGTCGCGCTGCAGGATGCCTTAAAGGCCGAACACAAGGCGAAGCACCTTGAGGCGCAGGCCCTCGGCGCCGCCGCTGGCCCGGTGCGCACCGAAGCCGGGACGATCGGCGAGCGCAAGAACTGGGATTTCCGGATCGTCGATATCGCCAAGGTCGACCTGAACGGTCCGCTGCGCGCGCACATCGGCATCGATGTGATCGAGAAGGCCATCCGCGCCCATATCCGCGCCAACCGGGACAACGTTCCGCTCACTGGCGTCGACATCTTCTCCAACTCGAAAGCCCAGCTCCGCTGATCGCCAGCGGCAACAGGAGACATTTGCGATGAACGTTCCCGCGAAGACGCCAGATCACGACCCGGAAACTGGTGAAATCAAGACCGGGCTGCCGGTCGGCTACCAGTCCGGCAACCAAAGCCTCGCGGTGTCGATCGCCATGGCCGAGGTCGACCAGCAGATCACGACGGCGCACGCCTATCCCCGCAGCGTCGACCAAGCCGTGCGGAACATCCTGTCGCTCGCCACACTCGACGAAGAGACTGCGGCCGAGTGTGTGTATGCGCTGCCGCGCGGCGGGAAGCCGATCAAAGGCCCGTCCATTCGACTGGCCGAGATCATCCAGAGCCAATGGGGCAACAACCGGACCGGCACGCGCGTGGTGCACGTTGACCGGATCGAGAAGTATGTCGAGGCCGAGGGCGTCTTCCACGACCTGGAAACAAACTCGGCCACCACGGCGCGCGTTCGCCGCAGGCTGACTGCCGATCGGAAGACTGGGCAGATCACTGACGACATGGTCATCTTGACCGGGAATGCCGCGGCATCGATCGCCAAGCGCAACGCCATCCTAGGTGGTGTTCCGAAGGCCGTCTGGCGCAAGGCCTATGCATCGGTCGAGCGCGTCATTGCCGGCGACGTCAAGACGCTCGTGGAGCGGCGCGCAGAGGCGATGAAGGCGTTCGCAGCCTTCGGCGTGACACCGGAACGCATTTTCGGTGTTCTGGAAATCCACGGTCTCGATGACATCACGCTCGACCATATGACGACGCTGATCGGCATGCACTCGGCGCTCAAGAGCGGCGAGGCGACTGTCGAGGAGATGTTCCCCGTCGCGAAACCCACCGGTGAACGATCGAAGGGCCTCAACGATCGACTGGACAAACTCGCCGGCGACACTCCTGACCCGAAGCAACAGAATTCGGAACCGGACGTCCCCCACGGTTCCGAAGGCGGCAAAGCCTCGCCCCAGGGCGCTGCCGCCGCGCCGTCATCCGACACGGATCCTCAGTCGGGTGACGGCGACCCTATCGCCACAGCGCGTCGGCGCGGCGCAGATGCCCGCGACCGCGGTATGAGCCGTAAGGCCATTCCAAAGGAATTCCGCTCCGATGAGCGCCTGTTGGCCGCCTACCTGGACGGATTCGACACCGGGGAAGCGGAAGACCGTGAGCCGGGCGCGGATGAGGAGGATTGACTATGGGATGGTTCTCTCCATTCACGCGAGAATTCGTAAGCCTCGATCCGGAGGAAATCCGACCAGAGGACTGCCAGCCGACAACTCTGCTGGAGCGCGAGCGCAACGAGGTCGCAAGCCGGCTTGCCTGCCTAAAGGCTGATGAGCGCGCTTTCATGGCCGATCTCTCAGAATTGGGCGAGCGCCTGCGCCAGACGCGCATATCTATCCAGGCGTTCGAAGCGGCCCGCAGCATTCTGCGCGACAGTGGACAAGAGGGACCGAAGCCTAGCAGTCAAAAGCTGCGCGGCAGCGTAGCCCAGCTGTCCGCCGATGATCTCGTCATCCAGGACGGCAAGGTCGTGAAGTCGAGGAACGGCGAGGTCGCGCCGTGACGACCTACCGCGTTTTCCTGTCCGACGGCACTTCCATCGACATCGATGCCCCGACGCCGAACGTCGCCCGCGACAAGGCGCGCGACCTTCACCCCGGCATCCGCATCCTCAAAGTCAAGGTCCTGAAAGGAGCCTGAAATGCCAAAATATTGCATCTTCGACACCGAGACGACCGGGCTGTTTCTTTTCAAAGACCCCGACACTGGTGCTCCGATCCCCGCCGACGATCCCCGGCAGCCTCGTCTCGCCCATTTCAGCGCGATCCTGATCAACGATGATCTCGAGGAAGAAGACGAGATCGACCTGTACGTGAAGCCCGACGGTTGGGAAATGCCGGCCGAGGCTGGCGGCGTAAACGGCCTGACGACGCGGTTACTGGGAGAGAACGGAACACCCATCGACGTGGTGCTCGACACCTATGTCGGCATCGTCCAGCGCGGCTACGTCGTGGTCGCCTTCAACGCGCAGTTCGACTGCAAGATGATGCGCGGCGAGCTGCGGCGCGCCGGCCGACCGGACCTCTTCGACCAGACGCCGAACATATGCGTCATGCGCGCCGCCATGGCGCTGGGCGTCAAGAAGGGCGGTGGCGGCGGGGGCTTCCCGAAGCTCACCGATTGCGCCGCGCACCTTGGCTTGGTCATCGACGAGGCGCATTCGGCCAAGGGCGATACCCGGGCCACGCTGGCGCTGTTCCGCCACCTGCACGCCGTCGGCGCACTGCCGGAGGCCCGCGTTCATCTCGCCAAGGTTCCGCCGACGGCTCCCACCTCGGTCGATCCGCTCCCCGCAACTGCGATCCCGGAGAGCTTCTGATGGAAAAGTTTCTTGCCGTCTCGGTCTTCCTCGTTTTCGTCATCAAGTTCTTGGTGGCCGCCGTTCTCGTCTATCTCGTGTTTCGCGTCATGTTGGACCCTGCCTTGATTGGCTGGTTCTTCGGCGAGATCGCCAAGGGATTTCGGGAGGCATTCCAATGACCTCTGCCTTAATCGACGATGGCGGGCCAGCGTTCCCGCTGGCCTACACCGAGACCAACGCTTACGGAGTAGAGTTCCCCTGCACCTATCCGGGTATGTCGATGCGCGACTGGTTCGCCGGGCAGGCTCTCGCCGGCATGCTCGCCGATCCGACGGCACATAGCATGATCAAGGATGACGCGAGCGCGGCAACGTTCTGCTTTCGTCAGGCCGACGCCATGCTCGCCGAGCGCAACAAAATCGCCTCGCCTGCCGGTGAAACAATCCGGTCGGCGCAGGATGGGGCGATGGAGGCCTCGCCGGTGACCGCGCAGCCGGCGGTAGGTGAGGTCTCCCCCTTCATTGATGACGAGGACCGCAGCGGGGAGTGCGCGCCATGACTGCCCCCCTCACCCTCATCCGCGTGGTGGACACCGAAACGACCGGCATCGACGACCCCGCCGAGATGGTAGAGATCGGCTGGACAGACGTCCGCCTCTTCCCCGACGGCTGGCAAATCGAGCGCGGGCCTGAATCGGTCCTGGTCAATCCCGGAATGCCGATCGGCTTTCCTGCTATGGCCGTTCACCATATCACCCAGCAGGAGGTCGAGATCGGCGGTGTCGATCCGAATGAAATCCGGCGCGATATCGGGCATGGCGTTGACATCCTGTGCTCGCACAACTGGCAATTCGACAGCCGGTTTCTCAGGACGCAGTTGCCTTACATCTGCACGCTCAAGGCAGCGCGCGTAATCTGGCCTGACCTGCAGGGCCATTCGAACGGCTCGATCCGCTACGAACTCGGGCTTGTCCTGCACGATGACGAGCGCGCCCAGCCTAGCCACCGCGCCGGTCCGGATACCTGGGTGACTGCACATATCCTGCTCAAGCTGCTGGAGACGCACACCGTCGAGCAGTTGCTCGACATCAGCGCCAATCCGATCCGGCTTCTAAAATTCCCAGGCGGCAACAAGCACCGCGGCAAGTCTTTCTCCGAGATCGCGCGCGTTGACCCTTCATATTTGCGCTGGGTCATCGACAAGAGCGAGTTCAGCGAAGACGTGAAGTTCTCGGCTGCCGCCGCGCTGCGGGAGGCTCGATAATGTGCCGGATTTGCGAACGCCGAAGCGTGATTCTCGATCTTCTGGAAAGCGGTCTGGTCACCGCTGAAGAGTGCGCCGAGAAGGTCAATGTCTCGACGCGGACCATCTACCGCGACATCGTTCGGATGCGGCGCGAGGGTCAACCAATCGTCGGCGAGGCTGGAGTCGGCTACGTGCTTCGCCGGCGGGAGGCGCGCCATGCAGGATGAACCTCGCTGGCACTGGCGGAACTGCCGATCTCTCGGCTTCAGCCTGCATGTATGGTTATGGCCATGGGCGTTCGGTGCTTTTCGCGACGATGATGTCTATGGCGGCCAGATGGGCCTTCACCTAGGCCCGCTCGGCTTCAACCTCCATTACTCAATCGGCAACTGCTCATCGTACGGGCTCGACCGGTTCACCGGCCTTTCCGAAGTCGAAGCATACGAGCGCGCCGAACGTTATGAGCGAGGTCGTGATGCCATCTGAGGTTCGCTCCTGGTCGCCACAGCAGGCGGCGGCGCTCGACGCCGTCAACCGCTGGTACAAGAGCGGCCTCGACCGCAAGCAGGTCTTCCGCGTGTTCGGCTACGCGGGCACCGGCAAGACGACGCTTGCCAGACACTTCGCCGAAGGCCTGAAGGGCGACGTGCTCTACATGGCCTACACCGGCAAGGCCGCGATGGTCATGCGAAAGAGCGGATGTCGGGGCGCTCTGACCATCCACGCCACGATCTACAGCGTGGACTTCAATCCCCAGACGGGCGTCAAAAAGTTCGTCCTGAAGGATGTGGACGATCTGTCGGACACGGCCCTGTTCGTGGTCGACGAGTGCTCCATGGTAGATCAGGAGATCGGCCGCGACATGCTGTCGTTCGGCGTTCCGATCCTCGTGCTGGGCGATCCTGCGCAGTTGCCGCCGGTCAAAGGCGGTGGCTTTTTCACTGATGCCGACCCCGATGTCATGCTGACGGAAATCCATCGGCAGGCGGCGGAAAACCCCATCGTCCAGATGGCGACGACGATCCGCGAGGGTGGCCGGCTGACCTATGGCGAATACGGCATCAGCCGCGTCATCCAGCGCGCCGACCTCACCCAGGATGATGTCATGCAGGCCGGGCAGGTCCTGGTCGGATTGAACAAGACACGATCCTCCTACAACGGACGAATGCGGGTGCTTCACGGTCGCCAAAGCCGTCTGCCCGAGGTCGGCGACACGCTCGTCTGCCTCAAGAACGACCGGGAGAAGGGCCTCTTCAACGGCGGCCTGTTCCGCGTCGAGGAACTGCTCAAGCGCCGGCGCGGCCACCTGAACGACCATACCGTGCGTATGCACGTCGCCTCGCTCGACTTCGAATCGACCACACCGATCGAGGTCCGCGTCCGCGAGGAGTTTTTCGAAGGACGCGGCAACGAGGTCCCCTGGAAGGAACTGAACGGGCTCCAGCAGTTCGACTACGGCTATGCGCTGACCGTCCACAAGGCGCAGGGCAGCCAGTGGGACAGCGTCTGCCTATTCGATGAATCCGGAAATTTCAGCACGGACCGCGCCCGGTGGCTCTACACCGGGCTGACGCGCGCTGCCGAGAAAATCACGGTGGTAATGTGATGCAGCCGACCGCCTTTCCCCTAACCTGGCCGGCGACGATGCCGCGCACCAAGACCCCGGTGAAGTCGCAGTTCCGGACCTCGCTCAACGGCGCGCTGAACAATGTGCGCGACAGCCTGCTCTCATTTTCGCGGGACAGCGACAAGAAGATCGACGGACTGGTCATATCGTCCAACGTGACGCTCGGCGAGCAGAAGCCAGCCGATCCTGGCGTCGCCGTCTGGTTCACATGGGACGGCCTGTCCGTCTGCATCGCCGTCGACCGATATCCGAAGGTCGAGGACAACCTGCAGGCCATCCATCATGTCATCGAGGCGCGACGCACCGAGCTTCGGCATGGCGGCCTGCATATCGTGCGCGCCACATTTACCGGCTTTGCGGCGCTGCCGTCGCCGGGCGGCAAGAAATCATGGCGCGAGGTCCTGCTTTTCGGTCCCGACATGCTCCGCCCGAACCGCGATATGGTCGAGAAGCGCTACCGCGAGTTGGCGAAGGAGCGCCACCCCGACGCCGGCGGAAGCGCCGAGGCGATGTCCGAACTGAACGCGGCCAAGGCCGAAGCTCTGCGGGAGATCGGCAATGTCTGACCTCCCCATCCTTTTCACCGCGCCGCTGGTCCGTGCCATCCTGCGCGAGATCGAACAGCCCGGTACCGGGAAGACGCAAACGCGGCGTGTCATCCCTATGCTGGCGGACGGCTTCGATGCGATCTTCTGCGACGATGGCCTCTGGTACATCGGCGATGCTGAGACCGGCCGGTATGAGCAGAAATTGCCGGTTCGATACCGCATCGGCGATCGCCTCTATGTCCGCGAGGCGTGGTGTAGCGACATGCGAAACGACAGCTTGAAGCCGCGCGAGATCGTCGCAACGGAGCCGATCTGGTTTGCGGCAGACGGCGGCGGGATCAACCTTACCGATTGGTCGCTTCGGTCAAGCAAAAGTCGCCCTGGGATGTTCATGCCCCGCTGGGCCAGCCGCCTCACTCTCGCCGTCACCGATGTCCGCGTGCAGCGGTTGCAGGAGATCAGCGACGGGGATGCCATCGCAGAAGGGCTGGAGCACGATATAGACGGTGACGTCGATGGACATGGTCGCCACGTCGTCATCGAAAGCTGGCGCGCCGCGGACTTCTTGCCGTGGACCCGCGATCCTATCGAAGCCTATGCCGACTTGTGGGACCAGTTGAACCACGCCCGGGGCTACGGCTGGCACACGAACCCTTGGATCGTCGCCTACACCTTCCGTCCGGTCCTCGGAAACATCGATCAGGTGCAGCCATGACGCGGGATGTCGCAGATTTCCAGCGCCGCGTTGCGGAGTGGTGCGTCACATGCTTCGGCGAGACGACGGCCTACGATGTCACCGAACGGAACTGGCGGTTTCTCGAAGAATCTCTTGAACTGGTCCAGTCGCTCGGCGGCAACGCCGAAGATGTGCACAAGCTGGTGGATTATGTTTTCGGCCGGGACGTTGGCGAACCGCATCAGGAGGTAGGCGGCACGATGGTGACGCTCGCGGCACTTGTCGCGGCGAACGGGCTATCGGTCGTCGATGCTGCATTCGATGAACTGGAGCGCGTGGAGCGGCCGGAGGTCATCGAGAAGATCAGGCGCAAGCATGCCAGTAAGCCGCACCGTTCGCCGCTCCCCGGCGATTACAAGTACGCGAGGGAGCCATGACCCCGACCATCGTCCACCGCTATGCCTTCCCGATCCGCGAAGCCGTCGAGGCTCTGCTCGGTGATGCCGTCGGCGACTGCCAGGCATGGCGCATTCGCATCGAGGGCGACGATGTTGTGATTGATGTGGTCGCGCCGGCGCCAGGCATCGCGCCGAGTATGGAGGATCTCGCCTCTCTTGCCTCAAACGAGGCGGCAAAAAGTTACGCGGCAGATTCTGTCGCAGATTTTCGGGGCAAAAGCCGGGAAGAGCCGCACAAGCATGGGCCGGACGCGGAGCCGGATTTCCCTGCGGATGAGCAATCAGGCGAGACCAGCCCCGAATCCGAACTGAAAGGCGGCCCCCTCGCCCGCCGGGCTGCCATCGCCTGCGGTGAGCGCGGTTTCTGGACTTTCCTCGGGGTCTCCAGTGTAGATGAAGCCAAGGCCGACGTCTGCCGGCGATGCGGGATCACGACGCGAAAGATGCTCGACCATGACGACCGTGCGGCGGCCGTCTGGCACGACATCGACGGCAAGTATCGGCTATGGCTGGAAGGCCACGACGTCGAGCTCGACTGATGGCGAGGCGCGAGGCTATAGCGCCGCCGGCACTGGCGCCTTCCGATGACGATCTCGTGGGAGGGCGCGCGTCTCGCGTCCGAGCCAGCGAGCGGGCGATCACGGCCGCGTTGAAGGCGATGCGCGCCGCTGGCCTGTCTGTGCAAAAGCTGTGCGTAACCGGTGCACAGGTGGAAATCCATGCCGGGTCCGTTGAAGCGGTGCCGGACGGCAAAAATGATGACGGTCTCGAAGAATGGTGAGGCCGCCTGTGAATGTCGATTATCCCGGATTATTGGAAGAGCCGCTTCCTTCTGGAAGCGTGCGCTATCGCGTGCGGCCGCGCGGCGATCCCAAGAAGCGCATCCGCATTTTCTGCGGTCCCGGACACGTTGACTTCCAACGCCAATACCTTGCCGCACGCGCCGGAGAGCAGCCCGAGCCAACAAAGGCCGCATCCGACTACGCGAAGGAGGAGTCTATAAGTTGGCTGGCGAACCTGTATTTCGAGCATCTGGAGAAGCGGGTTACAGCCGGGACAACCAGCGCGAAGACCTTAAAAAAGAAGCGCAACCTGTTGAACAGGCTTCTTGTCCGTCCCGATCGCCGAATGGTTATCCCGCAGGAAAAGCTGATCGAGATGAAGGACGCCATGGCTGCGACGCCGGCGCAGGCCGACGCGTTCATAGAGGCCGTCGCCGTCATGTACGATTGGGCCATGAAGCGGAAGATCGTCCGTTCCAATCCCGCCCGGGGGATCGATAAGGTCTACGAAAAGGGGGAAGGCGCAACGCCGTGGAAGGCGGCCGACGTCAAGCAGTTCTTCGCCACCCACAAGATCGGGACGAAGGCGCACGTCGCGATGTCGATACTGCTCTGGACCGGCTGCCGAATCGAGGACACCACGATCCTTGGACGCTCTCATGAATGCGTGATCGATGGCATCGCTGCCTTGCGCTGGCAGCCGATGAAGAAGGGATCATCCGAGGTTGTGATCCCGCTGCTCCCGCCGCTGAAGGATGCGGTCAGAGCACCGAAGATCCAGGGAGCCACGTACCTTTTGGGCCGCGGCGGCCGGCCATATTCAAGCGGGGACAGCGCGTCTGCGATATTCAAGGGCTGGTGTGTCGATGCTGGCCTCCCGCATCTATCTGCCCATGGCGTCCGCAAGGGGCTTGGTGAGCTGCTCGCCGAACTGGGGTGCAGTCAGTACGAGATCATGGCCATCCATGGCCATTCAGAGGCAAAGACGAGTGAGATTTACACGCGCCGGGTCGAGCGCTGGAAGTTGGCCCTCAAGGCCATGGAAAAGGTAAAGCTGTCCCACGCATGGTCTTGACGTGGGACACATCAGCCAGCAAAGCCGCAGAAAATAAGGTTTTCCAAAAAGTGAATGGTGCGGTCGAGAAGACTCGAACTTCCACGGGTTGCCCCACAGCGACCTCAACGCTGCGCGTCTACCAATTCCGCCACGACCGCACGTCATGAAAGGGCCGGGTTCGACCGGCCCGCGGCATGTAGCAAAACAGTTTCACGGAAACAAGGGCGCCGCACCGCATAAATTGGCCGCGCACGCCACGCCTGGCGGCCATGCCGGGCCACTGGACCGATGCAAGTGGCGCATCCTATATGGACGGCAGCCATCATGTCCCTGCGCGACGACCTTTCAGCCACCTTCCTGCCGCTTCCGGGCTCGCCGGCCGTCGAATGGCGGACCGAGCCGGGATTGACGGAATACCCCGGTGCCGTGACTTTCATGGAGGAGCGCGCGGCGGCGATCCGCGCGGGCCACGCGGCCGAACTCATATGGCTCGTCGAGCATCCGCCGCTCTACACGGCGGGCACGAGCGCCAGGAGCACCGATCTTCTGGCTCCTGCCCGCTTCCCCGTCTTCGAGACCGGCCGCGGCGGGGAATACACCTATCACGGGCCGGGCCAGCGGGTCGCCTATGTGATGCTGGACCTCAAGCGCCGCCGCGAGGACGTCCGCGCCTTCGTCGCCGCGCTCGAGACGTGGATCATCCGGACGCTTGCTGCCTTCAACGTCCGCGGCGAGCGGCGCGAGGACAGGGTCGGCGTGTGGGTGGCGAGGCCGGACCGGCCGCCCCTGCCCGACGGCACGCCCGCGGAGGACAAGATCGCCGCCATCGGCATCCGCCTGCGCCGCTGGGTGAGTTTTCACGGCATCGCCATCAATGTCGAGCCCGATCTCAGCCATTTCGGCGGGATCGTGCCCTGCGGCATCGCAGACCGCGGCGTCACCAGCCTCGTCGATCTCGGCCTGCCCGTCACCATCCACGACCTGGACAGCGCACTAAGGGCCGCGTTCGAACAGGTCTTCGGGCCGGTCGCGACGGAACGGGAGGCATCCCGGCAACCGGCGGCCTGAAGAGTGGCAAAACTTTTGCCTAGAAAGCGCCGATCAGCATCGCCGCCGTCACGAGAAACGTGCCCATGCAGACCATGGAGATGATGTCCTGAAGCATGTCCTGCATTGTCGCATTCTCCAAGTTTTTAATATGTTTTTATTATGTTCCTTATTTGTTCCAAATGTCAAGTGCCGATATGCGTTTTAAAAGCAACCGCGCAAAACGGCGCTGCATCCGGATTCGCAGGCGCGCCGCCGCTTGCACGGTACGGTAAGTCCGGTCTTCAGCCCTTCCGGTCCGTCTTGTGCTCGGGCAAGCCCTTGCGCTTCGTCTCGGCGAACTCCTCCAGCTGCTTTTCGCTCATGGAATCGAACATCTCCCGCGACGCGCCCTTGAGCTCGTTCCGCTTGGTTTCCCCGCGCTTGGCGGAAAGAGCCGCTCCGGCGGCCTTTTGTTGCGCTTTCGATCGTGCAGGCATTTTTGTTGCCTTCCATGTTGATGGAAAGCGAAACGCCCGTGTCCCAGGCGCGGTTCCGCCGGGCCGGCCGCCTATTCCTCCAGGCTGAGACCGAATCCCTGCATCAGCCGGCGCGTCGCGAAGTCGGCTTTTCCGGAAGTGAACACCGCCAGATCGCGCGGTTCCGTCCGGGTATCTCCATGCGCCGCGGAAGGCGCCAGCAGCGACAGCGCACGGCGGGCGATGGCTTCGGCCGGGTCGAGCCAGTCGACGGGCCATGGCGCGGTCTTGCGCATGCGGTTGGCCAGGAAGGGGTAGTGGGTGCAGGCGAGCACCACGATGTCGGTGCGCCGTCCGTCCTGCTCGATGAAGCAAGGGGCGATTTCTGCGCGCACCGCCTCCTCGTCGACGAAGCCATGCCGCATATAGGTCTCGGCGAGCCGCGCGAGCTGCGTCGAGCCGACCAGCCGCACATGGCATTTCTGCGCCCATTGCGCGATCAGGTCGCGCGTATACTGGCGCTTCACCGTGCCCGGCGTGGCGAGCACGGAAACCAGTCCGGAGCGCGTGCGCTCCGCCGCCGGCTTGACGGCGGGAACGGTGCCGACGAACGGCGTGCGCGGATAGGCGGCCCGCAGGCTGGCCAGCGACAGCGTCGAGGCCGTGTTGCACGGAATGACGGCGATCTCGGGCCGGAAGCGCTCCAGCAGCTCGCCGAAAAGGCCGACGATCCTGGCGTTGAGCTCGGGCTCCTCCCAATCGCCGTAAGGAAAGGCCGCGTCGTCGGCCACGTAGACGAAGCGGCGATCCGGCATCAGCACGCGCGCCTCGCGCAGCACGGTGAGCCCGCCGATGCCGGAATCGAACATCAGGATCGGGGCGGAGGTTTCGGTCCGTTTCATCTTCTCAGCCTTCGCCGGTTTCGCTCGTCCCGGCCGGCCTGCGCCGTGGGTCGTCCTGCGGCGAGCCCTGCCCCTTCGGCAGGAGCGGCGAAAAACGGTCGAGCGAGGCGATGATGCCGTGCAGGACGTTGAGCTCCGGCTCGGAAAAGCCGGGACGCGTCAGCACCGCGCGCAGATTGTCGATCATCTTCGGCTTCTTCGCCTTCGGCCGGAAATAGCCGCGCGCGTCCAGCGCCGTCTCCAGATGGTCGAACAGGCTTTGCAGCCGCGCCTTCGGCGCCGCGGTGAATTCCGGGCTGGCGAAAGCCGTGTCGGTCTCGCGCTCCAGCCCCGACTTCATCCACTCGTAGGACATCAGCAGCACGGCCTGTGCGATGTTGAGGGATGAAAACGCCGGATTGACCGGAAAGGTGACGATCGCGTCGGCCAGCCCGACCTCCTCGTTGAAAAGGCCGAATTTCTCGCGGCCGAAGAGCAATCCGGTGCGCTCGCCCGTTCGACAGCGCCTGCGCAACTCCCTGCCCGCTTCGACGGGTCCGTGCACCGGCTTGAAATTGTCGCGCTCGCGCGCCGTCGTCGCCAGCACGAAACTGAGATCGGCGATCGCCGAGGGGAGATCCGGGAAAAGCGCCGCCTCGTCGATCACATGGTCGGCGCGGCTGGCGGCCGCCCTCGCCTTCTCGTTCGGCCAGCCGTCACGCGGATTGACCAGCCTGAGTTCCGACAGGCCGAAATTGGCCATGGCGCGGGCGACCATGCCGATGTTCTCGCCGAGTTGCGGCTCGACGAGGACGATCGCCGGTCCGCCGGTCGTCGTCTCGTGCACGCTGTCGTCTGCTTCCATGGGTCGGCGTCCGGATATTCTTCCCGTGCGGGTCAGTGCCATATCGCAGGCTGGAATTGAAGCGGGCAACACATTCCCCGTCCGCGGGCAGCAATGGTTCACGCTTTCTTAGCGCGCCGCCGGCATGATTTTACCGGGCCTCCGTGCCGCATAGGGAAGTTCATGCCGATGAGGATCGATCAGACTTCGGTCGCTCTGCTTTTCCGGAACGATTTCGCATCCCGACCTCGCACCGCGGCCGGTGCCCCTGATCTTGCGGCCATCGCCTCGGGCCAATCCCTCGCTTCACCGCGCGCGACGGCTCCAAAGACGCAGGGCGATCTCTTCGCGGTTGGTGCCACCGACGTCGCCAAGATGAAGATCGACCTCTACGAGCGCGTCGGAAAAGCATTCGGCCTGGACATGCACGCCTACGATTCTCTCTCGGACTACGGCAAAGCCGTCAAGGAGGCGATCGCGGAGGTGAAGCGTACCCAGGGTGCCGGTGCCCTCGTCGCCTTCGGCAATGAACTCGGCCTCGACAAGCTCGGCGTCTCCTTCGACACCGTGATCGGCGCCATGCTCCATGCAGGCGGCGATGAGGACAAGGAGCTCACCGAAGCGCTGAAGGCGCAGTCCGGCGACCTTCCGGCGGACAACTCGAAGCCTGCGGATGCCGCGAACGACAATGACGATCCCGGCCTCTATACGCCTTGAGCATGCAGCCCGCCGATCGGGACGAAACCCCGCAGCGTAGGCTGAACCGGTTGCGCGTCGCCACCGTTTGCGCGGCCAGAACCGCTTTGCTATAGCCCCCTGCACCTATCCTGCGTTTCCAGACGGTCCTGCCGGACCCATTTCCCGACGAGGCTTTTCCATGGCGAAGATCAAGGTTGCGAATCCCGTTGTCGAGCTCGACGGCGACGAGATGACGCGCATCATCTGGCATTTCATCAAGGACAAGCTGATCCATCCCTATCTGGACATCGATCTCGACTATTACGACCTCGGCATCGAGCACCGCGACGCGACCAACGACCAGGTGACGATCGACGCGGCGAACGCGATCAAGAAGCACGGCGTCGGCGTGAAATGCGCGACCATCACGCCGGACGAGGCACGCGTGAAGGAATTCAGCCTCAAGAAGATGTGGAAGAGCCCCAACGGCACGATCCGCAACATCCTGGGCGGCGTCATCTTCCGCGAGCCGATCATCATGAAGAACGTGCCGCGCCTCGTTCCGGGCTGGACGCAGCCCATCATCGTCGGCCGCCATGCCTTCGGCGACCAGTACAAGGCGACCGACTTTACCTTCCCCGGCAAGGGCAAGCTTTCGATCAGGTTCGTCGGGGAGGACGGCAAGGTGATCGAGCACGAGGTGTACGACGCGCCGGGCGCCGGCGTCGCCATGGCGATGTACAATCTCGACGAATCGATCCGCGAATTCGCCCGCGCCTCCATGAATTACGGCCTGCTGCGCGGCTATCCGGTCTACCTCTCCACCAAGAACACCATTCTCAAGGCCTATGACGGCCGCTTCAAGGATATCTTCCAGGAGGTCTACGAGGCCGAGTTCGAGGAGGCTTTCAAGGCCAACAAGATCTGGTACGAGCACCGGCTGATCGACGACATGGTGGCCTCGGCGCTGAAATGGTCCGGCGGCTATGTCTGGGCCTGCAAGAACTACGACGGCGACGTGCAGTCCGACACGGTGGCGCAGGGCTTCGGCTCGCTCGGCCTGATGACCTCGGTGCTGATGACGCCGGACGGCAAGACCGTCGAGGCCGAAGCCGCTCACGGCACCGTCACGCGCCACTACCGCCAGCACCAGAAGGGCGAGGAGACCTCGACCAACTCGATCGCCTCGATCTTCGCCTGGACCCGCGGTCTCGCGCACCGCGCCAAGCTGGACGACAACGCCGACTTGAAGAAATTCGCAGAAACCCTTGAAAAGGTTTGCATCCAGACCGTCGAATCCGGATTCATGACCAAGGATCTTTCGTTGCTGATCGGGCCCGACCAGCCGTGGCTCTCCACCACCGGCTTCCTCGACAAGATCGACGAGAACCTCCGCAAGGCCATGGCCTGACGACACTGCTATTCGGCAAGCGACAGAAAGACATAAACATTTCTTTATGTCGTTCTTGACATCCGCCGCGCATTGATGTCGACTGGAATCGTCACGGTTCCTCGAGGGCGTTCGCGACCTCGAGGCTAAGAGGGAAGCCGGTGTGAAGCCGGCGCTGCCCCCGCAACTGTAAGCGGCGAGCCGCAATCCACAACGTCACTGAGGCGACAGCCTTGGGAAGACGGATTGAAGCGACGACCCGCGAGCCAGGAGACCTGCCCTGACAGACAACGTCCACGGGCGGGGTGTCCTGTTGTGTCGCCGGGGAGCCGATCCGTGCAGGAATCCGCTCGCCTCGCGCCTCAAAAAATACCCCGCCATAGCCATATCGGGGTGTCATATGCCTTCCAGAATATCCATCGCAACGCTCGGCGTGCCCAGGATCGGCCGCCGTCGCGAACTCAAATTCGCGCTCGAATCCTATTGGTCCGGAAAGTCGACCGCCGCCGACCTACTCGAAACGGCAAAAACGCTGCGCATTGCCGGCTGGAAGGAGCAGGCCGAACGCGGCGTGACCAGGATTCCGTCAAACGATTTCTCGCTCTACGATCATGTGCTCGACACCGCCGTCATGGTCGGCGCCGTTCCGGCCCGCTACGGGTGGCAAGGCGGCGAAGTCTCGCTCGACGCCTATTTCGCCATGGCGCGCGGCAATCGGGGCGAAGCAGGCGCCGGTTGCGGCCATGTCGGCCATGGCCATGGCGTCACCGCGCTGGAGATGACCAAGTGGTTCGACACCAACTATCACTACATGGTGCCGGAGCTTGCCGACGATCAGGCGTTCGCCCTCTCCTCCACAAAGCCGGTCGACCAGTTCCTCGAAGCGAGGGCGCATGGCATCCATACGCGGCCGGTCATCCTTGGACCCGTCACCTTCCTGAAGCTGGCCAAGTCGCCTTCGGAAGGCTTCAATCCGCTCGCGCTCCTGCCGCGCCTGCTTCCGGCCTATGAGGAACTCCTCGATCGGCTGAAGCTCGCGGGCGCCGATTGGGTGCAGATCGACGAGCCGGCGCTGGTGCTCGACCTGATCCCGAACGAACGGGATGCGTTCAAATTCGCCTATGACCGGCTGAGGCAGGCCGTGCCCGGGCTGAAGATCATGCTCGCAACCTATTTCGGTGCGCTGGGAGACAATCTCGAAACGGCACTGTCGTTGCCGGTGGCGGGGCTGCATGTCGATCTCGTGCGGGCGCCCGAGCAATTGGAAACGGTCGGCCGCCTCGCGCCGAAAGACCTGGTGCTGTCGCTCGGCCTTGTCGACGGCCGCAACGTCTGGCGTGCGAACCTGCCGGCGATCCTCGACCGGATCAAGCCTATCGTCGCGGGTTGGCCGCTGGATCGCATCGAGATCGCGCCGTCCTGCTCGCTGCTGCACGTTCCGATCGACCTGGAGACGGAGACGACGCTCGACACGGACGTCAGGTCTTGGCTCGCCTTCGCGGCGCAGAAGACCGACGAACTTGTCGTGCTGGCCCGGGCCCTGTCGGAAGGCAGGGATTCGGTTGCCGCCGAGCTGGAGGCTTCGGCCGAGGCGGCCGCCGCCCGCGCAGCATCCGCAAAGGTCCATGATCCGCTCGTCGAGGGCCGGATCGCAGCCATCAGCGCCGGCATGACGAAGCGACGGACCGCCTTTGCCGAACGCTCCAGGCTCCAGGCCGCCCGGCTCGGTCTGCCGCCCTTCCCGACCACGACCATCGGCTCCTTCCCGCAGACCGCCGAGGTGCGCAAGGCACGCGCGCGTCATGCCAAAGGCGAACTGAGCTACATCGACTACGAGGCGTTCCTGCGCAAGGAGACCGAGGCCGCCATCCGCTGGCAGGAGGAGATCGGTCTCGACGTGTTGGTGCATGGCGAGTTCGAGCGCAACGACATGGTGCAGTATTTCGGCGAGCAGCTTTCCGGCTTCGCCTTCACGCAGCACGCCTGGGTGCAGAGCTACGGCTCGCGCTATGTCCGCCCGCCGATCATCTACGGCGACGTGTCGCGGCCCAACCCGATGACGGTGCGCTGGTGGCAATATGCCCAGTCGCTGACGGACAGGCCGGTCAAGGGCATGCTGACCGGGCCTGTCACGATCCTCAACTGGTCCTTCGTGCGCGACGACCTGCCGCGATCCGCCGTCTGCCGCCAGATCGCGCTGGCGATCCGCGACGAGGTCGTCGATCTCGAAAAGACCGGGGCAAAGATGATCCAGATCGACGAGGCGGCGCTGCGCGAGGGCCTGCCGCTGCGCAGGAAAGACTGGAAGGCCTATCTCGACTGGGCGGTGGAATGCTTCCGCCTCTGCTCGAGCGGCGTCGCGGACGCGACCCAGATCCACACCCATATGTGCTATTCGGAATTCAACGATATCATCGACGCGATCGCCGCGATGGACGCCGACGTCATCTCGATCGAGACGTCACGATCGAGGATGGAGCTGCTCGATGCGTTCAGAAACTACAAATATCCGAACGAGATCGGCCCCGGCGTCTACGACATTCATTCCCCGCGCGTACCGGAGACCGCCGAAATGGCCGACCTGCTGTCGCTCGCCCGCCAGCGCCTGTCCGACGGCCAGCTCTGGGTCAATCCCGACTGCGGCCTGAAGACCCGCAGATGGGAGGAGGTGCGGCCGGCGCTCGTCAACATGGTGGCCGCCGCGCGGCAGCTGCGCCGCAAGGCTGAAGCCGCCTGACAGGCCCTGAAACAGCCGCCGGTCCTCGGGCCGGCGGCCTTTCCGTGAAGCGGACGGATCGCAGCCGGCCGATCACCCCGCCCGGTCTCGGACCGCCGAGCAGCTCATAGCCGTGCATGTCGTCCCGCAATGGCTTATGGAGCCTTTCGCCGACGGTTCGTCCGAATTGTCATATCCAGCCGGCATCGACCACGAAGGTCTGCTTCGAGCACATCCTGCTGTCGTCCGCGGCGAGGAAGAGCGCCATCCGCGCTATGTCCGGCGAATGCAGGCGGGCCTTCAGCGCCTGGCGATCGGCGATCTGCTGCTCGCCCTTCTCGTCCAGCCAGAGCGACACCTGGCGCTCCGTCATCACCCAGCCCGGCGCGATGGCGTTCACCCGGATGTTTTCGCCGCCGAGTTCCGTCGCGAGCGCGCGCGTCAGTCCGACGACAGCAGCCTTCGACGTGACGTAGACGACGCAATCGCCGTCGGCCACCGTCCAGGTGATCGAGCTGAAATTGATGATCGAGCCGCCGCCGGCTTCGCGCATCTGCCTGCGTACGGCCTTGGCGGCGAAGAGCTGGTGCTTCAGGTTCACCGCGACGCGGTCGTCAAAATAGTCCGACGTCACCTGCTCCAGCGTATGCCGGTCGTCATTGCCGGCATTGTTGACCAGCACGGTGATCGGCCCGATCTCCTCACCGATGCGATCGATCACCGCACCGAGCCGTTCGACGTCGCGCAGGTCGCAGACCTCGAAACGCGGCTTGTGCCCTCCTTTCGCGGCCAGTTCGTCGGCGAGTTCCCGCCCGGCCTTCTCGGCTATGTCGATGAAGGCGACCCGGCTGCCCTGATCGTGAAAATGCTCCACGATGCTGCGCCCGATCCCGGACGCGCCGCCGGTGACGAACACCACCTTGTCCCGCAGGCTCGGATAGCGGGCCGAGTTCTTCATGATTCCGCGTTCCATGACATACCTCCTTAGATCAGGGCCTGCGACGCCTGGCCCGCCGGAGATCGTTCCGGCGGAGTCGTCGTTGATGGTTTCAGCGTTCGGTTTCGGACGGATGCCCGGCGGGCGAGCGGCAGCGGCGCGGCGTCACGATCCGAATCCCGCTTTCCTGCAGGTTCCGGTCTCCATGGTCGGGACGGCCGCATGGCGTTCGGGGTCAGCTTTTCACCAACGCCAGCACCGGCGACCACATGACAGACCTTCGGCACCCTTGTCACGGATGCGCACTCCTCACCGGGCGAAGAACTGGTATTCCATCACGTGTTCGTAGACTTGGCCGGGATCGAGCCGGGTCGACGGAAAATGGGCGAAGGTTGGAGAGCCGGGATATTTCTGGGTCTCGAAAGTGAGCCCGGCATAGGCACAGTAGGGCTTGTCGCCCTTGCCGATCACCTTAGGCGTTATGTAGCCGCCGGTGTAGATCTGCACGCCGGGCTCGGTGGAGCGCAGCGAGAGACCGCGCCCGGACTTTGGATCGAACAGCGTGGCGACCGGCCGCAGTCCGTTCTCGGCCGCGCGAAGCACCCAGTTGTGATCGTAGCCGCCGCCGCTCAGACCGGCGACGCCGGCGTTCTGCACCGCATCCAGATCCTGACCGATCGCCTTCGCCTCACGGAAATCGAACGGCGTTCCGGCGACAGCGACGATCTCCCCGGTGGCGAGCAGTTCCTCCCCCACGGGCGTATAGAAATCGGATTCGACGGTCAGCAGCTGGTCGTGCAGGCTGCCGGAGGCATGGCCGGCGGCATTCCAGTATGCGTGATTGACCATGTTCAGGATCGTTGTCCTGTCCGTCGTCCCGGTCATGGTGATGACCAGCCGATCGTCCTCCGTAAGGACGTAGCGGGCCTTGACGACGACCTCGCCGGGATAGCCCTGATCGCCGTCCGGCGAAACATGGACAAAGGTGACGGCGTTCGCCGCCTCATCCGGAAAGGCTGTCCAGACGTACTTGTCGAGCCCCTTCCTGCCGCCATGCAGATGGTTCGCACCTTCATTGGCGCTCAGCGAGAAGGTCTCGCCGTCGAGCGTGATCTCGCCTCTCCTGATGCGATTGCCGTAACGGCCGCAGGTGGCTCCGAAATAGTGGTCGGTGGCGACGTAGCTCGCCACGTCGTCGAAACCCAGCACGACGTCCTCGGTCGCGCCTTTCCGGTCCGGCACGCGCATGCCGACCAGACGGGCACCGAAGGTGATCAGTTCCGCCGACAGGCCGTTGCCGTTCGTAAGCGTGTAGGCGTCGACCGGCCGCCCATCCAGTTCACCGAATTTCCTGCTGGCAATGCCCATGATGTCCCCCCTGTCGGTTCGAGTTCAGCTTCGATGGCTGTGGATCGGATGCCCGACCTATCGCCGCGCGGCCCTGCCCAGTGCTTTGGGCGCCCGGAGCGAGGGCGCCGCAGCCGTCGACCCTCTGATAACCAGCGAGGCGTCCAGCCTGGTCGTCAGCGGCGGCGCGATGCCCTCGATCAGGCCGATGAGGTGATCGGCCGCCAAGGTCCCTATCTCAACCGTCGGAACGCGAACCGTCGTCAGCGGCGGGTCTATCTCCGCCGCGATCTCGACATCGTCGAAACCGATTACGGAGATGTCTCGCGGCACGCGCAACCCGGCCCGCAGCGCCTGGGTCACGACGCCGACCGCCATCGCGTCCGTCGTGCACAGATAGGCCGTCACGCTCGGATGGGCCTTCCTCAACCGGTCGAAGGCCTCGCGTCCGCTGGTGATGGTCGGCTGCGCGGCCTCGACGATCCGGCTCGAGGTGAGCCTGATCCCCTCTTCCGCGATCGCCTGCAACATCCCTTCCATACGCGCCTGCGAGCGATCGTTCGGCAGGCTGGTGTTGGCGATCACCGCGAACTCGTGGTGGCCGAGGCTCAGCACGTGCCGTGTCGCCTCGTAGGCCGCCTGCCGATTGTCTATGCCAATGGCGGGGAGATTGTTGCGCGACGTGCAAACATAGGTCGTGACGGCGGCAACGTTGCGGCTGCGGATCAGCGGCATGGTTTCCGCGGCAAACGTGTCGCCGACGAGGACGAGGCCGTCCACCCCGTGCTCGATCATCGCCTTGACCTGCAGGAACTCGCGGTCCGGCCGGTATTGCGAGTGGGCAAGCAACAGCGTGTAGCCGCGTTCGCCGAGGCGTTCCTGCAACGCCTCGACACCATCGGCAAAGATCGCGTTGCCAAGCGTGGGAACGACGGCGCCGACGGTGTGGCTCCGGCCCGAACTGAGGGCTTTGGCCATGCGGTCCGGCGTATAGCCCAGCATCTGAACAGCCACTAGGACGCGTTCACGGATCTCGGGGCGCACCATGGCCGGCTGATTCAGCGCCCGCGATGCCGTGGCGAGAGAGACCTTCGCCAGATGGGCGACGTCGGCGAGCTTGGCGCGGGCTGCGAGCGGGCTTGCGGGAGCTTTGGCCATCAGCGGTCGTGATTCGGATTGCGGTTTGCGGCCCTCCATTAGCACAAACCGAATGGCCGGGAGACCGGCGCCACAGCGGGAGCCGGTGCCGTTTCCGCCGGCGAAACTACGGCCTCATCCCGGGAGCGGGGCATATTTGTCCACGAGCTTGCCTGGAAGAACCAGGCGAGCCATCGCCTCCACGAAGTAATAATCGCCGAACATGACGGCAGCATCGGGGCCTATGTCGTGCGGCTTGGAATAGCAGCCGTGCATCAGCAGACCGCGGTGGCTCTGCTCCGTGGCAAGATGCCCGGAGGCAAGCCCGGTGAGCAGGGAAACGCCCTTGTTCGTCCAGCGTGCACCTTCGACCCTGTCGGGATGCAGCGAGCCGATATCCAGAAGTGCCGCCGCCATGATCGCGGCAGCCGCCGAATCCAGGGTCGGCGTCGGATCGGGGTCGGTAAAATCCCATGGCGGGCAATCCCGGCCGTCGAGTTCCTTCAGCCAGACCTCGGCGATGCGGATCGCAAGATCCAGCCAGCGACGATCGCCCGTTGCCGCTGCGGTGGCCGCATAGCCGTAGACTGCCCATCCCGCGCCGCGCGACCACGAGGACTCGTCCGAATAGCCCTGGAAGGTGTAGCCGCGGATGCGCTCGCCGCTCGTCGTATCGTATTCCACGGCGTGGTAGAGCGTCCCGTCGGGCCGGATGAACGCCTTTTCGGTCATCGCGGCATGTGCTTGGCCGGCGAGACGGAAGCTGGCGTCGCCGCTGTGTTCGGATGCCCAGTAGAGCAGCGGTATGTTCGCCATCGTATCGATGGCCGAACTCGCCCGGCCGCGGGGATCGTCGAGCGGCCCCCAGGACGAGATGTAGGCGCCGGAGCGCGTCGTGACGAGGCGGGCGCGCAGCCTTTCGGCCGCCTTCAGCGCCATTTGCCCCATCGCGTCGTCCTTCGTCAGGCGATGCAGAATGCGCGCGGAACTCCAGAAGATGAAACCGATGTCGTGCGTGTTGGGATCGCCGGCCCGCTGCGCGACAAGCCGCATGCGCTCCTGCGCGAGCTTCAGGAATTCCGGCTTGCCGGAATGTTCGTGGGCTGCCGTCAGAAGTCCCACCCAGAAGCCGCAAAACCAGTTACCGTGGCTCCAGGCGTCGCCGGTATAGCCGGCCGACTCGCAGGCCAGCATCGTGCGCCAGCTTCCGTCGGGAGCCGTCACATACGGAAAGCCGACGCCGATCACGGCCTCGTCCTCCAGCAGCTTGCGGCACATCAGGTCCAGGGCGCCCGACAGGAGCGCCTTCGGATATTCACTCACCATTTCACCTCGTCTGCTGTGCCAACGTCGCCATCAAGCCTGCGCTGTGCGCACAAGCCGGCTCTGGAGGATGACGACGACGAAGAGGAAAGCCCCGCGCAGCACCGATTGCCAGTAGGCGCTGAGGCTGATCCAGCCCATGCCGTTCTCGAAATTGAGAACCGTGAACAGAATGCCGAGCAGCAGGGTACCGGCCAGCGTGGAAGCCACCGAGCCCTTGCCTCCGGTGAGCAAGGTTCCGCCCACGACCACCGATGCGATCGCGAAGAGCTCCCAGCCGATGCCTTCGATCGGCTGGCCGGCGCCGAACTGTGCCGCCAGGATGACGCCGGCAAGCCCCGACAGCATGCCCGACATGACGTAGACCAGGAAAATCGTCCGATCGACCGGCAATCCCATCAGCCGCGAGGCTTCCTCGCCGCCGCCGATGGCCAGCACGTGCCTTCCGAAGGCCGTGCGGTTGAGCAGCAGGCTGCCCAGCCCGTAGGCGATCAGCGCCATCCAGGCGGGGATGGGGAAGCTGAACAGGACGTGCAGGACATTTCCGAAGAAGCCCGCGTCGTCGCTTATGACCCAGTCCGGCGCCAGGAACAGGAAATCTCCCTGGCCGAGCGCCATGAAGTTGGTGTCGTAGGAGGCGGGTACCGATTGCTGGCCGGACAGCAGCAGGGCGGTTCCCGAGGCGCCCAGCATCATCGCGAGGGTGGCGATGAAGGGGAGAACCTTCATGCGAACGATCACGAAGCCGTTGATCACGCCCACCACAAGCCCGGCGGCGACGCCGCCGAACAGGCCCGGTATGAGTCCGTAGGGGCTGAGATAGGCGGCTGTGACGCTGCCGAGCGCGGCAACCGATCCCACCGAGAGATCGATGCCGCCCGTCATGATGACGAAGCACATTCCCAGGCCGACCAGCGCGAACATGGAATTGTAGCGCAGGACCGAAAGGACGTTGTACTCGCTGAAGAAGCCGTCGTAGCGAAGACCGCTGAAGATCAGGACCAGGATGAGCGCGATGACGACGCCGAATCCGGCGGTGCGATGGAGGCCCTGCATCACGCGCGGTCCTGTCTTTGAAGCCAGACGGCCATAACGATCAGCGCCGCCTTGACGAGAAGTGCTGCAGCATCGGGCACCCCGTTTGCCAGAAGCGTGTATCTGACGAGCTGAATGATCAGCGCGCCCAGCAGCGTGCCGACGATGGTCGCGCGCCCGCCGGTCAGGAGCGTGCCGCCGACGGCGACCGCCGCGATCGCATCGAGTTCGGCACCCATGCCGATCAGATTGGCGTCGGCGGCCGAGTTCATGGCGATCACGAGCAGCCCGGCGACGCCCGCGCAGGCGCCGGAGATGACGTAGACGAGAAGCTGTACGCGGGCGACCGGAATTCCGGCAAGGCGCGCGGCATCCTGGTTGCCGCCCACCGCCAGCACCTGGCGTCCGAAGACGCTGCGCCTGAGTATCCATGCGGCGACGAGGACGATCGCCAGCATGATCCAGACCTGGAACGGCACGCCCAGCACGCGGCCGATCGCGATCTGCTGAAACTCAGGCAGCTTGAAGACTTGAAGGTCGCCGTTGGACGACACCTGCGCAATGCCGCGCCCGGCGATGAAAAGAATCAGGGTCGCAATGATCGGCTGCACGCCGAAACTGGCCACGAGCCAGCCGTTGAACAGTCCGAACAGGCCCGCGATCAGGATCGGAATGACGATCCCCAGCGCGATCGCCAGATAGAGATTGGGTACCGGGAACCATTGCCCCTGGAAGATCTGCGGAGACAGGGCGCCGGCGATCGCCATGATCGATCCGACGGACAGGTCGATGCCGCCCGTCGCGATGACCAGCGTCATGCCCACGCCGACGATGACGATGACGCAGACTTGGCTGAGGTTCACCGAAAGCGTCTGCATCGTCGCGAAGTTCGGCGTGAACACCAGATTGAACAGGACGAGGGCCGCGAGAGCCGCCAGGGCGCCGGCATGGTTCTTCGACCAGAGCGACCACAGGGTACGCCGTATCGAAGTCTGCGGCGTCGCCGCCGGCGGGTGGGACTTGTCGGCCACCGTGCTCATGGCGCCTCCCCGTGCGCATGGGCCATGGCGGAAAGGACCGCCGGCTCGTTGATCTCATCGCCCTTCAGCTCAGCCGTCGTGGCCCCATCGCGCAGGACGAAAACGCGGTCGGCGCCCTCGACGATCTCCTCGATCTCCGAGGAGATCATCATCACGCTGAGGCCCTCGCCGGCCAGTTCGCTGATCAACCGCTGGATCTCGCCCTTGGCGCCGACGTCGATGCCGCGGGTCGGCTCGTCGAGGATCAGCAGCTTCGGGTTCATGCACAGCCACCGGGCCAGAAGGACCTTTTGCTGGTTGCCCCCCGACAGCTCGCGGATGCGCTGCTCGGGACCCGAGCATTTGATGCCGATCTCGCGGATGAAGCGCTCCACGATCTGCTTCTGCCGCGTCTCGTCGACGATGCCGGACCGTGCAAGCGCAGGCAGCAGCGCCAAGGTAAGGTTCTCGCGAACCGACATGCCCGGTATGATGCCTTCCTGCTTGCGGTCCTCCGAACAGAGGCCAATGCCGACGGCGATGGCATCCGCCGGAGTGCGGAAGCCGACCTTTTCGCCGGCGAACCTGATTTCCCCCTCATAGGGGCTCGCGCCGAAGACCGCGCGCGCGGTCTCGGTGCGCCCGGAGCCGAGCAGCCCTGCAAGACCGACGATCTCGCCGCTCCTGATCTGGAGGTTCGCGTCCCTCACCCGGCGCCCGACCTTCAGGCCGGACACCGCAAGAATGTTCTCCCCGAGTGTGTGATCGGCGTTCGAGAAAGCCGTGGCTCCGCGCCTGACCTCGGCCAGATCGCGGCCGAGCATCGTCGCGACAAGCTGGAGCTTGCTCATCTCCGCCATCGTCGACACCGCGACGGTGCTCCCGTCGCGCATGACGGTGACCCGGTCACAGACCCTGTAGAGCTCGTCGAGCTTGTGGCTGACGAAGACCACCGCGACGCCGCGGGACTTCAGCCGCTCGATGGTCTGGAACAGCACCTCGACCTCATGCTCGTCCAGCGATGAGGTCGGCTCGTCCATGATGACGAGGCGCGCCTCGAACGAAACGGCGCGGGCGATCGCCACCATCTGCTGGATCGCGGTGGAGAACTCTCCCAGCGGGCGGCGGACGTCGACGTCGACGTCGAAATCGGCGAGGCGCTCGCTGGCGGCCTGATTCATGCGCCGCCAATCGAGCAGGCCGAAAGGGGTGCGGATCTCGCGCCCGAGATAGATGTTTTCCGTCACCGTGCGGAACGGAATCAGGTTGATCTCCTGGAAGATGGTGGAGACCCCGTTGCGCTGGGCGATCTGCGGCGAGGTCGCGTTCCAAGGTTGGCCAGCCAGGGTGATCGTGCCGCCGTCCTTGCGGCAGAAGCCGTTCAGCACCTTGATCATGGTGGACTTGCCGGCGCCGTTCTGGCCGATAAGCGCCATGACCTCGCCCTCGCGCACCTCCAGGGAGGCGCCGCTCAGCGCCGGAATCCCGGCGAAGGACTTGGCGATGTCCTGCATTGATAGAAGGATCGGGCTTGCCATTCCTGAAAC
>JAFKJW010000192.1 GCA_017305925.1 Hyphomicrobiales bacterium | reverse complement strand
GGGCTCGGCAGGCCGCTCGGCAGCGCGGGCGGCCGTCGGGGTCATGTCTCCGGCAGCTTCTTCCATGTGATCGCGCGAGGCTGATCATGGAGACAGCCGCTGTCCGCCGCGCCGTCGGCGATGTCCTCGCCTCGATCGGCTTCTTCACGCGTTTTCCGGTCGCCGGACCGCCCGAACGCCGGCTATCCGACGCCGTCTGGGCAGCACCCGTCGCCGGCGCCCTGGTCGGCCTCGTCGGGTTCATGGCATTCGCCTCTCTCGACACGCTCGGCCTGCCGCGCACCATTGCGGCGGCCGGCGCGCTCGCCGCGACGATGCTGGCAACGGGCGCGCTTCACGAGGACGGCCTCGCCGACGTTGCCGACGGCTTTGGCGGCGGTGCGACCGCCGAGCGCAAGCTGGAGATCATGAAGGACAGCCGCATCGGCACCTACGGCGTGCTGGCGCTGCTTCTCGGCGTGCTGGCGCGCTGGTCCGCGATCATGGCCCTCCCGGACCTCTGGTCGGTCTGCGCGGCGCTGCTCGCGGCACACATCGCCTCGCGTGCTCTCCTGCCGATCTTCATGGCGCATGTCCCGCCGGCTCGCCCGGGCGGCCTTTCGGCCGGTGCCGGCCCGGTCGAAACGGGGCCGGCGCTCGTCGCGATCGCGATCGGAGCCGCCGCCTTGCTGCCGCTCGGGCCCGCCGCTCTCGTCATGGCCGGCGTGCTGCTGGCTGCCTGGACACTTGGCTGGAAGGTGATCTGCGAGAGCCAGATCGGCGGGCAGACCGGCGACGCTCTGGGCGCTCTCCAGCAAGGCGGCGAACTCATCGTTCTGCTCGTCGCACTCGTCCTCGCCGCATGACGGATCTCCTTCTTTTCGCGAAAGGTTCCCGACCGTGTCCCGTTTCCCGTCGCTCACCGAGCTTGGATCGTCGCTGCACAACCTTCCCGCCGGCAGCGGCGAAGCGGCCGCCATGGCAGCCGCCCGCCAGAGGACGCTGACGAAGCCGCCGGGCAGTCTCGGACGCCTGGAGGACATCGCCATATGGATGGCGCGGTGGCGGGATACCGAACGCCCCGAAATCAGGCGCTGCCAGGTGCTCGTCTTCGCCGGCTCGCATGGCATCGCGGCGCGCGGCGTCTCCGCCTTTCCCGCCGAGGTCACGGCGCAGATGGTGGCGAATTTCGAGGCGGGCGGCGCGGCGATCAACCAGCTCGCCCGGGTCGCCGGTGCCGAGCTGAAGGTCGTCGCGCTGGAAGTCGAGCGCCCGACTGCGGATTTCACTGTCGAGGCCGCCCTGTCGGAGGCGGAATTCCTGGCAGCGGTCAACGCCGGCTACGGCGCGGTCACCGCCGATGCCGACCTGATCTGCCTCGGCGAGATGGGGATCGGCAACACCACCGCCGCGGCCGCCGTCGCGGCGGGACTCTTCGGAGGTACCGGCGCGGACTGGGTCGGGCGGGGGACGGGCGTGGACGACGCCGGGCTCGGCCGGAAGGCCGCGGTCGTGGACGAGGCGCTGAGAACCCACGCCGCAGCGCTTACCGATCCGGTCGAGGTGCTGCGCCGCCTCGGCGGGCGCGAACTTGCGGCCATGTTCGGCGCGGCGCTGGCTGCCCGCCACGGAAAGATACCGGTGCTGCTCGACGGATTCGTCTCCACGGCCGCCGTCGCGCCGCTCGCCGTGGCGGCGCGCGATGGCCTCGCCCATTGCCAGGCGGCGCATCGCTCGGCGGAAGCCGGCCATGCACGGCTGCTGGAAAAGCTCGGCTTCTCTCCCCTGCTCGCGCTGGACATGCGGCTCGGCGAGGCGTCCGGCGCCTGCGCCGCGGTCGGCATCGTGCGCGCCGCGCTTGCCTGCCACAACGGCATGGCGACCTTCGCGGACGCCGGGGTGTCGGAGGAATAGGCCGGGCCGGCTGGCGGAACCGAATCCCGTCTCATACATTTCGGTCCTGAAGGGTCAATTCTCGAGGAGATCCGGGATGAAAAAACTACTTTCAGGAATTTTGGCGTCCGCGCTCGCAGCCTCAATGGCCTTCGCGGATATCGCCGTGGCGAATGCGATGACGCCGATGGTTACGCCAGCCGTGCCCGCCGCAACGCAAACGCAGGATGTGCAGCAGGTCGACGATATATGGCGGCAGGGCCGCTATTGGCGAAACATGCAAAGGCGCGGTGACCGGCAATGGCGTGGCGAAAGAGAATGGCGCGGTGACAGGCGGTGGCGCGGCGATCGGCGCTGGCGCGGAGAGGACCGTTGGAACGGCAGGCGCGATTTCGCGAGACGCGACTGGCGCGCCCGCAACCACAACTACCGCTATTGGAACGGGCATCGCGGCTACCGCCATTGGCGGCGTGGATACCGCGAGTACAATGGCTGGTGGTTTCCGCTCGCGGCCTTCACGGCTGGGGCTGTGATCTCAGGCGCGCTGAATGACGGCACCCCAGTGTATCGCGGCGGAAACCGGCACGTGCAATGGTGCTATAACCGCTACCGGTCGTATCGCGCCTCGGACAATACGTTCCAGCCCTATAACGGCCCGCGCCGGCAGTGCTATTCGCCTTACAGGTGAGCGCAGACTGCACTGCATGAAGAACGGCTCGGCCTCGCCGGGCCGTTCTCGTCTTGCGTTCATAAGCAAGGGATCTGCGGTTCGCCCTACGGGCTTTGGGGATAATCCGGCAGCGCCTTGAAGGCGTTGCGCAGCGCGTTCGACCAGCCGTCGGAGATCGTGCGGTAATAGGGATCGTCCTGCGTGATGCGCCGCCGGGCGGAGATCCGGAACGTGTCGCGCTCGTAAAACACCATGTCGAGCGGCAGGCCGACGGACAGGTTCGATTTCACCGTGGAATCGAAGGACACCATCAGGAGCTTCGCCACCTCGGCGAAATCCATCTGCCGGTCATAGGCGCGCACGATGATCGGCTTGCCGTATTTCGTCTCGCCGACCTGGAAGAACGGCGTGTCGTCGCTCGACTCGATGAAATTGCCCTCCGGATAGATCAGGAACAGCCGCGGCTCGGTGCCGCGTATCTGCCCGCCCAGGATGAAGGACGCGTTGAAATAGGATTCGGCCTTCTGGCCTTCGGTCGCCGAGGACGAGATGACTTCCTTGACGGTGTTGCCGACGAGGCGCGCCGTCTGGAACATGGATGGCGTTTCGAGCAGGGTGTGCACCCTGTCCGACACCGCCTTCGAGCGTTCGTCGAGCAGGCTCACCACCGATTGCGTCGTGGCGAGATTGCCGGACGACATCAGCACGATGACCCGCTCGCCCGGCTCCTCCCAGATATGCATCTTCCGGAAGGTCGAAATGTTGTCGAGCCCGGCATTCGTCCGGGTATCCGACATGAAGGCCAGGCCCTGATCCGTCTGCAGGCCCACACAGTAGGTCATCGCTCAGATCGGCACGCGCCGATTCCCGTTTTCGCCCGCGCGATTACTGCTCCACCGTGATCGTGACTGCAAGCCGTTCGCCGGCCTGACCGAGCCGAATCCCCGATACGGGGCTGGCGTCGCGGTAGTCGCGGCCGCTGGCGATGCGCACATAGCGCTCGTCGGGGCAGACGCAATTGGCCGCATCGAAACCGACCCAGCCCAGATGGCGGACATGCGCTTCCGCCCAGGCATGCATGGCGGCCTGCGGCGTCTCGCCGTCCATCATCAGATAGCCGCTGACATAGCGCGCCGGAAGCCCCATGGCGCGTGCGGCCGCGATGAAGACGTGCGCGTGGTCCTGGCACACGCCCGCGCCGCTCGACACGGCCTCCTCGGCGGTCGTCATGGTGCTCGTGGCGCCGGGACGATAGGCGACCTTGCCGGCGACCGCCGCCATCAGCCGGTGCAGCCGGTCGAGGTCGTTTCCTTCGCCCAGCCCCGCGACGATTTCCCGAACGCCGGTGCCGGCCGCTGTGAGCGGCGTCGCCGGTTCGAAAAGCCAGAGCGGCGCATGGCCGCGGTGCGGGCCGCCGACCCCGGCCCGATCGGCCGTCTCCACGTCTCCCGCGACCTCGACGGCGATCGTGCACGGCCCGCCGCCGACGCTGAGCAGGCGCGTGTCGTTGCCGAAGTGGTCGACGAAGCGGACCTCCTCGCGCGCGCCTTCCACCTTCAGCGCCCAGGAAAGCACGGTCTGCGCGTCGCTCGTCAGCGGCACGAGGCGGGCCCGCTGCAAGGCATAGGGCACCGGCGCATCATAGTGGTATTCGGTCCGATGCGTGATCTTCAGACGCATGGGGCACCGTCAGTGAAAACGGTAGTCAAGCGCGACCTGATCTCCCAACTGGTTGTTTTCGCGGATAAAATCGGAAAGGAACTCGTGCAGTCCCGCATCGACGATCTCCCGGATCGAGCCGACCCGCAGCCTGGCGAAGATGCGGTCGAGCACGTCGTGGCAGGGATGCCGCGTGCCGTAGGCCGTGGCCAGGAAGCCGAGATGCTCCGCGATCATGCGATAGCAGAAGGCGAGCGAGCGCGGCATGCGGCCGTTGAGGATGAGGAAATCGGCGATGTTGGCCGGCCGGTATTCGGCGTCGTAGACCCAGCGGTAGGAGCGGTGCGCCGAGACCGAACGCAGGATCGATTCCCATTGGTAGTTGTCGAGCGAGGAGCCCACCCAGGCGATCGACGGCAGCAGCACGTAGTATTTGACGTCGAGGATGCGCGCGGTGTTGTCGGCGCGCTCGACATAGTTGCCGATCTGGTAGAAGTCGAAGATCTCGTTGCGCAGCATGGTGCTGAAAAAGGCGCCGCGGATCAGCGCGGTCTCGCGCTTGACGGCGTCGAGCACGGCCGGCAGCTCGCGGCCGTCGATCGGCTCGGCCAGCATGCGCCGCAGCGCCATCCACGCCTCGTTGATGGCTTCCCATGTCTCGCGCGTCAGCGCGGTGCGCACCATGCGGGCATTGGTGCGGGCGGTCTCGAAGGCCGACATGACGCTCGACGGATTGGCGCGGTCGCGCAGCAGGAAGTCCGCGACAGTCGCCTCGGTGAAATCGTTGCCATGCGCGGCCTGGAAGGCGGGTTCCGCGCCGGCGCTCGTCACCACCGAGGACCATTCCTCGGCCGAGTTCTCCGAGCGCGTCAGCGCCATGCGCAGGCCGGCATCGACAAGCCGCGCCATGTTCTCCGCGCGCTCGATGTAGCGGCTCATCCAGTAGAGGCCGTTGGCGGTGCGGCCGAGCATCAGCGGCGGGCTCCGGCGGAGAGTCGGTCGTTGTTCGTTGGTCGTCGGTCGTAAATAGAGGAAAGGGACAGACAGCCAGCGCGTGCATGCCATCGTGAGCACGACCGACGACCAACGAACAACGACCGACTCTCCCTCTCAATCATCCAGCACCCACGTATCCTTGGTCCCGCCGCCCTGCGAGGAGTTGACCACCAGCGATCCCTCCTTCAGCGCAACGCGCGTCAGGCCGCCTGGCACGATCTCGATCCTGTCCGAAACCAGCACGAAGGGTCTGAGATCCACATGCCGCGGCGCCAGCCCTTTCTCGGTGAGGATCGGACAGGTGGACAGCGACAGCGTCGGCTGGGCGATGTAGTTGGACGGCCGCGCCGCGAGCTTCTTCGAAAAGGCCTCGCGCTCCTGCCTGGAAGCCGCCGGACCGACCAGCATGCCGTAGCCGCCCGAGCCATGCACTTCCTTCACGACCAGATCGGCAAGGTGCTCCTGCACGTATCTCAGGCTGTCGGGCTCCGAACAGCGCCAGGTCGGGATGTTGGTCGTGCACGTTGAGTGCGCCGATCAGCCGTCCCTGTGCATCCGTAACCGGCAGCGCCGTGATGCGGTGCGTTTCCATCAGATGTACGGCCTCCGCCGCCAGGGCACGCGCTCCAATGGACTTGGGGTTCGACGTCATTACGACGCGCATAGGAGTGCTGTGCACGTCGATGCGCTTGTAGCCTTCGGTGGTGCGCATGGCCACATGGCCGTCGACCACGCGCAGATCCTGCCCCTCCACGAGCTCAACCCCCATCTGGTCGGCGAGGAAGGCATGTTCGAAATAGGCGGCATTGTAGCTGCCGGGCGTCAGCACCGCGAGCGTCGGCTGCCCCTTGGCGCCGGGCGGCGCGACCGCCGCCAGCGACTGGCGCAGGAGCTGCGGATAGTTCTCGACGGGCCGCACCCGGACGCGCTGGAACAGCTCGGGAAAGAGCTGCATCATCGTCTCGCGGTTCTCAAGCATGTAGGACACACCGGACGGCGTGCGCGCATTGTCCTCCAGCACGAAGAAGTCGTTCTCGCCCGTGCGCACGATGTCGACGCCGATGATGTGCGTATAGACACCGCCCGGCGGCCTGACCCCGATCATCTCCGGGAGGAACGCCTCGTTGCTGGCGATCAGCTCGCGCGGCACGCGGCCGGCTCTCAAGATCTCCTGTCGGTGGTGGATGTCGTCGAGGAAGGCATTCAGCGCCTGCACGCGCTGGGTGATCCCGAGCGTCAGGCGGCGCCATTCCGCGCCCGAGATGATACGCGGCACGATGTCGAAGGGGATCAGCCGCTCGGTCGCCTCCTCCTCGCCATAGACATTGAAGGTGATGCCGGTCCGGCGGAAGACGCGCTCGGCATCGCGCATCTTGTCGGCAAGACGTCCGGGATCCTGCGCGCTCAGCCAGCCGTCATAGGTCGCATACGGTCTGCGAAGCCCGGCGCCTTCCGGGAGCATCTCGTTGAATGCGGTCACGCACGCTCTCCCCTGCCCGTCCATTCAACGACAGGCCGGTGAGAATGCAAGCTTTTTCGGGAATTATCGGGCGGGTGGATCAGGATTGACGCGCGGCTGCCCACCTTGGCGGCAGATTGCTACGGAACGGGCATGTCCTGCCTAATGTCGTCGCCGGCAGGTATGCTGTCAAAGATCACCGGGCTTGAGCCCGGTATGCTTGGCGATTCGAGCCAGCATCTTCGGACCGATCGTGGAAAGCAAAGACGTGGTCGGGCCATCCTTCCCGCGACAGCGTACGATGCGAGCCTGTCTGACGCTTCACGGTCCAGCCGATATCAAGGAGAGCCCGCAAAAGGCGTCAGGCCTTGACCGAAGGCCAGTCGCTCACGCTGCAAACAGCCGATGCGCCTCCGGCGGAACCGGCTCGCCATTCTCGATCCTGTCTGCGATCACGCGAAACGCCAACGCCTCCGCCTTGGCCCGAGCCTCCTCCTCGGTCGCTCCATAGGCGAATACACCGGGAAGGGCCGGCACTTCGCCGAGCCAGCGGCCATCCTCCTCGCGCTCTATCTCGATCCGCATTTCCGGCTCCGCAGGCAGGCCTAAAAGGCGCGATAGGTGATGATGGTGTAGGTGTCCTTGATATACGGAATCATCTGGACACGTTCGTTGACGAAGTGGCCGATATCCACCTCGTCCTCCTCGACATAGAACTTCGCGAGCAGATCGAAGCTGCCGGCAGTCGAATAGATTTCCGACGCGATCTCGGCATCGGCCAAAGCGCTGGCAACCTCGTAGCTCTTGCCCAGCTCGCACTTGATTTGAACGAAGAACGCTTTCATGGCCCTGGTACCGAATTTGCCCCTGCCGGTTTCTGACAGAGGCGACCGCAGGTTTCAAGGGCCGTCTCAGGGCGGCGGCAGGTCGCCCCGCTTCCACCCTTCTCCGATCGCGGCCGCGCTGGCGGTGAATGTCCCGGCCTCGATGGCGTCGCGCAGTTCCCGCATCAGGTGCTGATAGTAGGCGAGGTTGTTCCAGGTGAGCAGCATCGCGCCCAGCGCCTCCTGGCTGCGCACCAGATGATGCAGATAGGCGCGCGAATAGTCGCGGGCCGCCGGGCAGTCGCTCTCCTCGTCCAGCGGGCGCGCATCGTCGGCATGCCGCGCGTTGCGCAGGTTGATCTTGCCGCGCCGCGTGTAGGCGAGCCCGTGCCGCCCGGCTCTGGTCGGCATGACGCAGTCGAACATGTCGATGCCGCGCGCCACCGATTTCACGATGTCGTCCGGCGTGCCGACGCCCATCAGGTAGCGCGGTTTCTGCGCCGGCAGCAGCGGACAGGTGACGTCGAGCATGTCCAGCATGACGGCCTGCGGCTCGCCGACCGCAAGGCCGCCCACCGCATAGCCCTTCAGGTCCATCGCGGCGAGCGAGCGCGCCGATTCCTCGCGCAGCGCGGCGCTGTCGCCGCCCTGCACGATGCCGAACATCGCCTTGCCGGGCTGATCGCCGAAGGCCGCCTTGCAGCGCTCCGCCCAGCGCAGCGAAAGCCGCATGGCGCGCTCGATCTCCCGGGGCTCGGCCGGCAGCGCCACGCATTCGTCGAGCTGCATCTGGATATCGGAATCGAGCAGCCCCTGGATTTCGATCGACCGCTCCGGTGTCATCTCGTAGGCGCCGCCGTCTATATGCGAGCGGAAAGTGACGCCGCGCTCGGTCAGCTTGCGCAGCTTTGCCAGAGACATGACCTGAAAGCCGCCGGAATCGGTGAGGATCGGCCATGGCCAGCGCGCGAATTCGTGCAGGCCGCCCAGTCGGGCGACGCGCTCCGCGCCCGGCCGCAGCATCAGATGGTAGGTATTGCCGAGGATCACGTCGGCCCCAAGCGCCCGCACCTGGTCGGGATACATGGCCTTGACCGTGCCGCCGGTGCCGACCGGCATGAAGGCCGGCGTGCGGATCGTGCCGCGCGGCATGACGATTTCGCCGCGCCGGGCGCTGCCGTCCTTTGCAAGCACCCTGAAGGAGAAAACTTCGCTCATCGGTCGGCCCTGAACAGCAGGCTGGAGTCGCCATAGGAATAGAAGCGGTAGCCGCTTTCGATGGCGTGGCCGTAGGCGGCCCGCATCGTCTCCAACCCGCAAAAGGCCGAGACCAGCATGAACAGCGTCGAGCGCGGCAGGTGGAAATTCGTCATCAGCGCGTCGACCGCCCGGAACCTGTAGCCCGGCGTGATGAAGATGTCCGTCGCACCGCTCCATGGCGCGATGGTCCCATCCTGACCAGCCGCGCTCTCCAGAAGGCGCAGCGAGGTCGTGCCGACGGCGACGACGCGGCCGCCTCGCCGGCGGGCCGCGTTGACGGCGCTTGCCGCCTCCGGCGCGATCGTGCCGGTCTCGGCATGCATCCTGTGGTCCGCCGTGTCGTTCGCCTTCACCGGGAGGAAGGTGCCCGCGCCCACATGCAGCGTCACGAAGCACCGCTCGACGCCCCGCGAGTCGAGTGCGGCCAGAAGCTCCGGCGTGAAGTGAAGGCCTGCCGTCGGGGCCGCGACCGCGCCCTCCTCACGCGCATAGATCGTCTGGTAGTCGCTGCGGTCGCGCGCGTCCTCCGCGCGCTTCGATGCGATATAGGGCGGCAGCGGGATATGGCCGGCGGCCTGCAAGGCCTCGTCGAGGAACGCGCCCGACAGGTCGAAGCCAAGCAGCACCTCGCCGGCTTCACGCTTTTCCAGGACGGTCGCGTCGAGGCGACCGAGCAGGCAGGCCGTGCCGTCGTGGCCGAAGGCGATGCGGTCGCCGGCCTGCACACGCTTGGCGGGGCGCACGAAGGCCAGCCACTGGTCCGGCGCAACACGCATGTGCAGCGTCGCATCCATCCGGGCGGCGGCCCCGTCGCGCTGCCGCATTCCGGACAATTGCGCGGGAATCACCTTGGTGTCGTTGAAGACCAGAAGATCGCCGGGCTCCAGAAGAAGCGGAAGCTCGCGCACGATGCGGTCCGCCATGGCGCCTTCCGGTCCGACCACCAGCAGGCGCGCGGCATCGCGCGGCGACGCCGGCCGCAGCGCGATGCGCTCCTCCGGGAGCTCGAAATCGAACAGATCCACTCTCATGGGAGCGCCATACGACGATCCGCAGGCGCCGGCTACCCTTTCGCCGCGCGGGCAGCGGCCGTGACCGTGCCGTTGCGGCATTCTCCGGAACAAACGATTGCAAATTGCATTCGACCGGGTTCAATCAGCAACCGGTTGGAGACGCATGATGACGAAGGTAAGCGTTCGGGGATTTACGATATCGGTCGACGGTTTCGGCGCCGGGCCGGACCAGAGCCAGGAAGAGCCGCTCGGCAAGGGCGGCGAGGATCTGCACCGATGGCTCGTCGGCACCAGGACGTTCCACGCCATGACGGGCAAGGGAGGCGGATCCACGGGCGTGGACGAGAGCTACGCGGCGCGCCACATGGACGGCATCGGCGCCTATATCATGGGGCGCAACATGTTCGGTCCCGTTCGCGGCCTGTGGCCCGACGAGAGCTGGAAGGGCTGGTGGGGCGACAACCCGCCCTATCACGCGCCCGTATTCGTACTGACGCATCATCCGCGCGCCTCCGTCGAAATGGCGGGCGGCACCACCTTCCACTTCGTCACGGACGGCATCGAATCGGCGCTGCGGCAGGCCAAGGCAGCCGCCAACGGCCGCGGCGTCCAGATCGGCGGCGGCGTTTCGACGGTACGCCAATGTCTGCAGGCCGGCGTTGTCGACGAGATGCATCTGGCCATCTCCCCGATCGTGCTCGGCCGCGGCGAGGCGCTGCTTGCCGGCATCGATCTTTCGGCGCTCGGTCTTGCCGTGCGCGAGCATACGGCAAGCGAGAACGCCCTGCATGTGGTGCTGGCGAGGCGCTGAAGCGCGTCGCGATCCTTCAGATTCGCTCTTTACGCTTTAGCCTTTTGTTTCCAGGCATGTCTTTGATCCCGAAACCGGGACCACTTCGGGAGACATGCTTTAGGCCTATTTGCCGATCAGGCGCTCAGTAGAGCCGGATCAGCAGCGCGCCGGCCAGAAGCAGAATCGCGCCCGCCACGCGGCCGAAGGAGATTTCGCGCACCGCCAGCCCCAGGAAGCCGATACGATCCACGAGGATGCCGGTCAGCAACTGGCCGGCGACCACGAAGCCCATCGTGGCGGCAGCACCCAGACGCGGCGTCAGGATGATGACCACGGTGACGAAGGCAGCTCCCAGACAGCCGCCGGCGATGAACATCCACAGCGGCGGAACCCGCCAGCCGATCGTCACGCCCCCGGCCTGCGCGGAGGCGAGCGACACCAGCCAAAGCATCACCGCCCCGGCAAGAAACGACGAGGCCGCCGCGGCGACCGGCATGCCGAGCCCTCTGCTGAGCGCGGCATTGATCGGCGCCTGGATGGCCAGAAACGAGCCGGCCACGACGCCCAGCGCCGCCCAAAGCACGCTCCAGATCATGGTGGCCTCAGGCCGCCTTGACGTCGGAGGCGACTTTCATCGAGACGATCTTGTCGGGATTCTTCACCGGCTCGCCGCGCTCGATCTTGTCGACGTTCTCCATGCCTTCGATCACCTGGCCCCATACCGTGTACTGGCGGTTCAAGAAGCCGGCGTCGTCGAAGCAGATAAAGAACTGCGAGTTGGCCGAGTTGGGATTCTGAGCGCGCGCCATGGAGCAGGTGCCGCGGCCATGGTTCATGTTGTTGAACTCCGCCTTCAGGTCCGGCCTGTCGGAGCCGCCCATGCCGGCCCGGCCGGGGTTGAAGTCCTTGCCGCCGGTCTTGCCGAACTTCACGTCGCCGGTCTGCGCCATGAAGCCGTCGATCACGCGGTGGAAGACGACGCCGTCATAAGCCCCCTCGCGGGCCAGCTCCTTGATGCGCGCGACATGGCCCGGCGCGAGATCGGGGAACATCTCGATCACCACCCTTCCCTTGGTGGTGTCCATGATCAGCGTATTTTCCGGGTTCTTGATGTCGGCCATGCCGAATTCCTTTCGTTGAATCGTCTCTGCCTGAAGCGGTCAGTTGCCGCCTTCGATGCGGACCTTGATCATGCGGTCGGGGTCGCTGACCGCGCCATTGTCCATCTCGTCGCCCTTCTTGATCCGGTCGACCAGTTCCATGCCGGAAACCACCTTTCCGACGATCGTATACTGGCCGTCGAGATTGGGGCTGGGAGCGAACATGATGAAGAACTGCGAGTTCGCCGAGTCCGGGTCCTGGGCGCGCGCCATGCCGACCGTGCCGCGCACGAAGTGCTCCTTGTCCGAGAATTCGGCCGGAAGGTCCGGCTTGTCGGAGCCGCCTGTGCCGACGCGCTGGGGATCGAACCCTTCCTTCATGTCGCCGAACTGCACGTCGCCCGTCTGCGCCATGAAGCCGCCGATCACACGATGGAAGGCCACGTTGTCGTAGGCACCCTCCTTCGCCAGTTCCTCGATGCGCGCCACATGTTTCGGCGCCAGATCGGGGCGCAGCGCGATCCTCACGTCGCCGTCCTTCAGGGTGATCACCATGGTGTCGCCGCCGGCTGCGAAGGCGCGCGCTGCCGGCAGCGCGGTCACGAACGCCAGGGCGAGGGCAAGGAAAGCTGATCTCATCTGGAGACATCCCGTGATGGTTTCTTCGGAAATTTCGTTTCGAGCGCCTCGGCGACCACCGCCGGGACGAACGGCCTTATGTTGCCGCCCATGGCGGCGATCTGGCGGACCAGCGTCGCGGTGATCATGCGCACCGAAGGGCTAGCGGGCAGAAACAGGGTCTGGATTTCGGGAGCCATCGTCCCGTTCATGCCGGCCATCTGCATCTCGTAGTCGAGGTCCGTTCCGTCGCGCAGGCCGCGAATCATGATCGCGGCGCCGTGCGTTCCGGCCGCGTCGATGACCAGTCCCTTGAAGGAGACGACCTTGATGCGGCCCGCGTTGCGGCCGAGTTCGGCCGCGCAGGCCTTCTCGATCAGGTCCACCCGCTCCTCGAAAGTGAAGAGAGGCTGCTTCGACGCCTGGATGCCGATCGCCGCGTAAATCGTATCGGCCACCGAAAGCGCGGCCTTCAGCACGTCGAGATGCCCGTTGGTCAACGGGTCGAAGGAGCCGGCATAGAGGGCGACGCGCTGTGTCATGGGGCTCGCTTCTATCGGGGAGCCGCGGCGAAGGCAATTCGACCGGCTCGCGAAAGCGTGAGTCCAGGTGACCGCCAGGCAACGAGTTCGCGCCCGGCCGCGACAAAGAAAAAGCCAAATTCGCCGCCACAGGATGCAACCAGGATTTGATCCGCGCATTATGGCCGCAAGGAGCGGTGCTATGATGATTTATGTCCTGGCCATGGCGATGACGGTGCTGATGCTGATCGCGACCGTTGTCGGAGCACACGAGGAAGCGCAGCGGGCCGCTGCGGAGAACCGCAGCAAGCGCATGGACGGCTTCGGCCCGCTCCGCTCCTAAAGCATATCTCCCGAAAGTGGCCCCGGTTTCGGGACAAAGACATGCGTGGAAACAAAAGGCTGAAGCGCAGGAAGCGAATCTGAAAGATCGCGACACGCTTTAGACGGCTTTCAGCCCAGGTCGCGCGCCATATCGACGATGATCCAGCCGGCCCGCTCCGGATGGGCGCGCCGTGCGGTTTCGCGGTAGCCGTATCTCGAATAGAGCGCGATGTTCCGCTCCATCCGGGCGTTAGTGTAGAGCCTGACCTCCCGATAGCCGGCCTCTCGGGCTTTTTCATCGGCGAAGACGAGCAGTTTGAGGCCCAATCCCCTGCCCTGGAACTCCGGCGCGACTGCGACGGAGAAAATCATGAGATAGCCGGGTTCGCGTTCCAGAACGAGCAGCCCGGCAGTCTCTCCCGAAATTTCGAGAAGCCACACGCCGCCGTCAGCGATGTGCGGCGCATAATCTTCGGTGACGGGCAGAGGTGGCGCGCCGAACGCTTCGGTGTAGGGCGCATAAGCCCGCTCGGTCAGCGCAGCGACGGCGGGAAGATCGGCGTCGACGGCAAGCCGGAACTGCACTCCGTCGTCGTTTCGATCCGCGCTCATGCCTCGCCGGGAGCCTCGCCCGCCCGCTCTGTCTCGTCCTCCTCGCCATTCGGCTCGGAAATGCGCTCGACCGACACGACCTTCTCGCCTTCGGCCGTCGAGAAGATGGTGACGCCCTTGGTGGCGCGGCTGGCGACGCGGATGTTGTCAACGGGCACGCGGATCACCTGGCCGCCGTCCGAGACCAGCATGATCTGGTCCTCGTCGGCGACCGGGAACATCGCCACGAGCTTGCCGATCTCGGCCGTCTTCGACACGTCGGTGGCGCGAATGCCCTTGCCGCCGCGGTTCGTCAGGCGGAAATCGTAGGACGAGGACCGCTTGCCGTAGCCGTACTCGCTGACGGTCAGCACGAACTGCTCGTGCCGCTTCAGGTGTTCGTAGCGTTCGTCGGACAGGTCCCTTTCCTCGCCCACCTCCTCGTTGGTGAGCGCGATCTCCTCGTCCTCGCCGCTGGCGCTGCGCCGTTCTGCCACCGACCGTTTCAGATAGGCGGCGCGCTCGGCGGGGTCGGCGTCGACATGCTCGAGGATCGTCATGGAGATGGCGCGGTCGCTTTTGCCCAGCGCGATGCCGCGCACGCCCTGGGAGGAGCGGCCGGCGAAGACGCGCACGTCGGTGACCGGGAAGCGGATGCACTGGCCGGTGTCGGCGGTCAGCAGCACGTCGTCGTTTTCCGTGCAGGTCTCGACCGCGAGGATGGCATCGCCTTCCTCGTCGAACTTCATGGCGATCTTGCCGTTGCGCTTCACGTCGACGAAGTCGCTCAGCTTGTTGCGGCGCACCGTGCCGCGCGTCGTCGCGAACATCACGTCGAGATCGGCCCAGCTGTCCTCGTCCTCCGGCAGCGGCATGATCGCGGTGATGCGGTCGCCCTGCTCGATGGGCAGAAGGTTGATGAGCGCCTTGCCGCGCGACTGCGGCGTGCCGATCGGCAGCCGCCAGACCTTCTCCTTGTAGACGATGCCGCGCGAGGAGAAGAACAGGATCGGCGTGTGCGTGTTCGCGACGAAGAGCCGCGTGACGAAATCCGTGTCCTTGGTGGCCATGCCCGAGCGGCCCTTGCCGCCGCGGTTCTGCGCCCGGTAGATCGAGAGCGGCACGCGCTTGATGTAGCCCTCATGCGTGACGGTGACGACCATGTCCTCGCGCTGGATGAGATCCTCGTCGTCCATGTCGGCGCCGCCGTCCGTGATCTCGGTGCGGCGCGGCGTGCCGAACTCGTCGCGCACGGCGGCGAGCTCGTCCTTGACGATCTGCTGGATGCGGGCGCGCGACGACAGGATGTCCAGATAGTCGCTGATCTCGACGCCGATCTCGTTCAGCTCGTCGGCGATCTCGTCGCGGCCGAGCGCGGTGAGGCGCGAAAGCTGCAACGCCAGGATGGCGCGCGCCTGCTCCTCGGAGAGGAAATAGGTGCCGTCCTCGTTGATGCGGTGGCGCGGATCGTCGATCAGGCGGATCAGCGCCTCGACGTCGGTCGCCGGCCAGCGCCGCGTCATCAGCTGCTCGCGCGCGGTGGCAGGATCGGGCGCGCTGCGGATCAGGCGGATCACCTCGTCGATGTTGGCGACCGCGATCGCCAGGCCGACCAGGATGTGCGCGCGGTCGCGGGCCTTGCGCAGCAGGTATTTCGTGCGCCGGCTGATGACCTCCTCGCGGAAGGCGACGAAGGCCTTCAGCATGTCGATCAGCGTCAGCACCTCGGGCTTGCCGCCGTTCAGCGCCACCATGTTGGCGCCGAAGGAGGTCTGCAGCGGCGTGAAGCGGTAGAGCTGGTTGAGGACGACGTCGGCCACCGCGTCGCGCTTCAGCTCGATGACGACGCGGTAGCCCTGCCGGTCGCTCTCGTCGCGGATGTCGGAGATGCCCTCGATGCGCTTATCGCGCACCAGTTCGGCCATCTTCTCGATCATCGAGGCCTTGTTCACCTGGAACGGCACCTCGGTGACGATGATCGCCTCGCGGTCGCCGCGGATCGGCTCGATATGCGTCTTGCCGCGCATGACGATGGAGCCGCGTCCGGTCGAATAGGCCTGGTAGATGCCGGAACGGCCGAGGATCAGCGCGCCGGTCGGGAAGTCGGGGCCGGGAATGATCTCCATCAGCTCCGGCAGGTCGATCGCCGGATTGTCGATCAGCGCGATGGCGCCGTTGCACACCTCGACGAGATTGTGCGGCGGGATGTTGGTCGCCATGCCGACCGCGATGCCGCCCGAGCCGTTGACCAGCAGGTTCGGGAAGCGGGCCGGCAGCACCTTCGGTTCGCTGTCGGTGCCGTCGTAATTCTCCTGGAAGTCGACGGTGTCCTTGTCGATGTCCTCCAGAAGCTCGTGCGCCACCTTGGTGAGCCGCGATTCCGTGTAGCGCATGGCCGCCGGCGGATCGCCGTCGATCGAGCCGAAATTGCCCTGCCCGTCGATCAGCGGCACGCGCATCGACCAGTCCTGCGCCATGCGCACCAGAGCGTCGTAGATGGAGGCATCGCCGTGCGGATGGTATTTGCCCATCACGGCGGAGACCGGACGGGCCGACTTCACATGCTTGCGGTTCCAGTGATAGCCGCTCTCGTGCGAGGCATAGAGGATGCGGCGATGCACGGGCTTCAGGCCGTCGCGCACGTCGGGTAGCGCCCTGGAGACGATGACGCTCATCGCATAATCGAGATAGGAGCGCTGCATCTCCTCGATGATGGAGATGGGCTCGATGTCGGACGGACCGCCGTCAGGTCCGCGCGGAGGAATCTGATCTGTCAAAATGGTTCACAATCAATGGGGAATCACACGGTTCTTATATAGGAACCGAATGCGTTTCTCCAACGACGCAGACCCTCCGCGCCGCCGAAACCGCCGCTTCTCCAGAGCAAATTTTCATTTGCCGTTTCAAGCGGATAGGCGCGGCGCGGATCATGTCGATCCGTGCGCAAGGATATTCACGAGCTGGCCGAACGGATCGCGCACGAAAAAGCGCCGGACGCCCCATGGCTCGGTCGCCGGCCCGTATTCGAAATCGTATCCGGCCGCCCTGAAACGTCCGATCGCCTCGTCGATGTCGTCGACCTCGATCGACAGCGCGGGAACCGGCGTGCCCGAGCCGCCCTCGGTGGCGAAGCCGACCTGGACGGACGCCTTCACCTGAGAGCCATAGGTGCGGATCCAGCCGTGATCCATCAGGATGTCGAGACCGAGAATGTCGCCGTAGAACGCCTGCGCGGCGGCGATGTCCGGCGTGTCGATGTTGGCGACGATGCGGCGGATTTTCATGAACGATCCTTTCCGTGGCTGGCGCGCGGTGCGGCGCCGTCAATGTCCCGGAGCGGCATCTGGCCGGCATGAGCCGGAGGCGCTATCAATTCCCGCAGCGGGAACCAAGCCGATGCCGAGCTTCGACAGTCTCTTCAACGCCTTCGTGACGATCCTGGTGACGATCGATCCGCCGGGGCTGGCGCCGCTCTTCCTCGCCGTCACGCGCGGCATGAACCGCGACGAGCGCATGCAGGTCTCGGTGCGCGCCTCGGTGATCGGCTTTGCCGTTCTCGCCGTCTTCGCGCTCATGGGCAGCGCGATCCTCGGCGCCTTCGGCATCACGCTGCCGGCTTTCCGGGTCGCCGGCGGCCTGCTGCTTTTCTTCATCGCCTTCGAGATGGTGTTCGAACGCCGGCAGGAGCGCAAGGAAAAAAGCGCCGATGCGGCGATCACGAAGGATCACATCCGAAATCTCGCCGCCTTTCCGCTCGCCATCCCGCTGATCGCCGGGCCGGGCGCAATCTCGGCCACCGTGCTTCTGTCCGGCAGCATGGCTTCGACGGCGGGCCAGGTCGCGCTGGTCGCCATCATCCTGCTTTGCCTGCTGATCACCTATCTGGTCTTCGTGCTGGCCGACCGGATCGACCGGCTGCTCGGCGAGACCGGCCGCTCAATCCTGACGCGGCTGCTGGGCGTCATCCTCGCGGCGCTGGCGGTGCAGTTCGTGGCGGACGGCGTCAAGGCGCTGATGGCGGCGTGAGGCCTGCCGTGGTCTCCGACCTCAACCAGCATCGCCGCGATTTCTGGGCATATTTCGCCGGCGCGCAACCAAAACTCTTTGCCCGCACCGCGCGCGGCAACGAACATTCCCGCTGGCTTCCGGTCGGCGCCGGCGGGCTGATCGTCGCGCTCTACGTCACCAACCTGAGCGTCGGCGTCTTCGTGCGCGGCGAGCGCGGCAGCCGCGTCGGGCACGTCCGCGAGCGGCTGTTCTCTTACAGGCAGCGCCTCGCAAAGGCGCTCGCCCAACCGGACATCAAGCTTGGCGAGCGCTTCCTGCTCAACACCGGCCTCAGGCTCGACATGCACGACCGCGCCAACTGGCACAGCGCCAGCGATTGGCTCGCCGCTTGTGCGCCCCGTTACGAGAAAGCGCTACGGGACATGCTGACCGATCCGGCCGAATGTTTCGAGGACGCGAATCCGCTTCTCTGATCGACTGCGGCCGCTTTCAAACGGCTGTCAGAACGGGATCTCGTCGTCGAGGTCGCGGGAGAATCCGCTGCCACCGCCTGAGCGCTCACCGCCGCCTCGGCTTCCGCCGCCGCGGCCGCCATAGCCCTCGTCAGGTGCAGACTGGCCGAAATCGGAACGGCCGCCGCGGTCGTAGCCCACCTGGCCGCCCTCGCCCTGGCCGCGCGCATCGAGCATCTGGAGCTCACCGCGGAATTTCTGCAGCACGACTTCGGTCGTATAGCGGTCCTGGCCCTGCTGATCGGTCCATTTGCGGGTCTGCAACTGGCCTTCGATATAGACCTTCATGCCCTTCTTCAGATACTGCTCGGCGACCTTGGCCAGGTTGTCGTTGAAAATCACGACATTGTGCCACTCGGTCTTTTCCTTGCGCTCGCCGCTGTTCTTGTCGCGCCAGGTCTCCGACGTGGCGACGCGGATGTTCACCACCGGATCGCCGGAATTCAGCCGCCGGATCTCCGGGTCCGCGCCCAGATTGCCCACCAGGATCACCTTGTTCACGCTACCGGCCATCTCACGTCTCCACGCTCGTCCGAAACCATGCGTCTCATACACCAAAACATCGCCGGGAAATGGGCGAAGCCAAGCTTGCCTCCGCTATCCACAGGCGAGTGTGTTCTTTTTTTGTTCTAATGCCCCTCAGCAGACAGGTCAACGGAAAAGCGCGGAATTGCGCGCCATGCCATCCCGGTCGGCCCTATAAATAAGCCATTGCTTATCTAATAAGCGTCTGCTTATTTATCCTGATGATCGATTCGAATGTCTTCAAGGCGCTTGCCGATCCGACGCGCCGCGCCGTCTTCGAGCAGCTTGCCCGCAAGGAGAAATCGGTGCGGGATCTGGCGGCGGAGCTGCCGGTGTCGCAGCCAGCCGTATCGCAGCATCTGGCGGTCCTGCGCGAGGCCGGCCTCGTCGCCGAACGCCGCCACGGACGCTTCACCTATTACCGGACGGCTCCGGACGCCTTGGCGTCGCTGGCCGAGTGGGTGGACCGTTACCGGGTCTTCTGGCCCGAGCGCGTCGAGAAGCTGAAGGAAATCCTGAAGGAGATGGACGAATGAGCGCTTCCGCGACCCCTGCCCCGCCTGCCGTTGACCTCGAGGTCGATCTCGATGCGCCGCCGGCAAAAGTCTGGCGCGCCCTGACAGAAAGACAGGCCCTCGACCGGTGGCTTTCGCCGGACGCGACCGGCGAGGGCGGGCCGTCGCGTTGCGAGCGCATCGATGCCGAGCCCGGCCGCCGCGTCAGCTACGGCCTTCGTGACGGCGAGCGCGACAGCATCGTCACCTTCTCCATCTCGCGCAACGCGGCGGGTGGCACGCGGCTGAGGATCGTCCATGTGCCGCAGGCGGACGGCCGGGCGCCGCGCTGCTCCGCCGCGAACGACAATCCCGGCCGCCTGGCCGCCTAGGAGCACCGCTGATGAACAACCTCGTCCCCATGGTCATCGAGCAGTCGAGCCGCGGCGAGCGCGCCTTCGACATCTTCTCGCGGCTGCTGCGCGAGCGCATCGTCTTCATCAACGGCCAGATCGAGGACACCATGGCTGCGCTCGTCTGCGCGCAGTTGCTGACGCTGGAGTCCGACAATCCGGAAAAGGAGGTGTCGCTCTACATCAACTCGCCGGGCGGCGTGGTGACGAGCGGCTTCGCCATCTACGACACGATGCGCTACATTTCCTGTCCGGTCTCGACCGTCTGCATGGGCTTTGCCGCGTCGATGGCGTCCTTCCTGCTGATGGCCGGCTCGCCCGGCCGGCGCATCGCGCTGCCCAATTGCAAGATCGTGCTGCACCAGCCGCTCGGCGGCTTCCAGGGCCAGGCCTCCGACATCGAGCGTCATGCCGAGGACATTCTGGAGACCAAGCGGCGCATGATCGAGCTTTACGCCGAACATTGCGGCCGCACGACCGGGGAAGTCGAACACACGCTCGATCGCGACCATTTCATGACCGCGGCGCAGGCGAAGGACTGGGGGCTGGTCGATCACGTCTACGACACGCGCAAGCGGCCACCGGCGGCGGCATGACGGGTGGCGCGGGCGACCTGCCGCGTCTATGCTGAAACGGATGAAACGCCTCCTGCTTCCGCTCGCCACCGGCTTCCTCGCGCTGTCGTTCCTCATCGGGGCGGCGGCTGAAGAAAAGAAAGCCGTCTCCGAGGCGCTGCCCGGCGTATCGGCCGATCACAAAATCGTCGGTCCTGTGCCTCCGGAGCCCACGGACGTGGAACATGATCCCACCACCATCAGAATCGGCAACACCGAGGTCCACATATCGGGCTACGTCCAGGTCGACATTACCGCCGGCAAGCCTGGCAAATCCCGACACTGACGGATATCCTCCCGGGCGATCGTCTGAGAGGCATGGCGCATTGCATCGCCTCTGCCGGAGATCTTCTTTCCCACGGGAATCGGCAACACAGGAGGAGGAGTGCGAAGGGGCTGAACCTCGAAGGGGCTTCTCAAGCGATCCGCCTGAGGAACTCCGGACACGACAGCAAACGGCCCTGCCGCCAATGAGGCTGACAGGGCCTTTTTCGATTCCATTGAATCGCCGCCGGGAATGCATCACCGGCTTTCATTTCGGACGCACAGCGCCAAAGCGCAGATCCGACTGTCGTCTCTGATTGTAATTTGAGGACGGCTACCGAGTCCCTGGCCGCCTGCCGGGAAAACCCTGTGGCGACCGGTGGGCTGTCTTAGCCGCGGCTCCGTGTTTCAGCGAAGCCTGCTGGGATTGTCCGGCGGGGTCATGCCTCCACTCCCTCTGTCGCGTTTCACCAGCGTCCCGCTACCCATGCCCGCGTCGCCTCGCGAGCGCTCCCTCCGGAGCCCGGTCTCGACCGGATCGGGCAGTCGAGAACGGCCAAAGTGTGCCGCCGGCGGGCATCCGCGTCAAGGAAAAAGACCCCGCTCGCGGCAAATGTGATCGGCCCGGGGCTCCGGGTTTCCGAAGGCGCCGACACCGGCCATTGGGCGCCCGCGTCCTCCGCGCCGTGCGGTCTCCTGACACAAGGCTGTCAGCAGCGGGAAACCCTGCCGTGTTTCCGTTGCGTTCTTCTCTCGACATCTGATATGGCTCGCCTACATTCGGGCAGCCGACCGCGGCCTGCGATCTTTCGCGTGCCTGCCTGCCCCGTAACCTTCTGATAGTGGATGGTCATGCCCGACCACAAATTCATCTCCATCCGCGGCGCGCGCGAGCACAATCTGAAGAACGTCGATCTGGACCTGCCGCGGGATTCGCTGGTGGTGATGACCGGATTGTCGGGTTCGGGCAAGTCCTCGCTCGCTTTCGACACGATCTATGCCGAAGGCCAGCGCCGCTATGTCGAGAGCCTGTCGGCCTATGCGCGGCAGTTCCTCGAAATGATGCAGAAGCCGGATGTCGACCAGATCGACGGCCTGTCGCCGGCCATCTCCATCGAGCAGAAGACCACCAGCCGCAATCCGCGCTCGACGGTCGGCACCGTTACCGAGATCTACGACTACATGCGCCTGCTCTGGGCGCGCATCGGCGTTCCCTATTCGCCGGCGACCGGCCTGCCGATCGAGAGCCAGACGGTGAGCCAGATGGTCGACCGCGTGCTGGCGCTTCCCGAAGGCACGCGCCTCTACCTCACGGCCCCCATCGTGCGCGGCCGCAAGGGCGAGTACCGCAAGGAACTGCTGGAACTCCAGAAGAAGGGTTTTCAGCGCGTCAAGGTCGACGGTACCTTCTACGAGATCGCCGACGTGCCGGCGCTCGACAAGAAGTACAAGCACGACATCGACGTGGTGGTGGACCGCATCGCGGTACGGCCCGATCTCGGCACACGGCTGGCCGATTCCATCGAGACGGCGCTGAAGCTCGCCGACGGGCTCGCCGTCGCAGAATTCGCCGACAAGCCGCTGCCGGCCGAGGAGACGGCGGAGGAATCCGCCTACAAGTCGAAGAACGAGACGCATGAGCGCATCCTGTTCTCGGAAAAATTCGCCTGCCCGGTTTCCGGCTTCACCATTCCCGAGATCGAGCCCCGCCTCTTCTCCTTCAACAATCCGTTCGGCGCCTGCCCGACCTGCGACGGGCTGGGCAGCCAGCGCGCCATCGACCCCAGCCTGATCGTTCCGGACGAGAACGCCACGCTGCGCGACGGCGCCATTGCGCCCTGGGCGAAATCGAGCTCGCCCTATTACGCGCAGACGCTCGAAGGGCTGGGCAAGGCCTACGGCTTCAAGCTCGGCGACCGGTTCAAGGACCTTCCGGCCGAGGCCCAGCGGGCGATCCTGCACGGCACGGACGAAAAACAGGTCGCGTTCCACTATGACGACGGGCTGCGCTCCTACAGGACGACCAAGAGCTTCGAAGGCGTGATCCCCAATCTGGAGCGCCGCTGGAAGGAGACCGAATCCGCCTGGATGCGCGAGGAGATCGAGCGCTTCATGTCGGAGACGCCCTGCCCCGCCTGCAGGGGCTATCGCCTCAAGCCGGAGGCGCTGGCGGTGAAGGTCGCTGGAAAACACATCGGCGAGGTGACCGAGCTTTCGATCCGCAAGGCGGACGCATGGTTCAACGCGCTCCCCGCCCTGCTGAACGAAAAGCAGAACGAGATCGCGGTGCGCGTGCTCAAGGAGATCCGCGAACGGCTGCGCTTCCTCAACGATGTCGGGCTGGACTATCTCACGCTCTCGCGCAATTCCGGCACGCTGTCCGGCGGCGAGAGCCAGCGCATCCGGCTCGCCTCGCAGATCGGCTCGGGGCTAACCGGCGTGCTCTACGTGCTGGACGAGCCGTCCATCGGGCTCCACCAGCGCGACAATGCGCGTCTTCTCGACACGCTGAAGCACCTGCGCGACATCGGCAACACGGTCATCGTCGTGGAACACGACGAGGACGCCATCCTGCATGCCGACTACGTGGTGGACATCGGCCCCGCTGCCGGCATCCATGGCGGGCGCGTGATCGCCCAGGGCAGGCCCAACGAGATCATGGCCAATCCGGCCTCGATCACGGGAAAATACCTCTCCGGCGAGATGGAGATCGCCACGCCGCCGGAGCGGCGCAAGGGCAAGAAGGGCAAGCGCATCAAGGTCGTCGGCGCGCGCGGCAACAATCTGAAGAACGTGACCGCAGAAATCCCGCTCGGCACCTTTGCCTGCGTCACCGGCGTCTCTGGCGGCGGCAAGTCCACCTTCCTGATCGAGACGCTCTACAAGGCAGCCTCGCGCCGTATCATGGGCTCGCGGGAGCATCCGGCCGAACACGACCGCATCGAGGGGCTGGAATTCCTCGACAAGGTGATCGACATCGACCAGTCGCCCATCGGCCGCACGCCGCGCTCCAATCCTGCCACCTACACCGGCGCCTTCACGCCGATCCGCGACTGGTTCGCCGGCCTGCCGGAAGCCAAGGCGCGCGGCTACCAGCCCGGCCGTTTCTCCTTCAACGTCAAGGGCGGCCGCTGCGAGGCCTGCCAGGGCGACGGAGTGATAAAAATCGAGATGCATTTCCTGCCGGATGTCTACGTCACCTGCGACGTCTGCCACGGCAAGCGCTACAACCGCGAGACGCTGGACGTCACCTTCAAGGGCAAGTCGATCGCCGACGTGCTCGACATGACGGTGGAGGAAGGCGTCGACTTCTTCTCGGCCGTGCCGGCCGTGCGCGACAAGCTCACGACGCTGAAGCAGGTCGGCCTCGGCTACATCAAGATCGGCCAGCAGGCGACCACCCTGTCGGGCGGCGAGGCGCAGCGCATAAAGCTCGCCAAGGAACTGTCGCGCAAGGCGACGGGAAAGACGCTCTACATCCTCGACGAGCCGACCACGGGCCTGCATTTCCATGACGTCGCGAAGCTTCTGGAGGTGCTGCACGAACTGGTCGAGCAGGGCAACACGGTGGTCGTGATCGAGCACAATCTGGAGGTCATCAAGACCGCCGACTGGGTGCTCGACCTCGGCCCCGAGGGCGGCGACGGCGGCGGCGAACTGGTCGCGGCGGGCACGCCGGAGGAGATCGTCGCCGAGCCGAGAAGCTATACGGGACAGTTTCTCAGGGAATTGCTGGAGCGACGGCCGGGCGCACGCAAGCGCGAGGCGGCGGAATAGCCTCTCCTCGCGATTCCATATCCAGTCAGGGAGAATGCAATGACCGAAACGGTGGTGCTGACAGACCACGAAGCCATCCGCGACTGGGCCGCCGCGCGCATGGGCGCGCCGGCCTTCGTCGATGTCTCGGCCGAAGCCGGATTGCAGGCGATGCTGCGCATCGTTTTCGACCAGGCCGCCTATCAGGACCAGGATCGCGCCGAACGCCCCGTCAACGCCGGAGGCCTCGAGTTCGTCGAATGGAGCGAATGGTTCGATGCTTTCGACAAGGCCAATCTGGCGCTCGTGGTTGCGGCCGACCGCCCGGGGCGGCGGGATAGCTGGCACGAATTCATCCGCCGCGACGACCGCAGCCGCGCATAGCGGACGGCTCGGGCCGCTCAATCCAGGCGCTTGCCTCTGTCGACGAAGGATTTACTCGCACGGCCGGGGTCCGGTTTCCACGGCGCCAACCCCCTCGCCTCTCGCGAGAACTGGCGATGCCGGTGCCATGGTCTGTAAGGGGTCACCGCTGCATAGAACGGAGACAGGATGGACGATTCTGCAACGGCCGCCTTCTCCGCGAAGATCATCGCGCTGCCGCGACGGGCAAGGTCGCGTCGAGTGACCATAATCACGGCATGGCCGGCGCAAGGGTTTCCGGCGGCCGCATCACTAAGCACGATCAGGTCGGCGACGTCGCAGAGAAGGGCCGCGATGTTCCGGTAGGGCGTGGTCACGACAAGCAGCCGGTGGCTGAGAGCCGCGCAGGCGATCTCGTTGCATTGGAAGCGCCCGTCCTCCGAATCCATCACGGCATCCCAAGGCAGGTCGTCCTCATTGCCCAGATGCCGCGGCTTGAGCACGTCCTCGGTCGGCAGGGCGCGCTTCCAGTTCAGCAGGTTGAAGCTGCCCTGGCGGCCCTGGTTGAGCGCCAGTGCGCCGTCGCCGGTCCGCACGCCGACCTGCCTGGCGTTTTCCGCGATGAAAGCGAGCGGCTCCGGTGAAAGAAAGCACAGGAAAAGGCCTGCAAGAGCGAAAGGCAGGGCCGCCGCGCGAAGCCATGTCGTGAGCGCGGTGAGGAGGACGAGGCCGATGCTGAGCAGGATGACGGCGCGCGCGTCGAGAAGGCCGATCGCATCGAGCGGCGAGCGTGCGGAGAACCACGCTGCGACCGCGTCCATGATCTCCAGACCCTCGCCCATGACGGCGAGCGGCAGACCGTCCAGCCCCACGGGCATCAGCACCACGCCCAGAACCGCGAAAGGCATCACCAGAATGGAGACGGCGGGCATCGCCGCCAGATTGGCGAAGAGGCTGAGCGGCGAGACGCGCTGGAAGTGATAGGCACTGAAGATCGTCGTGGCCGTGCCGGCGAGCAGCGACGTCACGACCAGTCCGCCCACATAGGTCGCGCAGACATGCAACAGACGCATAACGGTGCCCTGCTCCCTCCGGTGCGCGGCGGGCCGGCGGCGCGTCCAGCCGCCATAGGCGCCGATCAGCGCGGCCGTGGCGGCGAACGACATCTGAAAGCTCGGACCGACGATCTCGTGGGGCGAGAGCACCAGGATGACGATGGCCGACAGAGCGAGATTGCGCATGGTCAGAGCCTGCCGGTCGAACAGAAGCGCGACCAGCATGACTGCGATCATGATAAAGCTTCGCTGCGCCGCGACCGCATAGCCGGAGATCAGCAGGTAGACCGCGAGGAACACCAGCGCCGCGGCGGCGGCATATTTGCGGACGGGATGCCGTGATGCAAAACCCGGGAAGAGAGCAAAGGCAAACCGCATGCTGCCGATGACGGTCGCCGCGACCAGCGCCATATGCAGGCCGGAGATCGAGAGGACATGCGCCAGCCCGGTGCGGCGCAGGTCCTCGTTGATGTCCTCGGGGATCCCCGCCTCCACCCCGGCGATCAGGGCGGCGGCGATTTCTCCTTCGGCGCCCGGGATCCGGCTGCGGATGCGATCGGCCAGAGCGGAGCGGATATTCTGGATCGTTGCGCCGAGCCGCTGCCGCCAGCCGGCATCGCTCTCGCCGCTTGCCGGCAGCGGCGTGCCCAGGAAATATCCGGAAGCGCCTATCCCGTTGAAATAACTGAAGAAGGAAAAGTCATAACTGCCTGGACGCACGGGACCGAGCGGCGGGATCAGCCGCGCCGCGCCGACCAGCACGTCGCCCGCTTTCGTCCCGGCCGGCAGGGTGCGCGTCGACAGGCGGATGCGGCCCGGCGCATAGCGCAGCCTCGGCCGCTCGGTGGAGAGCACGTCCATGGTGACGCGGAAGCGGCCGTTGGCCATCGCATCCAGCGAAACCACCCGGCCGGTGACGCGCGTGCTGATCTCGCCGCCGAGCATCTGCGTGCCCGCGCGCCAGGTCTCTACCTTGCCGAAGAGCGCCCCCAGCGCCACGCAGCAGAGTGCTGCGGCGAGCAGATGGACGTAGGTCCAGCGCCTGGCCAGCAGCGCGGCGACGCCGGTGGCGACCGCGGCGCCTGCCAGAAAGAGGAAGGTCGGCTCGGTGCCGGCAAAGAAATACGCCAGGGCTCCGGTGCCGAGGAACACCGGAACGAGCGTGAAGGCCGCTCCCCGCGCGAGTTCCAGCGATACGGCGTCTTCGGTTCGCGCCACGGCCGTCGCCGCCCGCTGCCGCAGGCGCTGTGCTAGCGCCAGGGGCCCGGCCGACGGCGGCTCCGGATCTGCCGGAGATCTGACCGGTTCGGGGAGAACCTCCGGCCTCTGAGGCGCAAGCAGAGCCACCGCCCCGGACGGCTGAAAAGATCCGTCCCGGCTGTCACCTTGTTGAAGGAAGCCGCGCTCGGCGACTTCTCCGGCCGATCTGCCCACGTCCTCCGCCCCGGCGCCCCTTGCGCCTTCGGGCCGCTATGCTACATGCACCGCCGAAAGGCGCCAGTGGCGTCACGCCATCCCGCGCGGCCTGCGCCTGAATTTCCTGCCGCCGGCCTCAGGGACTTCTTCGATGTCAGACACCGTCGTCACGCGCTTCGCGCCCTCTCCCACCGGCTTCCTGCATATCGGCGGCGGGCGGACCGCACTTTTCAACTGGCTCTATGCGCGCCACACCGGCGGCACGATGCTGCTGCGCATCGAGGACACCGACCGCGAGCGCTCCACCGAGGCCGCCACCCAGGCGATCCTTGACGGGCTGAAGTGGCTCGGCCTGCACTGGGAGGGCGAGCCGATTTCCCAGTTCGAGCGCGCGCCGCGCCACCGCGAGGTCGCCGAGGAACTGGTGCGGCGCGGCAAGGCCTATCATTGCTACGCCTCCCCCGCCGAACTGGAGGAGATGCGCGAAAAGGCGCGCGCGGAAGGGCGACCGCCGCGCTATGACGGGCGCTGGCGCGACCGCGACGCTTCAGAGGCGCCGGCCGGCGTAAAACCCGTCATCCGCATCAAGGCGCCGCGCGAGGGCGAGACGGTCGTCCACGACCAGGTACAGGGCGAGGTCCGCTTTCCGAACAAGGACCTGGACGATTTCATCATCCTGCGCTCGGACGGAACGCCGACCTACATGCACGCTGTCGTCGTGGACGATCACGATATGGGCGTCACCCACATCATCCGCGGCGACGATCATCTGACCAATGCCGCACGCCAGACGATCATCTACGAGGCGATGGGCTGGCCGGTGCCGCATATGGCGCATATCCCGCTGATCCACGGCGCGGACGGCGCAAAGCTCTCCAAGCGCCATGGCGCGCTCGGCGTCGAGGCCTACCGGGCCATGGGCTATCTGCCGGCCGCGCTTCGCAACTATCTGGTGCGCCTCGGCTGGAGCCATGGCGACGACGAGGTGATGAGCCTCGACGACATGATCCGCTGGTTCGACATCGTGGACGTCAACAAGGGCGCGGCGCGCTTCGACTTCGCCAAGCTGGAGGCGCTGAACGGCATCTACATGCGCCAGTCCGGCGACGCGGAACTGCTGGAAACCTTCGTCGCCACCCTGCCCTATCTGCCCGGCGGCAAAGAAATCCTCGAAAAGCTGGACGGCACGCGCAAGACGCAGTTGCTCGCCGCGATGCCCGGCCTCAAGGAGCGCGCCAGGACGCTGGTGGAACTGGCGGACGGCGCGGCCTTTCTCTTCGCCGAGCGCCCCCTGCCGCTCGACGAAAAAGCCTCCGCCATCCTCGATGCCGGCGGCAAAAAGATCCTCGCCGGCGCGCTCTCCGCGCTGGAGAGCGCGGCCGAGCCCTGGGACGCGTCGACAGCAGAGGCGGCGGTGCGGGCCTATGCAGCCGAAAACAGCCTGAAACTCGGTGCCGTCGCGCAGCCCCTGCGTGCCGCGCTGACCGGAAAAAGCACCTCCCCCGGCGTGTTCGACGTGCTCGCGGTGCTCGGCCGCGCGGAGAGCCTGGCGCGCATCCGCGACAAAATCGATTAGGTCAGAAAAACTGACCTAATACTGGCGTTTTCGAGTTGTAACGGGGCTGTTGCGGTGCAACATTGTGCGTGATCGGTCTGCTTGGCAGCCCGAGGGAAATGGTCTAGCACTAGCCCCCGTTTCCAGTCTCTTCGTATACCGTGCGCGCGTGGCCGCTGGCGGCCGCCTCGCACCGCCAGATGGAAGGAATGCGCATGGCATCGTCTGCAGCAAAGGTGGAGAAAAAGCCGGACGCGCCGACGGCAACTCTGGCCCTCGACGGAAAATCGCATGAATTCAAGATCCTGAAGGGATCGGTCGGCCCGGACGTCATCGATATCGCGGCGCTCTACAAGGAAACGGGTGCGTTCACCTACGATCCCGGCTTCACGTCGACGGCCGCCTGCGAGTCGCGCATCACCTTCATCGACGGCGATGCCGGCGTGCTCCTGCACCGCGGCTATCCGATCGACCAGCTGGCCGAGCACGGCGACTTCCTGGAAGTCTGCTACCTCCTGCTCTATGGCGAGCTGCCGACCAAGGCCCAGAAGGAGGATTTCGACTACCGCGTGACGCGCCACACCATGGTGCACGAGCAGATGTCGAAGTTCTTTTCCGGCTTCCGCCGCGACGCGCACCCGATGGCGGTGATGTGCGGCGTGGTCGGCGCGCTGTCTGCCTTCTATCACGACTCCACCGACATTTCCGATCCCTACCAGCGCATGGTCGCCTCCATGCGGCTGATCGCCAAGATGCCGACCATCGCGGCGATGGCCTTCAAGTACCATATCGGCCAGCCCTTCGTTTACCCGAAGAACGAGCTGGGCTACGCGGCGAACTTCCTGCACATGTGTTTCGCCGTGCCCTGCGAGGAGTACAAGGTGAACCCGGTTCTGGCGCGCGCCATGGAGCGGATTTTCATTCTCCACGCCGACCACGAGCAGAACGCCTCGACCTCGACGGTGCGCCTTGCCGGCTCTTCCGGCGCCAATCCGTTCGCCTGCATCGCCGCCGGCATCGCCTGCCTGTGGGGCCCGGCGCATGGCGGCGCCAACGAGGCGGCGCTGAACATGCTGGCCGAGATCGGCTCGGTCGACCACATTCCCGAGTTCATCGCGCGTGCCAAGGACAAGAACGACCCGTTCCGCCTCATGGGCTTCGGCCACAGGGTCTACAAGAACTACGACCCGCGCGCCAAGATCATGCACAAGACCTGCCACGAGGTTCTGGGCGAGCTCGGCATCAAGGACGATCCGCTGCTCGACATCGCCATGGAGCTGGAAAGGATCGCGCTGACGGACGAGTACTTCATCGAGAAGAAGCTCTATCCGAACGTCGATTTCTACTCCGGCATCACGCTGAAGGCGCTGGGCTTCCCCACGACCATGTTCACCGTGCTCTTCGCCGTGGCGCGCACGGTCGGCTGGATCGCACAGTGGAAGGAGATGATCGAGGATCCGCACCAGAAGATCGGGCGGCCGCGCCAGCTCTACACCGGTCATCCCGAACGCGACTACGTGCCGATCGCCAAGAGATAGGCAGATCGGCAGTCGGCAATAGGGAATCCTACTGCCGGCTGCCGGCTGCCGACTGCCGCATCACTTCCCTCACCGCCTCCGCCGCGATCTCTCCAGACGGCCGGTCCGTTGCCATGCGGCGGCGGACCTCGGCAAAACCGTCCTTCTGCCAGGCGCGCAGATGCGTGTCCGCGAACAGCGCCTCCATGTGGCGTACGATCGTCTCGGCGCGGATGTAGCGGTCGTACACCTCGCTGACGATCGGGCGGTCGGCGATGACGTTGGGCAGCAGCGCCGACCATGTCGTCAGCAGGCCGACGGCAAGCCTCGTCAACGGATCGAGCGTGTAGCACGAGTACATCGGCACGCCCGCCAGGGCGAGTTCCAGCGAGACAGTACCGGATGCAATCATCGCTGCGTCCGCCTCGCCGAAGGCGCGCCATTTCCGCTCCGGATCGACGATTATCTCGGGCCGGATCTCCCAGCTCGCGGTCGCCTGCTCGACGAGCGCGGCGACATGCGGCACGGTCGGCAGCTTGACCCGCAGCCTGTGGCCGCGCGCGGAGAGCGACGACACGGCATCGCCGAAGATGCCGACAAGGCCCTTCACCTCGCTGCGGCGCGAACCGGGCAGGACGAGCAGCGTCTTCGTTCGTTTCGGCGAAAGATCGGTCTTGGCGGCCTGCATCGTGGCGGCCAGCTCTACCCCCGGATCGTGCGTCAGCCGGTGCCCCACATAGGTTCCGGGCGGTCCGCCGAGGCGTGCCAGCACATCGGCCTCGAAGGGCAGCACGCAGAGGATGCGGTCGACATAAGGGCGCATCGCCGCCGCCCGCCCCGGCCGCCATGCCCACACCGTCGGACAGACATAGTGCACGATCGGGATGCCGGGCGCCGCCGCCCGCACCTTGCGGGCGACCCGCAGGGAAAAGTCGGGGCTGTCGACCGTGATCAGGCAGTCCGGCCGGGCGTCCGCGATCGTTCTTGCAGTCGCCGAGATGCGCCGCATGAGCCGCGGCAGGTCACGCACGATGGCCCCGATGCCGACCAGCGCGATTTCCTCCGCATCGAACAGGCTTTTCAGGCCGAGCGCCTCCAGATGGCGCCCGCCTACGCCGAAGAGTTCGACGGGCCTCTGCGCGGCGAGCGCGGAAACCACGTCCGCGGCCAGAAGATCGCCCGATTCCTCGCCGGCCACGACGGCAAGCCTGAGCGGCCTTTCTCCGGTCATGACGCGTTCTCCCCGGACAGGCCGACCACGAAGATGCCGAGCGTGCCGGCGCGCTGCATAACGCCCGGCCAGTCCAGGATCAGCGATCGGCCGGCCTCGACGCCGATGCCCACCAGGCCGGCGGCGTGCGCGCCTTCAACGGTGGCGGGACCAATGGTCGGCAGGTCGGCGCGCAGTTCCTGGCCGGGCTTTGCGCATTTCACCAGGACGCCGCGCGAAAAGCTCGCGACCCGGCCGTGGCTGCGGAGCGAGCGCGCGCGCTCCAGAAGGCCGTCCGTCCCTTCGATGCCTTCCACCGCGATCACGCGCCCGTGGACGGAGATCGCCGCCTGGCCGATGTCGAGCCGGCCGATGGCGAGCGCGGCCTCATAGGCCACGCGCAGGTCGCGCCAGTCGGCTTTTGTCGGCTTGGCTTCGGTCATGACGCCTTCGGCCGCCAGAAGATCGGGAACGGCTTCGTGCGCGCCGACGACCTTGATGCCGGCCGCCTCCAGATGCCGGATGAGCAGCTTGAGAAGCCCGTCGTCTCCTCGCGCGAGCCCCAGCCCAAGGCGCGGCAGGGCTGCCAGCAGGCCGAGGCTCGGGCGAAACTCGCCAAGCCGCGGCCGGCGCGCGATTCCCCCGGCAAGGACGGCATGGGTCACGGATTTCCGGACGAGCAGGCCGCGCACGTCGCCCGCGTCCTCCAGCCGCATCACCTGGTGGTCGTAGCGCCGGAAGGCCTCCGTGTCGGCCTCACCTTCTATGACGATGACGAAGGGCGGCTTTCCCTGCCGCTCCAATCCTTCCGCCACCTCGACCGGCAGCCGGCCGCTGCCGGCGATCAGCGCAAAACGGTCGCCGTCACGAAGCTCAAGTCCCGGCGGCTTCGCCATCACCGTCCGCATCCCGGACCGCGCCGAGTGCCGGCACGGTGAAATGGCGCTTGCCCCGGCTGGTGATGAAGTCGACGATCTTCATGACCATCGGCGAATCCGCATAGGCGGTCCGCACCCGCTCGACGTTCTCGCTGACGGGATGCGCCTCGTCGAACAAGGCCCTGTAAGCCGCCCTCACCTTGTAGATCTCCGCGCGCTGTATGCCGGACCGCTTCAGGCCGACGATGTTGAAGCCGCGCAGGTTCGCCCGCGTTCCTTCCGCCATGCCAAAGGGGATGACGTCTCCCGCGACGCCGGCCAGGCCGCCGATGAAGGCATTGTCGCCGATCCGGACGAATTGATGCACGGCGGCGAGGCCGCCGATGATGACGTTGTTGCCGACCTCGACATGGCCGGCGAGCGTCGCCACGTTGGCGAAGGTGCAGTTGTCGCCGACGATGCAGTCATGCGCGATGTGCGCATAGGCGAGAAAATTGCCGTTGCTGCCGACCACGGTGGCGCCGCGGCTGGTGTCCGTGCCGGTGTGCATGGTCACGCCTTCGCGGATCGTCGTGTTGGCGCCCACGGTTAGCGTCGTGCGGCCGCCCTTGTGGTGCGTGTTCTGCGGCGGCGCGCCGAGCACGGCCTGCGGAAAGACCTTGCAGCCTGCACCGAGCGTCGTTGCCCCGATGACGGTGACATGGTTCATCAGCTCGACGCCGTCGCCGAGAACGGCATCCGGTCCGACCACGCAAAAGGGGCCGATGCGCACGCCCGTGCCGAGCTCCGCGCCAGGCTCGACGATCGCCGTCGGATGGATCAGCGTTTCGGCGGTCATGTGCCGATACCGGCCTTAGGCGTCATCATGGCCGAGATTTCCGCCTCGGCCACCTTGGCGCCGTCGACCATGCCCTCGCACTGGAAGCGCCAGATGTTGCCGCGCTTCTTCAGCTTGCGCACATGCAGTTCGAGACGATCCCCCGGCACCACCGGCTTGCGGAACTTTGCGTTGTCGATGGTCAGGAAATAGACGAGCGACGGCATGTCGCCGCCGGTGGCGAGCAGACAGATCGCGCCGGCCGTCTGTGCCATCGCCTCGATGATCAGCACGCCCGGCATCACCGGCTGGTCGGGAAAGTGCCCCTGGAAGTGAGGCTCGTTGACGGTGACGTTCTTCACGCCGATCGCCGAATTGTCCTGGTCTATCTCGATGATCCGGTCGACCAGCAGGAACGGATAGCGGTGCGGCAAGAGCCGCAGCAGGCGCATGATGTCGGCTGCCTCGAGCTTTGCAGCGGCCGCGTCACTCATCGGCATTTCCCCTTCGCGTCCTTGCCTTGGCCAACCCGCGCAGGACCGCGATCTCGCGGAAGTGCGCCTTCACGGGCTGCGCCGGATACCCCGCCCAGCGCGAGCCCTCCGGAACGTCGCCGATGACGCCCGAGCCCCCCGCGATCTGCGAGCGCGCGCCGATCGTGACATGGTCGGCGATGCCGACGCCGCCGCCCAGCATGACGAAGTCTCCCAGCGTGACGGATCCGGAAATGCCGCACTGGCCGGCAATGATGCAGCCCCGTCCGATGCGGCAGTTGTGACCGATCTGCACGAGATTGTCGATCTTGGTGCCGTCGCCGATCACGCTGTCCTCCAGCGCGCCGCGGTCGATCGTCGAATTGGCGCCGATCTCCACGTCGTCCTGAACGACGACACGACCGACCTGCGGCATTTTCTCCGGTCCGGCGGGGCCGGAGACATAGCCGAATCCGTCCTGCCCCAGGCGCACGCCGGCATGCACGATCACCCGGTTGCCGAGCAGCGCGTGCTGGATGGTGGCGTTCGGGCCGATATAGCCGTCTCGGCCGATCTGGCAATTGGGACCGATGGTTGCGCTGGCCGAGATCACGGTGCCCGAACCGATCGCCGCGCCCGAACCGATGACGGCTCCCGCCTCCACCGTCGCGCCGGCCTCGACCGTCGCGGACGGATGTACCCATGCATGGGGCGAGACGCCGCTTTCGCCGGTCATTCCCTTCGGCATCGCGGTTTCTGGAAAGAGAAGCCGCCCGACCTGGGCGAAGGCGCGCTGGGGAGATTTGCTTGACAGGACCGCGATGCCGGGAGGCACCGCCCCGGCCACTTCGTCGGTGCAAAGGATTGCCGCCGCGCTCAGCCTGTGAAGATCGGTGGACCGGCGCCGGTCCGCCGCGAAGACCAGGGCGTCGGCGCCGCCCTCGGACAGCGCGGCGATCCGGCCGACGATCACCTTGGCATGTTGCGGCGTCAGCAGCACCGCACCGGTGACGCCGGCGATCTCCGCCGCCGTCATGCGGCGCGACGCTTTGAAGAAAACCGGTTCCGTCATTCCAGTCCCGGATTCCGGAGCATGTCCGCGGAGCAAAGTCCCTTGAGGTCAGAACTTGTTGCTGATGCTGAAATTGAAGTTCTGGACGTCGTCGGTATCAAGCTTGCGCACCGGCACCGCATAGTCCATGCGCAGCGGTCCGAAAGGCGACGCCCAGATCAGGCTCGCGCCCACCGAAGCCCGCCAGTAGGAACTCGTGCCCTGAACGTTCGCGCCGGCCACGCTGGCATTGTTGCCGTAAAGCGTCGCGGCATCCGCGAACACCGCGCCGCGCAAGCCGAGGCTCTGCGCCACGCCCGGCAGCGGGAACTGCGCCTCTGCGCTGACGTTGAAATACGTCGTCCCGCCGAGATGATCCTTCGAGGTCGTGTTGGCATCATAGGGGCCGATGCCGTTGAAATCGAAGCCGCGGATCATCCGGTCGCTGCCCTGGAACATGTCGAATGTCCGCAGCCCGTTGGCGCCGTCAAGCGATTCGACGTGACCGGCGCCCAGCGTCAGCAACCCGACGATATCGGCTTCCTCGCTCAACGTCTTGTAGAGGCTGGCGCGGCCATAGGCCTTGAAGAAGCTCGCATCGCCGCCGAGGCCGGCGAACTCGGTGGTGAAGGTCGCATAGAGCCCGTTATGCGGGTTCTTCATGTCGTCGATGGTGTTGTAGGTCAGCGTGTTGCTGATCGACGACTTCGTCCACGGGCTGTGATTCTCGATCGCGTCCCGGATGACGGCGCTGAGGTCGCACCCGTTGGCCGTCGTATAGATGCCGGCCGCATCCAGGCAGTCGTCGTCGTACTCGTATTTTTCCTGGGTGTAGTTGTAGGCGAGCGTCGTCGTCAGCGCTTCCGTGATCGGAAGGCCGAAGCGGACCGTCGCGCCGTTCAGCACGCTGTCGTAGTCGTCATAATTGCGCGTCTGGTGATAGACGTCGAAGCCTGCGGCGATGCGGCGACCGAGGAAATAAGGCTCGGTGAAGGAGATCGAATAGTCCCGCGAGTCCTTGCCGCCGCCCGCCGACAGGCGGATGAACTGGCCGCGGCCGAGGAAGTTGCGCTCCATGACGGAGCCCTCGACGCTCGGACCCGGAGTGGCGCCGCCCGTCGTGTAGCCGACGCCGATGCCGAACTCGCCCGTCGACTTCTCGACCACATCCACGATCAGCACCACCTGATCCGGCTCCGAACCGGGGGCGGTTGAGATGTCGACGGTCTGGAAGAAGTCGAGCGCCTCCAACCGGCGCTTGGCGCGCTGGATCAGCACCTGGTTGAACGCATCGCCTTCCGCGACGTCGAACTCGCGGCGGATGACATAGTCGCGCGTCTTCGTGTTGCCCCGGATCTCGATGCGCTCCACATAGGTGCGCGCGCCCTGATCCACGGCGTAGGTCACGGAAATCGTATGATTCTCGAAATTCCGGTCGCCACGGGGCGTGACCTGGGCGAAGGCATAGCCCATGCCCGCCAGCCGCTCCGTGATGGCGACGATGGTGTCCTCGACATCCTTGGCACTGTAGACGTCGCCCTTATGCGTCTGCAGGAGCGGCGTGAAGGACGCGCTGTCGATGTCGGGGATCGTGCTTTCGACGTTGATGTCGCCAAACGTATAACGCTCGCCTTCGTCGATCGTTATGGTGATCGTGTACTTGTTCGTCGCCGGATCGAGATCGCCGGTGGCCGACAGCACCTGGAAGTCGGCATAGCCGCGATTGTAATAGAAGCGCCGCAGCGCCTCCTCGTCGGCGCGCAGACGATCCTCGTCGTAGATGTCGTCGCGCGACAGCCACGACATGAAGGTGGACCGCTTGGTCGAGATGACGTCGGCAAGGCGGCCGCTGCGGAACGCGTGGTTGCCGACGAAGTTGATCGCGGCGATCTTGGTGCGGTCGCCTTCGGTGATCTGGAAGACGACGTTGACGCGATTCTCGCCGAGGTCGATCACCTGCGCGGTCACGGTGGCGTCGTCGCGGCCGATTCGCGAATAGGCCTGTTTGACGGTATCCACGTCGGCGTCCAGCGTGGACTGCGAGAAGGTGCTGCGCGGCTTCAACTGCACCTGGGCGGCAAGCGCCGCGTCCTTGATCTTCTTGTTGCCCTGGAACAGGACCTGATTGACGACCTTGAGCTGGCTCACCTCGACGACCAGCGTGGAGCCGACCTGGTTGACCCGAACGTCGGAGAACAGGCCGGTGGCGAACAGCCTCTTGACCGCGTCGTCGATATCCGCATTCGAGAACGGCTTGCCGGGAGAGATGCCCAGATAGCCGCGCACGGTCTCCGAATCGACACGCTGGTTGCCCCGGACTTCGATGCGGCTCACAACCGCCGCCTCGGCCGCCGAGACGGCCGCGAACTGGACAACTATCGCGCCCTGCAGTGCGAGGCCGGCGGTCATTGCGACGGCCGAAACTGCCCCCACCAAATTCTTCGATGCCTTCATCGGGCTCTCAAACCTTTTTCTCGAAGTCCCACGGCGAAAAAACCGGACGTCGCGGTCATTCACGCTAACCGTAATAGCCGTATTTTCCCTACACGCAAGGCTTCTGGTTAATTTGGATTTACGAAGGCTTGGCGCGTGACATTCGCGTCACGCCGGCGCGCGTCTATGGTCAACGAAGCCTTAAAGGCTAACGACATGTTATGGGATTTGCTAACCTTTTAGCATCCGAACAGGTCGTTCCAGAAGACGAACACCATAAATGTCAGCACGAGCACCATGCCGGCGCGGTAGATCGCGTCGGTGACTCGCGCCGGGACGGGCCGCCTCAGCACCGCCTCGGCGCCGTAGAAGACGAGATGGCCGCCGTCGAGCGGCGGAATCGGCAGAAGATTGAGGATTCCGATGCCCACCGACAGCAACGCGACGAGCTGAACGAGCCATTCGAAACCCATCTTCGCCGCCTTTCCCGCCATGCCGGCGATTTTCACCGGCCCGCCGAGCTGGCAGCGGTCCTCACGCCCGACGACAAAGCGTTTCAGAAATTGACCGGTCCGGGCCACGACGTCGCCCGTCTCGTCGATCGCCGCGACCAGCGCCCCGGCCGGGGTGTAGGTGATCGTCCTGGGCTCTCCCGCCTCGCGATTCGTGACGACGCCGATGGCCGCGACCTTCACCTTGTTGCCCAGCGCATCCTCCTGCTCGACCAGCACGGGGGTGGCCTTCAGCGTCACCTCGGCGCCGTCGCGCATCACCACGAACACCAGCTCGTCGCCCGCCCTGCCCTGCACGATTCGCTGGACGTCGGCGAAGCTCTCGACCGCCTGCCCGTCCACGGAGACGAATCGGTCGCCCGGCAGGAATCCCGCCTCGGCCGCCGGCGTGCCCGGCCGCACTTCGGCGATGGTCGGCAGGAGCACCGTCTTGCCGTAGATGGAAAAGAGCACCGCGAAGACGGCGACGGTCAGCAGGAAATTGAAGAAGGGGCCGGCAAAGACCGTCAGCGCCCGCTTCCACACCGGCTGGAGATGGAAAGCGCGGCGGCGATCCCTCTCGCTCAGCTTTTCGGTCTCTTCGTCCTCCACAGGGCCGCTGGCGACGCCCATGTCGCCGACGAATTTCACATACCCGCCGAGGGGAATGGCGCTCAGCTTCCAGCGCGTTCCGTGCCGGTCGTTGAACCCCGCCAGCTCCGGGCCGAAGCCGATCGAGAAGGCTGTCACGCCGATGCCGCACCAGCGGCCGACCAGATAATGCCCCATCTCGTGGACGAAGACGACGACCGTCAGCACGAAGAGAAACGGAACGACGGTGCCGATCAGGAGACCGTCGGTGCTGAAAACAGCAAAAAGGAAGTTGCTCACGTCCCGCTCACCCAGGCTGATGTCCGCCGCGGCAGGTAAAGGCGGATGGCGGCGAATCCATGATTTCCGATCCTAGCACGGGAGGCTTCGCCTACCGCTGGAAAAGCAGGCGGGCAGGTTCGTCGAAGCTGCCGGCGACCGCGCCGATGAGGTACAGCGCGACGCCGGCCGCGACAAGCCCGTCGACGCGGTCCATCACGCCACCGTGTCCGGGGATGAGGCCGCCCGAATCCTTGGCGCCGTGCCGCCGCTTCACCGCCGATTCGAAAAGGTCGCCGACCTGCGAGACGGCGGAGAGGAAGAGCGCCACGCAGGCCAGCAGGAGGAGATGCCCGCTTCCCGCCGCCAGCGCCAGCAGGACCCCGCCGACGACGCCGCCGAGCGCGCCGCCGAGCGCGCCGCTCCACGTCTTGCCGGGAGAAATCCTCGGCGCGAGCTTCGGGCCGCCGAGCGCGCGGCCGACGAAATAGGCGAGGATGTCGGTTGCCCAGACCACGGCGAACAGGAAGAGGATCGCCACGAGGCCGTTGTCGTCGGCGCCGCGCAGAAAGGAAAGCGCCGCACCCGACGCGCCCGCATAGGCAAGGCCGAGCGCCGTTTCACGGCCGCCGCCGTTCGCCACGCCGAAGGCGAAGACCAGCGCGGTTCCGACCGCCAGAACGAGAAACACCGTTTCGGCCGAAAATCCCGCCACCATGGCGAGCATGGAGGCTGCCAGGAACACGGCTGCCAGGATTCGCGGCCCCGGCCGGCCCGTCTTCGCGGCGATCGTCGTCCACTCATAGAAGATGGCGCCAGCCATGAGCGCCCACAGGATGCGCGACGCGACACCGCCGTGCCATGTCGTGGCCAGCACGGCGGCGGCGAGGATAACTGCCGAGACGATACGGAGCTGAAGATTGGTCAGGCGCGGGCGGCCGGCGGAGGAGGCCGTCACGAAGCGACGCCCTGCGCGGCCAAGCCGCCGAAGCGACGCTCCCGGGCCGCGTAGATCCTGAGCGCTTCGTCCAGATGTTCGGCGGAAAAATCCGGCCAGTAGCAGGGAAGGAAGACCAGCTCGCTGTAGGCCGCCTGCCACGGCAGGAAGTTCGACAGCCGGATCTCGCCGCTGGTGCGGATCAGGAGGTCCGGGTCGGGCATGCCGGCGGTGTCCAGATGGCGGGAGACCACCGCCTCGTCGATGCTTTCGGGATCGATGTCGCCCCGGCGCGCCGATTCGGCGAGCTCGCGCATGGCGCGGACGATCTCGTCGCGTCCGCCGTAGTTGAAGGCGATCACCAGATTGAGCACGGTGTTGCCCCGCGTCAGCGTTTCGGCCTCGGCCAGGAGGGCGCAGATATCCTTCGCCAGCCCGTCGCGGTCGCCGATGACGTGGACGCGCACGCCGCTCTGATGGAGTTCCGCCAGGTCGCGCCTTATGTAGAGCTTCAGGAGGCCCATGAGGTCGAACACCTCGGATTTCGGCCTTGCCCAGTTCTCCGACGAGAAGGCATAGACCGTCAGCCAGCGCACCGGGGTCCCCGAAACGGCGCGGACCGTGCGGCGCAGCGCCTCGACCCCGGCGCGATGCCCCGCCAGCCGCGGCAGGCCACGCGCCTTCGCCCAGCGGCCGTTGCCGTCCATGATGATGGCAATATGGGTGGGCGTCGTCATGTTGCCTCGAATCACGCGCCGCGCGGTCTCCCCTGCCTCAGACCTGCATGATCTCCGCTTCCTTCTCCGCGAGCAAACTGTCGACGGATTGGATCATGTCGTCGGTCATCTTCTGCACGCGCTCCTGCTGCGCGCGGTGATCGTCCTGCGAGATCACGCCGTCCTTCTCCGACTTCTTGAGATGCTCCATCCCGTCGCGGCGCACATGGCGCACGGCGACGCGGGCATTTTCGGCGTAGCCGTGGGCGAGCTTCACCAGTTCCTTGCGGCGCTGCTCGTTGAGCTCGGGAAGCGGGATGCGCAGCGTCGTGCCGTCCACGATCGGGTTGAAGCCGAGATTGGCCTCGCGGATGGCGCGATCGACGGCGCCCACCATGCTCTTGTCCCAGACCGAGACGGAGATCATGCGCGGCTCGGGAACCGAGACGTTGGCGACCTGGTTGATCGGCATGGTCGTCCCGTAGGCATGGACCTGGACGGGGTCGAGAAGGTTGCCGGAGGCCCGCCCCGTGCGCAGCGAGGCGATGTCATGCTTGAAGGCGCTGATGGCGCCGTCCATGCGCCGTTGCAGGTCCTTGAAATCCACGCCGTCCGCCATGTCCGTTTCCTCGTTTTTGCGCCCGCTCAGGCGTCCGCGACGGTCGTCGCGTGGCCGCCGCCCATGAGAATCTTTCCGAAGCCGCCTTTCTCGTGGATCGAGAAGACAATTATCGGGATGTGGTTTTCGCGCGCAAGCGCAATCGCTGCCGTATCCATGATCGACAGCCCCTGTTTCAACACCTCGCTGTGGGTGATGCGGTCGTAGCGCGTGGCATGCGGGTCCTTCTTGGGGTCCGAGGAATAGACGCCGTCCACCTGCGTGCCTTTGAAAAGCGCGTCGGCGCCGATCTCGGCGGCGCGCAGCGCAGCCGCGCTGTCGGTGGTGAAGAAGGGATTTCCCGTGCCGCCGGCGAAGATGACCACCTTGCCGGCGTCCATATAGGCCGTGGCCTGGCGCTGCGAGAAGCTTTCGCACAGTTCCGGCATCGAGATCGCCGAGAGCACGACCGTGTCGACGCCGAGCTTGACCAGCGAGGTCCTGAGCGCCAGCGAATTGATGACCGTGCCGAGCATCCCCATGTGGTCGCCGGTGACGCGGTCGCCGCCCTTGGAGGCCACCGCCACGCCGCGAAAGATGTTGCCGCCGCCGATGACCACGCCGACCTCGACGCCGAGCGCGCGCGCCTCGGCGATGTCGGAGGCGATCTGGTCGACCACCGAGACGTCGATGCCGAAACCCTGCTCGCCCATCAGCGCCTCGCCCGACGCCTTCAGCAGCACGCGTCGATAAAGAGGCTTGGCCGGCATGTAACCCCCTGGATTCGCTGGAATGCGAGGCTCCGATACACGAAGGGCGCCGCGATGTCACGCGGCGCCCCGGTTTCCCGCTCGCGCGGAGAACTTTACTTCTTGACCGCGGCGGCCACTTCCGCCGCGAAATCGCTCTCTTCCTTCTCGATGCCTTCGCCGAGCGCGAAGCGCACGAATTTGACGATCTTCGCCGGCGCGCCGATCTCCTTCTCGGCTTCCTTCAGCGCCTTCTCAACCGTCAGGTCGGGGTTCATCACGAAGGCCTGCTTGAGCAGCACGACTTCCTCGTAGAACTTGCGCAGCCGGCCCTCGACCATCTTCTCGATGATGTTTTCCGGCTTGCCCGACGCGCGTGCCTGGTCGGAGAAGATCGCCTTCTCGCGCTCGACGGCGGCCGGATCGACCTCGGTTTCGCTGAGCGCCAGCGGGTTGCTCGCGGCGACGTGCATCGCCACCTGGCGGGCGAAAGCGTGGGCCGCCTTGGCGTCGCCCGTCGTCTCCAGCGCCACCAGCACGCCGAGCTTGCCCAGATTGTCGGCCACCGAATTGTGGACGTAGGACGCCACCACGCCATGCGCCACGGACAGCTTGTCCGAGCGGCGGAAGCTCATGTTCTCGCCGATCGTGCCGACCGCGTCCTTGATCGTGTCGCTGACGGACTTGTCGGAGCCGGGATAGCGGGCGGCGGCGACGGCCTCGGTCTTCGGGCCGAAGGCGAGCGCCGCCTTGGCGACGTTGCGCACGATGTCCTGGAAGGCGTCGTTGCGCGCCACGAAGTCGGTCTCGGAATTGACCTCGACGACAGCGGCCTCGCGGTCGCCCGCGTCGACGCCGATCAGGCCCTCGGCGGCGGTGCGGCCGGCCTTCTTGTCGGCCTTGGCGATGCCCTTCTTGCGCAGCCAGTCAACCGCGGCTTCCATGTCGCCATTGGTCTCGCCAAGGGCCGCCTTGCAGTCCATCATGCCCGCGCCGGTCAGCTCGCGGAGTTCCTTGACCTGTACAGCAGAAATGCTCATCTCGAACCTCTTCGGGTAAAACGCGCCGGCGCATCACCGGATGCGATGATGCGCCGATCACGGGCGCGCGACGCGCCTGAAATCCTGGAAATGCGAAGGGCCGCGGACGGAACCGTCCGCAGCACCCCGACGTCAGGCCTGCGGCGCCTCTTCGCCGGCGTCGAGCGCCGGCTCCACCGGAGCCTCGCTGGACGCGCCGACGTCGATGCCGAGCGAACCCTGCTGGCGGGCGATGCCGTCGATGGCCGCCTTTGCGACGAGGTCGCAATAGAGCTGGATGGCGCGCGCGGCGTCGTCATTGCCGGGGATCGGGAAGTCGATCTTGTCCGGGTCGCAGTTGGAATCGATGATGGCCACGACCGGGATGCCGAGGCGCTTGGCCTCCTGGATGGCGATCGCCTCCTTGTTGGTGTCGATCACGAACATCAGGTCCGGCGTCGAGCCCATGTCCCTGATGCCACCCAGCGCCTTGTTGAGCTTCTCGCGCTCGCGATCGAGGTTGAGGCGCTCCTTCTTGGTGAGGCCGGAGGCCTCGCCGGCCAGCATCTCGTCGAGCTTGCGCAGGCGCTGGATCGAGTTGGAGATCGTCTTCCAGTTGGTGAGCATGCCACCCAGCCAGCGCGAATTGACGTAATACTGGGCCGAGCGCTGCGCGGCGTCGGCCACGATGTCGGAGGCCTGGCGCTTGGTGCCGACGAACAGCACGCGGCCGCCGCGGGCGACCACGTCGGACACCTGCTTCAGCGCCTGGTGCAGCAGCGGCACCGTCTGCGACAGGTCGATGACGTGGATGTTGTTGCGGGCGCCGTAGATATAGGGCGCCATCTTCGGGTTCCAGCGATGGGTCTGGTGGCCGAAATGCACGCCGGCTTCCAAAAGCTGGCGCATGGAGAAATCTGGCAGAGCCATTCCTTGTTTCCTTTCCGGTTGGCCTCCACGGACGTCGACGATTTCCGCTGCAACCGGAACGAAAGGCTTGCGCGTTTCGGAAGGGTCCGCTTCGACCGCCACCGGAGGTCTCCGCCGGATTTCTCCCGGTCAGACACCCAAGTCCGTGTGTGGAATGGTGCGCCCTATAGTCCGGAGCGCGGAGAAAGGCAAGCAGCCGCCGTCTTTGGGAGTGTCGTGCCCGGTAGCGACAGGGTGATCCGCTAGCGGCGGAGACGTTCCGGCATGGATCCTCGGGTCGGCGCAGCTCGCTCCGCTCCTGCTCCGCCCGGGGATGACGAACGGAAGTGTGGTTTCTCCACCCTCGTCAATCCTCGGGCGAGCGACCGCGTGAGCGGGAGCGCGACCCGGGGATCCATGCCGGAACCGTCGACCATCCGGCCGCAGGCGTTCTGCAACGGCGGAGGCTTGCGGATCAGGAGGCGGCAAGGGCGGCCCTGATGCGCTCGGCGTTCGCCGCCAGCACCTCCGGCTTCTCCATCTGGCCGGTATGCGGCTTCAGGGCCACGCCTTCGAAGCGCGGGATGACGTGGACATGCAGGTGGAACACGACCTGCCCGCCGGCGGCTTCGTTGAATTGCTGGACCGTCACACCGTCGGCCGAGAACGCCTCGACGACCGCGCGCGCCAGTTTCTGGGTCGTCGCCATCACCGCCGCGAGGCTGTCGGGCGCCACGTCGAGGATGTTGCGCGACGGCGCCTTGGGAATGACGAGGCAATGGCCTTCGCCGCGCGGCATGATGTCCATCAGGGCAAATGTGTCGGCGTCCTCGTAGAGCTTGTATGCGGGCAACTCGCCGCGCAGGATTTTTGCGAAGACGTTCGAGTCGTCGTATGGCACCGGCATGCGTGTCGTCCCCTGATGGTCGGTTCGCATTGTTTTGAACTCGACCGGCCGCGTCAACGGCAAAGGGGGCATCTTGCGCATCGAGATCATCGCCTTGCTCGCCGCCGTGGCGTTCGAGGTCGTCGCCACCAGCGCGCTGAAGGAGACGAACGGCTTCACGCGGCTGGTGCCGTCGCTGCTGACGGTCGCCGGCTACGCGCTGGCGTTCTATTTCCTCGCGATACCTCTCAAGACCATGCCGATCGGCATCGTCTACGCGATCTGGAGCGGCGCCGGCATCATCCTCATCACCGCAGTCGGCTGGCTGTGGTTCGGACAGAGCCTCGACCTGCCCGCGCTTGCCGGCATCGGCCTGATCATGGCCGGCGTCCTCGTCATCAACCTTCTGTCGCGGGCCGTGCCGCACTGAAGGAAGGCCCGGTCAGAAATCCGGCTCCGCTTCTCCCTTCCTGTAGGGCGAGTGGTCCTCGTAATAGGCACCGGCGTGCGCCACCTCGCGCCGCTCCCGCTTCAGATAGTCGTCGACCGCGCGGCGCAGGCCCGGATGGGCGATGTGGTGCGCGGAGCGCGTGGTGACGGGCGTGTACCCGCGCGCCAGCTTGTGCTCCCCTTGCGCGCCGGCCTCGACCACTTTCAGCCCGCGCTCGATCGCGAATTCGATCGCCTGGTGGTAACAGACCTCGAAATGCAGGAAGGGGTGGTGCTCGACACAGCCCCAGTTGCGGCCATAGAGCGTGTCCGAGCCGATGAAATTGATCGCGCCCGCGACGTAGCGGCCGTCGCGCCTGGCCATGACCAGAAGGACGTCGTCGGCCATCCGCTCGCCGATCAGCGAGAAGAATTTCCGGTTCAGGTAGGGACGGCCCCATTTGCGGCCGCCCGTATCCATGTAGAAGGCGAAGAAATCGTCCCAGGCGCGCTCCGTGATGTCTCTGCCGGTCAGCCGCTCTATCGCGATGCCGGCGGCAAGCGCCTCGCGCCGCTCCTTCTTCAGCGCCTTGCGCTTGCGCGACGCCAGCGTCCCGAGGAAGTCGTCATAGGAGGCGTAGCCGCGGTTGAGGAAATGGAACTGCTGGTCGGTCCTTTCGAGGAAGCCGGAGCCGGCGAGCGCCTGCATGTCCGCTTCCGTGGCGAAGGTCACATGCATGGAGGAAACGCCGAGCTTTTCGGTGACGATCTTCAATCCGTTGGCGAGGGCTGCGCGCATGGCCCGCGCATCCGTTCCCGCGGACACGAGAAGGCGCGGCCCGGTCGCCGGCGTGAAAGGTATGGAGACCTGGAGCTTGGGGTAATAACTGCCGCCGGCCCGCTCGAACGCGTCTGCCCAGCCATGGTCGAAGACATATTCGCCCTGGCTGTGCGTCTTCAGGTAGCAGGGTACGGCGCCGGCCAGCCTGCCGCCGGCGGTCTCCAGCCGCAGATGATGACCCTGCCAGCCCGTGCGCGGCACCGCGCAGCCCGATTCCTCCAGCGCGACCAGAAAGTCGTAGGAAATGAAGGGGTTGTAGGTCGAGGGCGAGGTTTGCCTGTCGGTGCCGTCGAGGGCGTTCCATTCCGCCCGTGTGAACGCGCCGACGCTCGCGGCGACGCGGATCGTCAGGGACTGCCCCCTGTCAGCGGATCGATCGGTCTCGCCGTCCATGCCTCCTACTTACGCTCCGCAAATGCGAAAACAAGAAGGCGGCGATCACGACACCGCGTCCGGATCGAATCCCTCGAAGGTCATCTGGTCGACATGGGCGAAGGTCTTTTTCAAGCCCTCGCCGTTGCAGACCGTCCAGCTCAACACCGGCAGTCCGAGCCTTTCGCGCACGAAGGTGACGAAGCGGTTGGGCAGTTCGTCGAGGCTGTAGGAGACGAAGGAGATGCCGTGGGCGAGCATCGAGAAATGCGCCTCGATCTCCTGGTCGCGGGTGCCCCATGCCGTCAGACCGCCCGGAATGCCCGGCGCATCCTTGGCGAAGTCGCGGATCAGCCAGTGGTCGAACGACATGATCGCCGCCCTGCCCCGGTAGTCGCGCAGCGCGCTTGCGACGGCCGCCACCAGCCCATTGTCATGCCCCGGCGTGCCCTTGATCTCGATCACGAGCGGCACGCGCCCGTCCACGAGATCGAGAACTTCGGCAAGGCGCGGCGCATGATCGCCGGTCGTGCCGACCCGGAGCGCGCCCATTTCGTCGGCCGTGCGCTGCCACACATAGCCGTCCGCATTGGCGAGCCGGTGCAGGTCGTGGTCGTGGAACACGACCGGGACGCCGTCCGAGGACAGGTGCACGTCGCATTCGATGGTGAAACCCTTGTCGGCTGCGCGTGCGAAGGCCGGCAGCGTGTTCTCCCATACCGTCCTGTTCATGTCGTGGTAGCCGCGATGCGCGACCGGGCGCGCGGTCAGCCAGGAAAGATCCGCCATGGCGCTATTCCGTCTCGATGATGGCCTCGACCTCGACCGGCGCGTCGAGCGGCAGCGAAGCGACGCCGACCGCGGAGCGCGCGTGCTTGCCGCGCTCGCCAAGCACGGAAGCAAGCAGGTCCGAGGCGCCGTTGGCCACCAGATGCTGCTGGGTGAAGTCGGGCGCGGACGCCACGAAGACCGTTATCTTGACGATCCGGCCGATCCTTTCGAGGCTGCCCAGCGCGGCCTTGGCCTGCGCCAGGACGTTGACGGCGCAGAATTTCGCCGCCTCCTGCCCCGCGGCGACGTCGAGCGCGTCGCCGAGGCGCCCCGTCGCCACGAGCTTGCCGTCGCGCAGCGGGAGCTGCCCCGCCGTCAGCAGGAGTTTTCCGCTCGCGGCGAAGGGAACATAGTTGGCGGCGGGCGCGGCGGCGGCGGGCAGCGTGATGCCCATCTCCTGCAAACGTTGCTCTACGGTTTCGGCCATGGTGGGCATCCTCATCGGTTGATCGGCAGGACGGAAGGATGTCGACTTCGCCTCGCTTCCGCCACGAGGCTTTTTATGCTGAAAGAGGGGCTTCCCAGCGGCTTCAGCCGCGACATCGGAGTGACTTCATGCGCTTGGCGCGCCTTTCGGCGATCATCCTCCCCCTCCTCGCCTTCGCGACGCCGGGTCTGGCGGCAATGCCGCTGGCGGCGCACCGCGCGGTGTATGACCTCAGCCTCGACAAGGCAAGCGACCGCTCCGGCATCACCGGGCTGACGGGGCGCATGGTCTACGAGTTCAACGGCTCGCCCTGCGACGGCTACACGGTCAACTTCCGGTTCGTCACGCGGATCCAGACGAGCGACGTGTCGCGCCTGACGGACCAGCAAACGACCACCTTCGAGGATGCGGACGGCAAGAGCTTCAGCTTCTTCACGAAATCCTTTGTCGACCAGGCGCCGGAGAAGGAGACGAAGGGCACGGCGCGGCTGCAGGGCAGCAAGCTCGTCGTGATCAAGGAAAAGCCCGACCCGCAGACGATCGACCTTCAGCCCAGCCAGTTTCCGACTCGCCATCTCGAGGAGGTGATCGCCAAGGCGAATGCCGGCCAGACTTTCTACGAGACGAGCCTGTTCGATGGATCGGAGGATGCCGACAGGGTGATGACCACGACCGTGGTGATCGGCAAGCCGCAAGCCACGACAGACGCGGATCCGGAAAAGCCGGCGCTCGGCGGCGCGGCTTCCGAAAAATTCTGGCCGGTGGAAATCGCCTATTTCGATGATTCCAAGAAGGATGGCGAGGCGACGCCGGAATACCGGATCAGCTTCAAGCTCTACGAGAACGGCATGAGCCGCGATCTGACGATGGATTACGGCGAGTTTTCCATGAAGGGCAAGCTGGTCAATCTCGCGCTCTATCCGAAACCCGTCGCGAACGCCTGCAACCGGTAGCGGCTGCCGGTGAGCAGGCTCGACACCTTCGTTCCGCCGCGTCCGAAGCGATGGATGATCCGCGCGACATGCGTGCTCAACCGGGCTTCCATGCTGCACGGCGTGCCGGGGCTGCGCGACCTGTGGCCGCTGTCCCGAGTTCCCGGCGTCCGGGCGATCGCGAATGTGCGGCAACTGGATTTTCCCGCCGCGGACATTGAGCGGCTGAAGGCCGTTTGCGGGCCGGGCCGGGCCACCTTCATCACCCCGAATCATCCCGAATTCTTCACCGACTGGATGATCGACAAGGAGATCCTCTGGCGCGTCGCGCCGATGGCCGCTTCATGGGCAACCCATGGTGTCGTCAACGGAACGGGCGCGCTCATGCAGCGCTTCTGGCTCGCCAACAACCTGATCGCCCAGATTCCGGGCAACAGCGATCCCGCCAGGCGCCATTCCGTGGCATGGGCGGCGAAGGGCCATTGCGTCCTGCTGCACCCGGAAGGCGCGGTCGGCTGGCACAACGACCATGTCGCGCCGCTGATGCCGGGCGCGGTCGAGATGGCGGCGCAGGCCCTTCAACTGGGACGGCAGGACGATCCGGCCTTCCGCGCGTTCGTCGCGCCGATCGTCTGGAAGCTGGTGTTCCTGCGCGACGCGGAAGACGGGCTGCGCCGCGAGGCGGCCTATGTCGAGCGGCGCCTCGGGATCGATCCGGGCTCCGCGGTGTCCAGCGCCGACCGGGTTTTCCATATATACGACGCGCTGATGCGCCGGGAAGCGGAAGCCCGCGGGCTCGCGGCGGCCGGCTCGCTGTCCCTGAAGCAGCGGCATGCCGCTCTGGTCGGCGTGGCGGGCGAGCAGCTCGCGCGGACCGTCGGCACGACCTATGCGGGCGACGATGCCGACCTCCTGCGCGCGGTCCGGCGCTGGCTGCGCCGTCACGAGGACGCCGACAGGGAAGCGGCAAGAACCGTGAAGATGCTTTCCGCCGGCTTCTCCCGCCTGTTGCGGCTCGGCCCCTTCGCCTTCGAAAGCCCGGAGATCACGCAGGAGCAGATCGCCGAACACCTCAAGCGAATCCGCAACGATTACTGCAAGGGCACGCTGCGCGACACGACGAACGCCTTCATCGACGAAGGTGCTGCGCGACCGGCTTCAGAAAGCCCTGGACGCGATCAATGGCGAGCTTCGGGCGTCCGGCGCCTTCCGGACGGCGTCCAATCCCTTCTTCGGCTCCTGAGCCGGCCGGCCTGGCGCCTCAAGCCTGAAAGCAGTTGAGGGCTTTCTCTCAAGCCGTTGCGATATATTGCTTTATCTGCTCCGCCTCACGCTCGGCATCCTCGATGCGGCGCTTGACCACGTCGCCGATGGAGACGATGCCGTCGAGCATGCCGTCCTTCTCCACCGGCAGATGGCGGAAACGGCCGCGCGTCATGATCTCCATGACATCATGGACAGTGTGGTTCTCGTTGCAGATGTTCACCTTCGGGGTCATGGCGGAACGCACCGCCTGATCGAGCGAGTCATGCCCCCCGTTCGCCAGCGCGCGCACGATGTCGCGCTCGGACAGGATGCCGACGATCTTGCGGTCGCCGTTGGTGACGACGAGCGCCCCGATGCGGCGCTCCGCCAAGAGCCTCACGGCTTCGGAGAGTTTGTCGTTCGGACCGATCGTCGTGACATCGTGTCCCTTCGCTTCAAGGATTGCCTTGACGGTCACATCAGCCTCCTCTCATGCGTTGGTCGCCCATGGCCAGCGGCAGGCGCATGGTGCACTTCATACAATCGCTTTTCAAGTATCTTGGCCCGCCCGCAGCGGGAGGAGCGCGCCTCAGCCCGCGGCGGCGGGCGGCCGGTCGAAGAGGCCGATCCCGAGGAAACCGACGAGAAAGCCGCCGATATGCGCCTCCCAGGCGATGGAAGCCTCCTGATTCGGCATGAAGCCGACCAGCCCCGTCGCCAGGTTGATGAGGAACCAGACGACCAGGAAGCTGATCACGCCGCGCGAGCGCAGCGCCGTCGACACCGGCAGGAGCGCGCCGGCGAAAATCCCCCGCCCCCGGGAGCGGTCGATACGAAATCCGTAGCGGGCCGCCGCGCCCATCATGCCCGAGATGGCGCCCGACGCGCCGATGACGGGAACCGCCCCGAAAGGATGCACGGCGAAATGCGCCAGCGCCGCGCCGAGCGCGGTGACGATCCAGAAGGCCAGCATGCGGGGGGCGCCCAGCCGATTCGCCAGCGGCGACCCGAAGGCGGCGAACCAGATCAGGTTGAGCACCAGATGCATCCAGCCGCCGTGCAGGAAGGCGTAGGTGACCGGACTGGTGAAGGACCAGACGTCGAGGTCGTAGCCGCCGCTGTAGCGGACCGGCACGAAGGCGGCGCGGACCAGAAGCTCGAAATCCTGTTCCGGCGTTAACACATAGAGGCGCACGAGGTGCACCAGCACGCAGGTTCCCGCGAGCGCGGCGACGACGGGCGGAAGGTTGAGAAGGGGCTCGCGGGCGGGTCCGGCATAGAGGCCGCGCGCCGCCGCCTCTTCCGCCTCCCCATGCGGATCGGCATTTTCCGAACGTTTCTCTTCCTCGCTCATCTCTGCCGCATAAACCATTGGGAAAACAAAGAGAACAGGCCAGGGCAAGAAAAGAAAAAGCCGTTCAGGGTTGGTCCCTGAACGGCCGGCGAGCCCCCTGCTCTCCCAAGAATACTTTTGACTGAAACGCTTGCGGCGGGTCAGGCCGGCAAGCTCACTGGAGTGATCGAAAGGTCTCATGGAGGGCGTCGGCTGGCAACCGGAAGTGTTTGTTAACCTTAACGGCCCTGAGCCGTGCACAACGTTTCCTCGTGCTGGCACGTCTCCTGCTTCATGAGCCATGTAGGCGTCGACCGAGGGCCGAGAACCGAGGGGTCGGAGGGCTGGACGTACCGCCGGCTGGTGGAGTGACCGAGAATGATACAGGACGGAACCTGGAAGCTGTTCCAATATTGGGACAGGCTGCGCCAAGGCCGCCCCGCGCCGAAGCGGACCGACATAGAGCCGGCCGACATCAAGGAGCTGCTCGGCGACACGTTCATCCTCGAGCGCGACGGGCGGGGCGAAGCGACGTTTCGACTCGCCGGCACGCGGCTCTGCGCCGTCTACGGCCGCGAACTGAAGGGTTTCGGCTTCTCCTCGCTCTGGAGGGACCCGGACCGGCGCCTCGTCTCGCGGTTGACCAACAGCGTCTTCATGGCCAAATCCGTCGTGTCCTTCGAGTTCGACGGCGCCGCCGAAGACGGCCGCAGCGCCGGCTTCGAGGCCATATTGCTGCCGCTGGACGGAGGACTGGAGCATCCCAGATGCCTCGGCGCGGTATCGCCGAGGACGAGGCCGGACTGGATCGGTGCAAGGCCCGTGACGACGGCGACGCTCGGCACCGTCCGCGTCGTCGATCCCGACCTCGATCCGCTCTTCCTCAAGAACCGTCCGGCGGTTCCGGTCCCGCATCCGCCCGCACGCATGGAACGCACCCGCAGGGACGACGCACCGCCGCCGCTCGTCCGTGGCCGCCGCATCCGCCACCTCCTCGTGCTCGACGGCGGAAAGCGGGACTAGAGGCCCGTCCGACAGTGTTGAAAGCGCCGCGCGCAGGCCCCCGAAACGGGCCCGCTTTCCGCATTGTTAACCTTTACGGTGATAGGGTCCGGCCAGTGTCAGAATCCAATTCCGCTGCCGGCACAGAGGATCCCATGAAGGCTGCCGCGATCGATATCGCGCCGTCACGTCAAGAGCGACGGAAGTTCCAGCGCGTCAAGATCAAGGTCTATGGGCGCTTCATGCTGGAGGACCGGAGCGAGCACTCCTGCAATGTCGTCGACATGTCGCCGGGAAGCGTATCGATCCGCAGCGATGCCTCCGGCATGCCCGGGGAAAGGGTGATCGCCTATCTCGACCATATCGGCCGGGTGGAGGGCGTCGTGACCCGCCGCTTCCATGACGGCTTCGCCATGACCGTCGTCGCATCGGAGCGCAAGCGCGACAAGATCGCCGCGCAGCTCACCTGGCTCGCCAACAAGCACGAGCTCGACCTGCCGGAAGACCGCCGCCACGAGCGCACGACCCCGCGCAATCCGATGAGCGTCCTGCACCTCAGCGACGGCCGGCAGTATCCATGCCGGATCATCGACCTGTCGCTGTCGGGCGCGGCGGTGGAAATCGACGTCCGGCCGGCGCTTGGCGTCCAGGTCGTGCTCGGCTCGATGCGCGGGCAGGTGGTGCGCCACTTCGACGAAGGCATCGCCATCGAATTCGCGGTGGTGCAGCGGGCGGAAATGCTCGACGCGGAGTTCAATTCCTGAGGCCTGCCCCAGGCACCGCCATCCGCCTTCAGCGCATGACGCTCTCGGAGCGCTCGGCGAAGCTCATGCGCTTCACGATCTCCTTTTGCTGGCCGACTGGCGAGAAGCCGAGCTTCTGGTAGAGCGGCAGCGCGGCCGGATGGTCGAGCGTGCAGGTCTGCACCGTGACCGCTTTCGGCCCGTGCGACCAGGCGGCTTCGACCGCGGCACCGAGGAACCAGCGGCCGATCCCCTGCCCCAGCACATGCTCCATCATGCCGAAATAGGCGATGTCGGCCGTTTCGGGCAGTTGCGGCTTGATGTCGAAGAAGCCGGCCGGTGCGCCGTCCAGGTAAAGGACGCGGATGTCGCGGTCGGGTTTCCAGAGCGTGGCCTCCAGTTCGGCCTCGGGCGTGCGCAGAATATTGACCCAATGCCATTTTCGCCCGACCCGGTCGGCCAGATAGCGGTAGAAGTGGATGGGAATGCGCCGCGCCTTGAGAAGCGCGAGCTGGCGATTGTGCGGCAGCGGCGGATAGTGCGCCGGGGGGGCCTTCATCTCCAGGAACGTGACCGTCACCTCGATGGAATCGGCATCGGCTTTCCGGTCCATGGGTCACTCCCCGCCGGTGGCGACCGGCGTGTCGGTACGGCTGCCCCACTCGGTCCAGGAACCGTCATAGAGCTTGTTGTCCGTATGGCCGAGCGATTGCAGCGCCAGCGTGACGACCGCCGCCGTCACCCCCGATCCGCAGGAGGTGACCACGGGCCGCGAAAGGTCCAGCCCTGCGGCCTCCAGCTTCGCGCGCAGGGCGTCCAGCGGCAGCAGATGGCCGTTCTCGCCGAGCGACGCCGCTGGCACGTTCCGGGCGCCGGGCATGTGGCCTGCACGGACGCCCGGACGGGGCTCGGGCTCGTTCCCCGCGAACCGTCCGGCGGGCCTCGCATCGGCAATCTGGCGTCCGCCGCCGGCCACGACGGCGCGCATGTCGTCAAGGGAAGCGACGCTTTCGGCGTCGAAGCGCGGCGTGAAGACACAAGGCGCGATTTTCGTGGACTCGTTCGTGACCGGACGGCCCTCGGCCTTCCACCGGTCGAAGCCGCCGTCGAGCACCTTCACGTCTTCGGCTCCCATGGTCCTGAACATCCACCAGACCCTCGGAGCGGAGAAGAGGCCGGGGCCGTCATAGACGACGATCGTGTCCTCGGCCGAAATGCCCATCGCGCTCGCGAACTGTGCGAAGAGCTGGGGCGCCGGCAGCGTGTGCGGCAGATCCGAATCGGGATCGACGACGAGATCCTGATCGAAGAACACGGCTCCCGGGATATGCGCCTGGCCATATTCCTCCCGGGTATTCCGCTGCTGCGCCGGAAGATACCAGGAGGCATCGACGATCGAGAGGCCGGGTTTGCGCAGATTGGCCTGCAACCAGTCCGCGTCGACGATGAAGGGGCCGCGTTCGCTCATCCAGTGACCTCAATTTGCCGGAAGGGGGCCGAAACGCAGCCGGAAGCGGCGGTTCTCGCGGCCTTTCTTCTCGATCTTTCCGATATGGATCTGTCCCACCTCGGAGGTGCGCCGCACATGCGTGCCTCCGCAAGGCTGGCTGTCCACGCCCTCGCCTTCGCCGATGCAGACCAGCCGGATCCGACCCGTCCCCGTCGGCGGCCGGACATGCTTCGATTTCACGAGGCCCGGATTGGCGGCAAGCTCGGCGTCGGTGATCCAGCGCGTGAAGACCGGATGGTCGGCCTCGACCAGTTCCATCAGGCGCCGCGTCACCGTCTCCTTGTCCAGGCCCGCATCGGGGATGTCGAAGTCGACACGCGAATCATCCTCCGCCACGGCGGCTCCGGTGATCGGATAGGAGCAGACGACCGTCAGAATATGGCAGGCGGTATGCATGCGCATGAGCCGGTAGCGGCGCTCCCAGTCGATGGCGAGGCGCACGCGGTCGCCGACCGTCAAGGCCGGCACGCCGGGCGCGGGCACATGGACGATCTCGTCCTTGGTCGCACCCGTGACCGTGCTTGCTATATCCACGCTCGCGTCGCTTTCCGACACGATCCGTCCGGTATCGCCGGGCTGTCCGCCCGAGGCTGCGTAGAAGATCGTCCGGTCGAGCAGCAGGCCGCCCGTATCGGTGACGCCGATCACCGTCGCTTCGGCCTCGCGCAGGTAGCTGTCCTCGCGAAACAGGATTTCCGTCGAAGACATCAGGATGCTTTCTCGAACGGCACGGGAATATCGGCCTTTTTCTCCAGCCATTCGGGAACCGGCAGGTCCTTCGTCCTCAGGAAGCCCGGATTGAACAGCTTCGACTGATAGCGGGTTCCGTGGTCGCAGAGGATCGTCACGATCGTATGCCCCGGGCCGAGCTCGCGGGCGAGGCGAATCGCGCCGGCGATGTTGATGCCGGTCGAGCCGCCGAGGCACAGCCCCTCCTCCTGTACGAGCCCGAAGATAATCGGCAGCGCTTCATCGTCCGGGATCTGGAAGGAGAAGTCGGGCGTAAAGCCGTCGAGGTTGGCCGTGATGCGGCCCTGCCCGATGCCTTCCGTGATCGAGTTGCCTTCCGCCTTCAGCACGCCCGTCGTGTAGAAGCTGTGGAGCGCGGCGCCCAGCGGGTCGGCAAGCGCGACCTTGACGTCCCTGCTCCTGTCGCGCAGCCCGGCGGCCACGCCGGCCAGCGTGCCGCCGGTGCCGACCGCGGAAACGAAGCCGTCGATCCTGCCGCCCGTGTCGCGCCAGATTTCCTCGGCCGTCGTGCGCGCGTGCCCGTCCCGGTTGGCGAGGTTATCGAACTGGTTCGCCCAGATCGCGCCGTTCGGATCGTTCCTGGCCAGATCTTCCGCCAGCCGCCCCGACAGCTTCACATAGTTGTTGGGATCCCTGTAGGGGACCGCCGGCACCTCGATGAGTTCGGCGCCGAGCAGGCGCAGGGCGTCCTTCTTCTCCTGGCTCTGCGTCTCGGGAATGACGATGACGGTGCGGTAGCCGAGCGCCTTGGCCACGAGCGTCAATCCTATGCCGGTGTTGCCCGCGGTTCCTTCCACGACGGCGCTGCCCGGCCGGAGCAACCCGCGCCGCTCGGCATCACGGATGATGAAAAGCCCGGCCCGGTCCTTCACGGACTGCCCGGGATTCATGAACTCGGCTTTCCCCAGGATCTCGCATCCCGTCTCCTCCGAGGCTCGTCGCAACCGGATGAGCGGCGTGTTTCCGATCGCATCGATGACCGAGCCAGACATGGATTTTCCTCTCCTTCCACAAACGGTAGAAAGCCCGGCCGCCGGTTGCAAGAGCACGATCGAGGCAAGACCGGCGAAAACGGAAACCGTCGTCCGGAAGCTGCCGCGGATCGGGACGCGGCAGCTCCGGTCGTCCTCGCGGGTCAGGCCGCGCGGGGCGCCTTGCTGCGGCCCGCCGCGGGGCCGCGCCGCCTGCGGCGGAAAGGCTTGCCGCCCTCCGGACGCGGCTTTGCCGAGCCTGCATGTTTGCGATGCGCATGCGCGGCATCGGCGGATGCCGCCTCGCCCGCCCGCGACGGGCCGTTTCCGGCCGGCCGGTTTGCCGGCTTGCGCTGGCCCTGCCTATGCTGCGGCCTGGCGTCGCGCTGGGGCCGGGCACGGCGATCCGCCTCGTCCACGGCGGCGCCTTCGCCGACCGGCTGGCGCATCGGATCGGGCTCGCCCAGGTGGTCGGCGGCGACGGGAAGCCTCATGCGGATGATCTTCTCGACGGCCCGCATCTCTCGACGGCCCGCATCTTGGCGTTCTCGGAGGGGTCGCACAGCGTGATCGCCACGCCCGAACGGCCGTTGCGCCCGGTGCGGCCGATGCGGTGGACATAGCTTTCCGCCTCGTCGGGCAGGTCGAAATTCACCACATGCGAGATGCCGGGCACGTCGATGCCGCGCGCCGCGATGTCGGTGGCGACGAGGATGCGCACGCTGCCGTCGCGAAAGCCGTTCAGCGCCTTCTGCCGGGCGTTCTGCGACTTGTTGCCGTGGATGACGCCTGCCTCGAAGCCGTCGCGCTCCAGATCGCGGGTGATGCGGTCCGCGCCGTGCTTGGTGCGGGAGAACACGATGACCGAGGACATCGCCTCGTCCGCCAGCATCTTCGACAGCAGATGCCGCTTCTGCTTGGTGCGGGCGAGGATGACGCTCTGCGCGATCTCCGGCGCGGCGGTGCCCTGCGGCGCCACCTCGACGCGGACCGGCGCGCGCAGCAGGTCCTGCGCCAGCTTTTCGATCTCGGGCGGCATGGTGGCCGAGAAGAGCGCCGTCTGGCGCGCCGCGTGCGTGGCCTTGGCGATGCGCTTCACGTCGTTGATGAAGCCCATGTCGAGCATGCGGTCGGCCTCGTCGAGCACCAGCCAGGTCGTCTCCGACAGGTCGAGGTCGCGCGCCTTCATGAGGTCGCCGAGGCGGCCGGGCGTAGCGATGAGCACGTCGACGCCGGGAGCGACCTTCTTCACCTGGCTGAAGCGCGAGACGCCGCCCAGCACCAGCGCGGTGGAGACATGAGCCCCCTTGGCGAGCAGGCGAAAAGTCTCCTCGATCTGCACGGCGAGTTCCCGCGTCGGAACCAGGATCAGCGCGCGCGCCGTGCGCGGCCGCCGCTTCGTCCCGAGCGCGATGATCTTCGAGAGGATCGGCAGCGCGAACGCCGCCGTCTTGCCCGAGCCGGTCTGCGCGACGCCGAGTATGTCGCGGCCTTCGAGCTGTGCGGGGATCGCCTGCTCCTGAATCGGCTTCGGTTCGGCGAAGCCGGCGGCCAGCGTTGCCTTCAGCAACTGGCCGGTAATGCCGAGCGCAGCGAATCCGGCGCCCGTTTCGATGGTCTGATTGTCCAAAGTTTTTCTTTTCTGCGGGCTCCAAGCCACGCGCAATGAGCGGCGGAGCGCTTCCGCCGCGGTATTTATCAGGATGAACGACGAGTCGGCGGGCGGCCTCTGCCACCTGCACGGTTGCGCTGTCGTGCCCGGCTGCTCCTTGCCTCCGGGGCTTTCGCCATGCGCCGTCCTTTCGGGCGGTGATGACGGAGACGCAACCAGTCCACTGAGGGAAAGCCGGAAACCCGGCCCAAGCGCCTACGCCCCTGCATATGGATGAGTTTACGCCGCAATGCAACACGGAAACGCCGCATGGCAGCATTGCGCGGCCCGCCGCCGCGGACCGGTCAGCGCGCGGCGGCCTCGCCGAGATCGCGCAGCTTCAGCGCCGTGTTCCAGTTGCGCGCGGTGTTGGGCACCCCCACGCCCTTGTCGAACTTCACGCCGAGCTTCGAATGCGACACGCCTCCCGGCGTGTGCAGATAGGCAATGTTGCCGATCACCTCGATCCCCTCGCCCGGCACGGCAAGCGCCCGCAAGGCATCGAGGCGGGCGGGCGCCGGCGTGGCGGCGAGCCATGCGATGTGCAGGTCCTTGCCCTGACTGGGCGTGAAGGGGCATCGGGCCACCGCTTCCGTCCATTCGCCGAGCGAGGGTGCATAGATCTCCTTGCGGAAGCCGAAACGCTCCGCGCAGAGCGCCGCCACCCGTTCCAGCATCGCATCGCGCGGCATGTCGGTGCGCAGCACCACGTTGCCGCTGTTGATGTAGGTCGCGACGTTGCGAAACCCGGCCCCGACCAGCGCTTCCCTGAGCGGTGCCGTGGGAAGCTGCGTGGCGCCGCCGATTCCCCGGAACAGAATGATGTAGACCTGGTCGGCCATGGACTTCTCCTCGCCCTCGCAATCTAGCATATCCGATTCCCCGTCTGGACCCCTGCCAGGAAGCGGGGTATCAGCGACGGTCAACGGAACTTCCGCTCGTGTATGGGCACGCTCGACCTTTCCTCTGGCTGCACGTCTTGCTTGTCGTCGCCGCCCTTTCGGGATGCGGCGGAGGCGGTCGTCATGCCCATGAGCTGCTGAAGGAGACATCGGTTCCCGCCGCGGCCGGCGCGATTGCCGGCAAGCACGATATCTTCGTCGCGACGACGCGCTCCGCCGCATCAGACAAGCGCGAGGTCTACAGCGGCGGGCGGGCAGCGGAGCTCGGGCTCGTCAAGATCGGCATCACCGTGCCGGCGATCCACAAGATCGGCGCCATCGAGCGGCCGAGCGGCAAGAAGGCCAATCCGGCCAAATTTTTCACGGCGACGTCCGTCACGGCCTACGATCCCGAGAGCTTCAAGGCCGCGCTGCGCGCCGATCTGGCGCGGCATGACGGGCGGGCGCTGATCTTCATCCACGGCTTCAACACGCGCTTCGACGACGCCGTCTATCGCATGACGCAGCTCGTCCACGACGCCGACTACCAGGGCACGCCGGTACTTTTCAGCTGGGCTTCGGCCGGCAGCATCACCGATTATTTCTACGACACGAACTCGGCCACAATCGCGCGCGACCGCCTCGAGGCGACGCTGCGGATGCTCGTCGCCGCGGGCGCCAAGCGTGTCGACATCATCGCCCACTCCATGGGCAACTGGGTCACGATGGAGGCGCTGCGCCAGCTCGCCATCACCCACGACAAGGATCTGGACGGGCGGCTGGGCGACGTGCTGCTCGCCTCCCCGGATATCGACATAGACGTATTCAAGTCGCAGATGGCCCGCTACGGAAAGCCGAGAAAACCGTTCGTCGTCATGCTGTCCGGCGACGACCGCGCCCTGCTGATCTCGCGCCTGCTCGCCGGCAACAAGCCGCGCGTCGGCGACTACGGGGACGCCAAGGATCTGGCGCAGCTCGGCGTGGTGGTCGTCAACGTCTCGGCGATCGCCAGCGGCGACCGGCTCAACCATTCCAAGTTCGCCGACAATCCCGTGCTGGTGAGGCTGCTGGGGCAGAGGCTGAACGGCAGCGGCGATTCGCTGGCGACCAGCAACGAGCAGTTCTCCGACAAGGTCGGCCAGTTGACGGCCGGCATCGGCGGCGTCGTGACCAAGGCCGCGGACATCATCATCACGACGCCGCTCAAGGTGGTGACGATCGCCGTCGGCGGATAGCGCCCTACGTCGCCGAAGGCAGCGGCTTCAGGCCCGCCTTGAAGCGCCGGGCATTCTCCATGTAGTGCCGGGCCGACCAGCGCAAGCGCTCCACGGCCTCTGCGTCCAGCGTGCGGACGACCCTGGCCGGCGAGCCGACGATCAGCGAATTGTCGGGAAACTCCTTGCGCTCCGTGACGAGCGCTCCGGCGCCCACCAGGCAATTGCTGCCGATCCGCGCGCCGTTCAGCACGATCGCGCCCATGCCGATCAGGCTGTTGTCGCCGATGGTGCAGCCGTGCAGCAGGGCGCGATGGCCGACCGTGCAGCCCTTGCCGATCTCCAGCGGAAAGCCCGCGTCGGTGTGCATGATCGTATGTTCCTGCACGTTGGTGCCGTCGCCGATGCGGATCGGCTCCGTGTCGCCGCGCAGCGCGGCGCCGAACCAGATGCCGACGTCCCTGCCGACGACCACCCGGCCGATGACGGATGCGTCCGGCGCGATCCAGATGCTGGCGGCGTCCGCCAGTTCCGGCTCGACGCCGTCCAGTGCGTATAGCGGCATGTCGGACTCCTTCCTTGACGCCGTCTAGCCTACGCGCGCGCAGAGCCTCAGCGCAATCTCCATGACGACGATGCCCGTCGCGCTGCACCAGACGACGGCGAGGGCGGCAACTGCCGCCAGGGCCGCCGTGCCGGCCCGCTTTTCCTGACGTGCCCGCAGCGCGTCGTTGCCGAGCATCAGCGGACCGGCGGCAAACGCAGCCAGGATCGATCGGGCAAGATGGCCGCGCGAGACGAAGGGCTCGACGAAGCCGATCGTTCGGCCGCTGGCGATCTGCATGAGCGACCCCGCCAGTCCGGCGGCGCACAGGCCGACCAGAAAGACGAAGGCGAAAGCCGTGACGGCGTCCATGTTTACCGGCCGTTTACCATAAATTCGCAGAGTGGTCCGGAAGGCACACGGCAAGTTCCATGCCGCGCGAAAATGTGCCGATACGGCACGGGTGACGATCCGATGACGCATGCAGCCGCCGAGGCGCAGACCGAGCTCAGCGTGGTCAACACGCGCTTCATGCGCCGGGTTTTCTATATCTTCGGCGTCCTGGCGGCGCTTTCGGCCGCCATCAGCATCGCGGGAAAGTTCTACGGCGCATCCATCTCCATGGGTGGCAACACCGACGTTCGCACGGCCCGTGAAATCGTCATCGGCAACAATGTGATCCGCGTTCCGGAAAACGAAATCCGCTTCGACCGCCAGCGCGTGGACGGAGTGACGGGGCGGCTCGACCTTTATTGGCGATGGCCGCAACTGGACGGCTACAGCCGCGAGGCGAGCGCCGCCTTCAACAATTCCGACAACAGCAAGTCGATCCTGTTCGTTTCGTTCGAACCGAAGATCATGTCGCGCGACATGAGCGGCCGTTTCGAGCCGATCTACAAATCCCTCGTCGTCGAGCCCCCGGCGCCGGGCCCGGCCGGCACCCGCCTCTATGCTTTCAGCGAAAAGTCGGGCTATCTCAACGAAACGCTCGTGGTCGGCCCGGAAGCGGCCGGCCGGGCGCCCTACGTGGCGCGCTGTCTTTCGGGATCGGCGGCGGAGGAAGCGCTGGCGCCCTGCGAGCGGGATATCGAGGTCGGCGACGACCTCAGCCTCATCTACCGCTTTCCCAAAAGCCTGCTCGCCGACTGGAGCGCGCTCGACGCGGCGGTCCGCCGCAAGGCCGGAGCGATGCTGCTGAAACGCTGAGCGTCAGCCGAGATCGATGTCCAGGATGGCCATCGAGAAATTGTAGTCGCCCTCTTCCTCGTCCTTGAAGACGATCCCGAGGAACTCGTCACCGATATAGACCTCGCAGGAATCGTCCTTGCGCGGCCGTGCCTTCACCTGGAGGTTGGGGTTCTGGAACGCGCGCTTGAAGTAGGCGTCGAGCTTGCGGATTTCTTCGGGCTTCAACGGCTTTCTCCTGGCGGAACGATCATTGGCGGCCCGCGCTTCTGGCATGAGCCGGCCGCGGCTGTAAAGCCGCCAGATGGCGGGATGTCCCGCGAAAACGTCAGATATCGAAGCTCAGCACGTCCTCGAACGCGCGGTCAGGAAGGAGCTGGTCCATCTGCCGCGACGGCTGGTCGCAGCCTGTCTCGCCGACGACGCGCGCGGGCACGCCGGCCGCGGTCTTGTTGTGCGGGATGGAGGTCAGCACGACGGAGCCCGCCGCGATCTTGGCGCAATGCCCGACCTCGATATTGCCGAGGATCTTGGCGCCGGCGCCGATCAGCACGCCGTAGCGGATCTTCGGATGCCGGTCGCCGGTCGCCTTGCCGGTGCCGCCGAGCGTCACGCCGTGCAGGATCGAGACATTGTCCTCGACGACGGCGGTCTCGCCCACCACCAGGCCGGTCGCATGGTCGATGAAGATTCCCTTGCCGAGCCGCGCGGCCGGGTTGATGTCCGCCTGGAAGACCGCCGAGGAACGGCTTTGCAGATAGAGCGCGAAGTCCTTGCGGCCGCGATTGTGCAGCCAGTGCGCCAGGCGGTGGGTCTGGACCGCATGGAATCCCTTGAAATAGAGGATCGGCATGATGAAGCGGTCGCAGGCCGGATCGCGGTCGTAATAGGCCTGGATGTCGACGCGGACGATGCTGCTCCATTCCGGCTGGTCGCGCACCATGTCCTTGTAGGTCTGGGCGATCAGGTCGGCGCTCAGGTCGTGATGGTCGAGCCGCTGCGCGACGCGGTGGATGATCGCATCCTCCAGGTTCTCCTGGTTGAGCACCGTCGAATAGAGGAACGCCCCCAGCAGCGGGTCGTTCTCGATGGCCGCCGCGGCTTCCTCGCGCACGGCGTCCCAGATCGGATCGACGGGCTTGAGCGCCCCGGGGCGGAGATGGGTGATGGTGTTCACGGGGAGAAAGCCTCGCTTGCCTGTCCTTGCCGCTTCACGGACGAAGATAGCGCCAGCCGGACGCGGCTGGAATTCAATTCCGTTGAGCGCAACGTGAAATGGTACGAAATGGCACGGCAATCAAGTCTCCGGCAATTTTCGGCCCCGCGGGCTCCCGGTTTTCCCGACCGATTCTCCCTTGATTGCCGTCCCGTGACATCCGAGATAAGACAGGATCGGCCGGATACGTCCCGGCGGAAACGGACTGTGAAATGAGCATGATCGATCCCTTCGGCAGGGAGATCACCTATCTGCGCGTATCGGTCACGGACCGCTGCGACTTTCGCTGCACCTATTGCATGGCGGAGGACATGACGTTCCTGCCCAGGCGGGATCTGCTCACGCTGGAGGAACTGGACCGGCTGTGCAGCGTCTTCGTCGGAAAAGGCGTGCGCAAGCTCAGGCTGACCGGCGGCGAGCCGCTGGTTCGCAAGAACGTCATGCATCTCGTCCGCGAACTCTCCCGGCACCTGAGGACAGGCGCTCTCGACGAGCTCACCCTGACCACGAACGGCTCCCAGCTTGCTCGCTTCGCGGGCGAGCTCGCCGATGCCGGCGTGCGCCGCATCAACGTGTCCCTCGACACGCTCGATCCCGTAAAATTCCGCGCGGTGACGCGCTGGGGCGACCTGGACAAGGTTCTGGCGGGGATCGACGCGGCGCAAGCCGCCGGTCTGGAGATCAAGATCAACGCCGTCGCGCTGAAGGACTTCAACGATCGCGAGATCCCCGCGCTGATGCGCTGGGCGCACGGACGCGGCATGGATCTCACGGTGATCGAGACGATGCCGATGGGCGAGATCGACATCGACCGCACCGACCAGTATTTGCCGCTTTCGGCTCTGCGCCGGTCGCTCGAGGCCGAATTCACGCTGACCGATATCCCCTACAGGACGGGCGGTCCCGCCCGCTATGCCGAGGTCGCCGAGACGGGCGGGCGACTGGGCTTCATCACCCCGCTCACCCATAATTTCTGCGAAAGCTGCAACCGGGTGCGCATCACCTGCACCGGCACGCTCTATATGTGCCTCGGCCAGGAGGACGCCGCCGACCTCAGGGCGCCGCTGCGTGCGTCGGAGGGCAACGAGTTGCTGTCGCGCGCCATCGACGCGGCGATCGCCCGCAAGCCGAAGGGGCACGATTTCGTCATCGACCGCCGCAGCCGGCGGCCGGCCGTAGGGCGGCACATGAGCGTCACCGGCGGCTGACGCCCATGCGCCGGCTCGCGCTGACCTTCCTGCTTCTGGCAGTGTCCGGCGCGGCCGAAGCGAAGCCGTTCACCTATGTCAATGCGCGCTTCGGGACGGTATGCACCTTCCCCGACGACGTTTTCACCGAGAAGCAGCCGGAGCCCGACAATGGCGACGGGCAGCAATGGCTGGCGTCCGACGGCGCAAGCCTCATCTGCTCCGGAATCGCCAACATCGATGACGAGACGCCGGCCGGTTACGTCGCCGACCAGCTCGGCGGCGACGGGACCCGGCGCGAGATCACCTACCACAAGATCGGCGCGAACTGGTCTGTCCTTTCCGGCTACCAGGGCGACAGGATTTTTTACGAGCGCCGCCTGTTTGGCCGCGACGGCGTGATCCGCACCGTTTCCATCGACTATCCGAAGGCCGCCAAGGCCAGATACGACAAACTGGTCGGGAAGATCGCCGCCAGCCTGAAGGCCGCCGACTGAATCGGTGCGGGCGTTTCAGCGCTTCGCGACGCGGTCGAGCTCTATCAGTTTTTCAAGCAGCGCCGGCATGTCCTTCAGCGGCACCATGTTCGGGCCGTCCGAGGGCGCATTGTCGGGGTCCTGGTGCGTCTCGATGAAGACGCCGGCCACGCCGACCGCGACCGCCGCGCGCGCCAGCGTCGCCACGAAGCGCCGCTCGCCGCCGGTCGAGCCGCCCTGCCCGCCCGGCTGCTGCACCGAATGCGTGGCGTCGAAGATCACCGGCGCGCCGAGCCCAGCCATGATCGGCAGGGCGCGCATGTCCGACACCAGCGTGTTGTAGCCGAAGGAGACGCCGCGTTCGGTCAGCAGCACGTTCGGATTGCCCGATTGCGTCAGCTTGTCCAGCACGTTCTTCATGTCCCAGGGGGCGAGGAACTGGCCCTTCTTCACATTGACAACCTTGCCGGTATGGGCGGCGGCGACGAGCAGGTCGGTCTGCCGGGACAGGAAGGCGGGGATTTGCAGCACGTCCACCGCCTCCGCGACGAGGCCGCATTGTTCCGCCGTATGGACGTCGGTCAGCACCGGCAGCCCGAACTGTTCGCGGATGTCGGAAAAGATCGGCAGGGCCGCGTCGAGTCCCGCGCCGCGCCTGCCGGAAAGCGAGGTGCGGTTCGCCTTGTCGAAGCTCGACTTGTAGACGAGCCCGATGCCGAGCCTGCCCGCCAGCTCCTTCAGCGCGCCTGCCATGTCGAAGGCATGCTGGCGCGATTCGAGCTGGCACGGCCCGGCGATCAGCGCCAGCGGCGCATCGTTGGCGAAGGTCACGCCGCCGGCCACGACCGTGGGATTGGGTCCGCTCATCACGTCTCCTCGAAAAAGAAATCCGCGCCCTGCCCGGCGGAAGCCGCGACGCGCAGGCCGCCGCCGTCGCGCTGGCAGTCGATGCCCGCGGCGTCCAGCAGGGCCGCGACGGAGGCAACGTCGTCCACGCCGAAGACGATGCCGCTGAGCCTGAGGCCGGGATTGGGCCCGGAAGGCTCCGGTCTTTCGCGCCCGACCATCAGGGTGCCGTTGCCCGCTTCGAAGCTCAGCATGCCGTCGCCGGCCGGCACGCCTTTCGACCAAGTCACTTCCTGCAGAAAAGCGGCGAAGTCGGCGGGCTCGGAGGCCGAGAGGCGAACCGCCCTGATGCATTTTGCGCCATTCGGATGACGCTGGAGCGCCGAGCGGTCGACGACCGGCGTGTTCAGCCTCTCGCAGGTGAAGAAGAACGTATCGGGCGCGCGCAGGTCGGCGGCAAAGGCCAGCTTGAACGATGCCTTGTCCTTGCGGCCGAGCGCATCGAGGAAGGGGCGCGAGAAGGTCAGCATGTCGCCTGCCGAAAGACCGGCGCGGACGAAGCCTTCATGATCGGCGTCGGCATCCGCCGTCGCGAAGACCAGCGCCGAAAAGCCTTCCTCGCCGCGGCGGTAGCGCCAGGCGCGGTCTCTCGCCACGAAGACGTTTCCCCGCATGGCGGCGATCTCGGTCTTCACCCGGTCCGCGACCGCCAGAGGCTCGATAAAAGTGTCGTCGGCGAAATAGACGCAGCAGTTCTTCGTGCCGAAGGGATGCACGCCCTCGGGCGCGACGGTGAAACCCAGCCGCGACAGCCGCTCGCGCGCGGCCGCCAGATCGGCCGCAGGCAGGACGCAATGATCGATGGAACGGGCAGCGCGGGCCATGGCCGAGCGATTGCCCCAAACCCGGCGGCGAAACAAGCGAAAATGCTGTTGAATGTCCCGCCGGCGCGCGGTTGCGCGTAGACGCGCCCACCTTGGAGGCATAGCGTCAATATGCCTCACCGAAAGGCAGGATGCCTCACGGACAGGCAGGGTGGAATACGGAGAATGCCATGAACATTCCGAATGCCTCTCCCTCTCTCTACAATGAAGATCTTGCGCCGGCCACGGTGCGCAACTGGGGACCGTTCTCGATCTTCAACGTCTGGACGTCGGACGTGCACAGCCTGTGGGGCTATTATCTCGCCGCGAGCCTGTTCCTGTTCTGCGGCGGTTTCGTCAACTTCCTGCTTGCCATCGGCATCGGCTCGCTCATCATCTTCGCGCTGATGCACCTCGTGGGCATAGCGGGTGTCCGCACCGGCGTGCCGTTCCCGGTGCTTGCCCGCGCCTCCTTCGGCATATGGGGCGCCAACCTGCCCGCGCTGGTGCGCGCCATCGTTGCCTGCTTCTGGTACGGCGCGCAGACGGCCGCCGCCTCCGGCGCCATCGTCGCGCTGCTCACCCGCAACGAGAGCATGCTCTTCTTCCACCAGAACAGCCATATGCTCGGCCACTCGACGCTGGAGGTGATCTGCTACGTCGTCGTCTGGGCGCTGCAACTCCTCATCATCCAGCGCGGCATGGAGACCGTGCGCCGCTTCCAGGACTGGGCCGGCCCCGCCGTCTGGATCATGATGCTGCTGCTGGCGATCTATCTCACGATCAAGGCGGGCGGCTTGAGCCTTTCCAGCGACATCCCGATGGACGTCCTCCTCGAGAAGACCAAGGATGCCGGCGTGCCGGGCGCGCCCGGTTCGCTCTCGGCGCTGTTCGCGGTCGCCGCCATATGGGTCACGTATTTCTCCGCGCTCTATCTGAATTTTTGCGACTTCTCGCGTTACTGCCCATCGGAACGGGCGCTGACCAAGGGCAATATCTGGGGACTTCCGGTCAATCTGATCCTGTTCTCGCTGGTCGCCGGCATCACCACGATCGCCGCGTTCAACGTCTACAACGAGGTGCTGCTGCATCCTGACCAGATCTCGGCCAAGTTCGACAGCTGGTTCCTGGCGCTGCTGGCCGCGCTGACCTTCGCCGTCGCGACGCTCGGCATCAACGTGGTGGCGAACTTCGTCTCGCCGGCCTTCGACTTCGCCAACGTCTTCCCGAGGCAGATCGACTTCAAGAAGGGCGGCTACATCGCCGCGCTGATCGCGCTTGCGCTCTATCCCTTCGCGCCCTGGGAAGGCGGCGCGGCGCATTTCGTCGGCATGGTCGGCAACACGATGGGGCCGATCTTCGGCGTCATGATGGTCGACTACTACCTGATCCGCAAAGGCCGGCTGGACGTCGAGGCGCTCTATCGCGAGGACGGCGAATACCGCTTCGGGAACGGCTGGAACACGAACGCCCTCGTCGCCTTCGCCGTCGGCATCCTGTTCTCGTCGATCCTGCCGGGCTTCACCGACATCATGCCGTCCTGGTGGGGCATCTATGGCTGGTTCTTCGGCGTGGCGATCTCCGGCGTCATCTACTACGTGCTGCGCGGCGCGGCCGCGCGATCCGGCGCGCTGGCAAAAGCCTGAGCGGACGAAAGCAGCGTCGCGGCGGGGGCGCTTGCTCTCCGCCGCGCCGGTCCCTTGGCGGCCGGCGCTATACCAGCCGGCTCTGCTCCACGGCGGCATTGATGAAGCTGGCGAAGAGCGGATGCGGTTCGAAGGGTCGGCTCTTCAGCTCCGGATGGTACTGCACCCCGATGAACCACGGGTGATCCGCATATTCCACGGTTTCCGGCAGCACGCCGTCCGGCGACATGCCGGCGAAGACCAGCCCGACATCCTCCAGGCGCTGCTTGTAGTCGATATTGACCTCGTAGCGGTGGCGGTGGCGCTCCGAAATCTGCGTCCCGCCGTAGATTTCCGCGATCTTCGAGCCCTCGGTCAGCCGCGCCTCATAGGCGCCGAGCCGCATCGTGCCGCCGAGGTCGCCGGCCTCGCGCCGCTTTTCCAGCATGTTGCCCTTCAGCCATTCGGTCATCAGACCGACGACGGGCTCCTTCGCCGGGCCGAACTCGGTCGAGGACGCGCCCTCGATGCCGGCCAGCGACCGCGCCGCCTCGATGCAGGCCATCTGCATTCCGAAGCAGATGCCGAAATAGGGCACCTTGCGCTCGCGCGCGAACTTCGCGGCCAGGATCTTGCCCTCCGAGCCGCGCTCCCCAAAACCGCCCGGCACGAGGATGCCGTGCACCTTGTCGAGCCAGGGCGTCGGGTCTTCCTTTTCGAAAATCTCGCTCTCGATCCAGGCGAGCTTCACCTTGACGCGGTTGGCCATGCCGCCATGCGCCAGCGCTTCCATCAGCGATTTGTAGGCGTCCTTCAGGCCGGTGTATTTGCCGACCACCGCGATCGTCACCTCGCCTTCCGGATTGTGGATGCGCTGCGAGATCTCCTGCCAGCGTTCCATGCGCGGTTTTGGCGCCGGGTCGATGCCGAAGGCCGCCAAGACCTCGGAATCCAGCCCTTCCTTGTGATAGGCCATCGGCACGTCGTAGATGTGCCCGACGTCGAGCGCCTGGATCACCGCGCTCTCGCGCACATTGCAGAACAGCGACAGCTTGCGCCGCTCCTCCCTCGGAATGGCGCGGTCGGCGCGGACCAGCAGGATATCAGGCGCGATGCCGATGGAGCGCAACTCCTTCACGGAGTGCTGCGTCGGCTTGGTCTTCAGCTCGCCCGCCGTCGGGATATAAGGCATCAGCGTCAGGTGAATGTAGACGCACTGGCCCCGCTTCAGGTCGTTGCCGACCTGCCGGATCGCCTCCAAGAAGGGCATGGCCTCGATGTCGCCCACCGTGCCGCCGATCTCGCAGATGACGAAATCGTACTCCTCGTTGCCGTCGAGGATGAAGCTCTTGATCTCGTCGGTGACGTGCGGGATCACCTGCACGGTGGCGCCGAGATAGTCGCCGCGCCGCTCGCGGTCGATGATGTTCTTGTAGATGCGGCCCGTCGTGATGTTGTCGCTCTGGTTGGCCGAGCGGCCGGTGAAGCGCTCGTAATGGCCGAGGTCGAGGTCGGTCTCCGCCCCGTCGTCGGTCACGAACACCTCGCCGTGCTGGTAGGGCGACATCGTGCCGGGATCGACGTTGAGATAGGGATCGAGCTTGCGGATCCGCACACGGTAGCCACGCGCTTGCAGAAGCGCGCCGAGGGCTGCCGCCGCTATGCCCTTTCCGAGTGAGGAAACCACGCCGCCGGTGATGAATACATATCGCGCCATGGGAGTCGGTGCTTAGCGCCGCGGCTCCGATTCCGCCAGCGGAAAAACCGCCGACCGAAGTTTTCCAAAGGTCATGCTGAAGGCCGTGCAAACAAAAAGGGCGGCCCGTGGACCGCCCTTCGGCATTCAGGATACGGGCAGCGTCAGCGCGAGTAGAACTCGACGACCAGGTTCGGCTCCATCTGGACGGCATAGGGCACGTCCGACAGGCCGGGGACGCGCGCGTATTTCGCGGTCATCTTGTTGTGGTCGGCCTCGATGTAGTCCGGCACGTCGCGCTCGGCCAACTGCACGGATTCCAGCACGATGACGAGCTGCTTGGACTTCTCGCGCACCTCGATCACGTCGCCGGCCTTGCACTGGTAGGAGCCGATGTTGACGCGGCGGCCGTTGACGTTGATATGGCCGTGGTTGACGAACTGGCGGGCCGCGAAGATCGTCGGCACGAACTTGGCGCGATAGACGATCGCGTCGAGCCGCGACTCCAGAAGGCCGATCAGGTTGTCCGGCGTGTCGCCCTTGCGGCGGTCCGCCTCTTCATAGGTCTTGCGGAACTGCTTTTCGGAGATGTCGCCGTAATAGCCCTTCAGCTTCTGCTTGGCGCGGAGCTGGAGGCCGAAGTCGGACATCTTGCCCTTGCGGCGCTGGCCGTGCTGGCCGGGACCGTATTCACGCTTGTTGACCGGGGACTTCGGGCGGCCCCAGATGTTTTCGCCAAGCCGGCGGTCGATCTTGTATTTCGCGGATTCGCGCTTGCTCATCGCATTCCCTTTCAAACAGTTGAACCCGGAACCTCACGTTCCGGGCGAAGGAAACGCGCCCTCCTCTGGCCTCGGTTTTCGAGGCCTGACAGGATTTTCCACGCACGCTTTGCGGAAAAACCCACGGGACACGTCAAATGAAACGCCGGGCGTCTCCGTCCGGCGTCGGGTTGCGCAATAGGAGAAGCCCGCGCGGAAGTCAACAGCACCGCGGCTTTTGCATCCCGCGGCAATCGCGCCGGCAGCCGGAGATTGTCAGGCCGCAGCGGTCAGAGCTTCGTCCAGGCGGCGTTCTTCTTCGAGGATCTCACGCAGGCTTCGACGAAGGCCACGCCCTCCACGCCGTCCCGGACCGTCGGGTAGACCACGTCCTTCGGCGGCTTGCCGCCTTTTCTGCGCGCCGCCCGGATCGCGCGGGCGGCCTCCTGGTAGATGTTGGCAAAGCCTTCCAGGTAGCCTTCCGGATGGCCGGGCGGGACGCGCGTGACGCGCGCGGCCGCGGCTCCGGACCCCGCGCCGGCACGCGTGATGAGCTGCCTGGGCTGGCCGAAGGGCGTGAACCACAGATAGTTCGGGTCGGCCTGCACCCACTCCAGGCCGCCCTTGGTGCCGTAGACGCGCAGCTTCAGGCCGTTCTCGTTGCCCGGCGCCACCTGGCTTGCCCAGATCATGCCCTTGGCGGGCTTTCCCTTCCCCTTGGCCTTGAAGCGCAGCAGCACATTGGCGTTGTCGTCGAGGAGGCGCCCTTCGACGAAGGAATCGAGGTCGGCCGAGAGGCTGTCGAGCTCCAGTCCGGTGACGAAGCGGGCGAGGTTATAGGCATGCGTGCCGATGTCGCCGGTCGAGCCGCCGACGCCGGACTGCTTCGGGTCGACGCGCCATGCGGCCTGCTTGGAGCCGGAGGCTTCCACCTTCTCGGTCAGCCAGTCCTGCGGATATTCGGCCTGGACCACGCGCAGCTCGCCGAGCTGCCCCCTGGCGATCATCTCGCGCGCCTGCCGAACCATCGGGTAGCCGGTGTAATTGTGGGTGAGCACGAAGACCCTGCCGGACTTTTCCACCAGCGCGGCGAGCTTTTTGGCGTCTGCCAGGCTGGAGGTCAGCGGCTTGTCGCAGATGACGTGAATGCCCGCTTCCAGAAAGGCCTTGGCCACCGGATAGTGCATGTGGTTCGGCGTGACGATGGCGACGGCCTCGATACCGTCCGGCCGCTTCGCCTCGGCCCGCGCCATCTCCTGAAAGGTGCCGTAGCTGCGGGCGGGGTCAAGGCCGAGCTCCACGGCCGAGGCCTTCGCCTTTTCCGGGCTGGAGGACAGCGCGCCGGCGACGAGCTGGAACTCGCCGTCCATGCGGGCGGCGATCCGGTGCACGCCGCCGATGAAGGCGCCCTGCCCGCCGCCGACCATGCCGAAGCGGATCGGGCCCGCCCCGGATTCAACCTGCCTGCCGCTGACCATCTGGTGCTCCTCCGTTTTTCGGCAGTCGGGAATAGGCAATAGGCAGTCGGATTTCAACGAAACGACCGCCTATTCCCGTCTGCCTTACCCTATTCCCATCATGGCGCGCAGCACCTTCTTGTCCGTCGTGCCGCCGGCAAAGTCGTCAAAAGCCTTTTCGGTGACGCGGATGATGTGATGCTGGATGAACGGCGCGCCCTCGGCCGCGCCGTCCTCCGGGTGCTTCAGGCAGCATTCCCATTCGAGCACGGCCCAACTGTCGTAGCCGTACTGCGTCAGCTTGGAGAAGATGCCGCCGAAATCGACCTGGCCGTCGCCCAGCGAGCGGAAGCGGCCGGCGCGCTCGACCCAGCCCGCATAGCCCGAATAGACGCCCTGCCGCCCGGTCGGATTGAATTCCGCGTCCTTCACATGGAAGGCGTTGATGCGCTCGTGGTAGATGTCGATGAAGGCCAGATAATCGAGCTGCTGCAGCAGGAAATGCGACGGGTCGTAGTTGATATTGCAGCGCTTGTGCCCGCCGACGGCGTCGAGGAACAGCTCGAACGTCGTTCCGTCGAAGACGTCCTCGCTCGGATGGATCTCGTAGCCGATATCGACGCCGGTGTCCTCATAGGCGTCGAGGATCGGCTTCCAGCGCCGGCCGAGCTCGGCAAACGCCTCCTCGATCAGGCCGGGCGGGCGCTGCGGGAACGGGTAGAGATACGGAAACGCAAGGGAACCGGAAAAGCTGACGGAAGTGTCGAGCCCGAGGTTCCTGCAAGCCTTGGCTCCCATCTTCACCTGGTCGACGGCCCATTTCTGGCGCGCCTTGGGATTGTTGTGGACCTCGGGCGGCGCGAAGGCATCGAACTGTGCGTCATAGGCGGGATGAACGGCGACGAGCTGCCCTTGCAGATGCGTCGAAAGCTCGGTGATCTCGACTCCGGCCTCCGCGCAGATGCCCTTCACCTCGTCGCAGTAGGTTTTTGAGCCCGCAGCCTTTTTCAGGTCGAACAGGCGGCCGTCCCAGGTCGGAATCTGGATGCCCTTGTAGCCGAGGCCGGCGGCCCACTTGGCGATCGAAGGCAGGGAATTGAACGGGGCGGCGTCGCCGGCGAACTGCGCCAGAAAGATCGCCGGTCCCTTGATCGTCGATGGCATGCGTCTCCTCCCGGTCGGTTCGCGCACATCGTCGCCTGCGGCGACCAAAGCCGTAGCGCGGCGGGGCGGAGATTGAAAGATCGCCGCGGGATGCACCGGCTGCCAGCCCCGCCCCGAACGCCGGCAGCCGGAATGCACCCGCCCCGGAAGCGTCGACCCGCGGCCCGACGGCGACAGGGATCGCTTCCTGTTTCTGGTATTACCAGCCTATCTGAAAACGTCAAGGCGCAAAGGCTGCTGCTCGTGAATCCGGAGGCACGTCTTCCCCTGAAAAATCATTATATAACAACTGTATTAGCGAGATTCCCACACGGCATTCCAGGCTTCTTGCGGCAGGCGTGGAAATCCACTAGAAGTCAGAGGAAGCCCAATTGGTCGAACCAGTTATACCGACTGTCGACCTTGGGGAGGAGATTGCGCCGCCCATCGCGGCGCAATGTGTTCAGGCAAGCTCGGAAGGAAGGACCATGCACCTCTCTACACACAACTGGATGCGCGCTGAGCCGCTCGAAGTCACCCTGAAACGGATCAAGAAGTTCGGCTACGAGTCGATCGAGATTTCCGGCGAGCCCGAGCAGTACAAGACGGCGGAGACGCGCGCCCTCCTCAAGGAATACGGCATCCGCTGCTGGGGCGCGGTGACGCTGATGCTCGGCGAGCGCAACCTCGCGGCCAGGGACCAGGGGCAGCGCGAGCGTTCCGTCCAGTATGTGAAGGACGTGCTCACCATGGTGAGCGAGCTGGACGGCGAGATCATCACGCTGGTTCCGGCGACCGTCGGCAAGGTCGTTCCCGACGGCACGGAGGAAGAGGAGTGGAAGTGGGTGGTCGACGCCACCCGCGAGTGCTTCAACCATGCGAAGAAGGTGGGCGTCAGGATCGCGGTCGAGCCGCTGAACCGCTTCGAGACCTATCTGTTCAACCGCGGCGAGCAGGCGCTGGCGCTGGCCGACGCAGTGTCGCCCGAATGCGGCGTCTGCCTCGACGCCTACCATATCCACATGGAGGAATTCGACGTCGCCGAAGCCATCCGCAAGGCCGGCAAGCGCCTGTTCGACTTCCATATCGCCGACAACAACCGCTTCGCCGCGGGGCTCGGCACCATCGACTGGCCGAAGATCGTCGGCCTGCTCAGGGAAGTCGGCTATGACGGCGCTCTCACCAACGAGTTCGTCGCACCCGTCGACCGCACGCCGGCCAACCGCTATCCGGAGATGGTCGAGCGCAATCCCGTCGATATCTCGCCCGAGCAGCTCAAGTTCATCCAGGATCACGGATCCAGCGTGCTTACGGAGAAATTCTACACCGACCAGATGCGGATCACGGCGGAAACCATCCTGCCGCTGATCGGCAAGAAAATGCCGAGCTAGGTGCACGGCAGGGGCACTTCACAGTCATTGCCCCTTCGCGATCCGGCGAGGGGGACGGGGCACTCCATGCACATCAAATCGGTAGAGGCCTGGTGGGTCCGCGTCCCCATCGCAACGGCGAACCAGCATCGCAGCGACTTCGGGCAGGTCACGACGTTCGACGCGGCGATCCTGCGCATCGAGACCGGCAGCGGGATCGTCGGCTGGGGCGAGGGCAAGAACGCGGCCGGCAGCGCCGGCACCTATGGCGCGCTCGTCCACATGCTCAACCACGAGGTCGGGCCGCAGCTGATCGGCCGCGACGCCCGCGACATCACCGACATATGGGATACGCTCTACAACGGCGTGCGGCAGCATTCGGCGCGCGCCTCGGGCCATGCGATGCCGCAGCTTTCGCGCCGCGGCATCTCGATGGCGGCGATCAGCGCGGTCGATCTCGCGCTGTGGGATATTCTGGGCAAGTCGCTCGGCGTTCCGGTGTGGCGCCTGCTCGGCGGCCGCAAGGCCGAGCGCATGCCGGCCTATGCCTCGGGCGGCTGGGCGGGCGCCGAAGGGATCGGCGAGCAGCTTCTGGGCTACGTCGCAAAGGGTGGCTTCAAGGCGGTCAAGATGCGTGTCGGCGCCATGGACGGCGCGCCGCATGTCTCGGCCGCGCGGGTCATGGCGGCGCGCGCCGCGCTCGGCCCGGACGTCGAGCTGATGGTTGACGCGCACGGCACCTTCACCGCCGCCGACGCCAGGCGCTTTGCACGGCTGACGGAGGATGCGAACCTCGCCTGGTTCGAGGAGCCGGTCATCGGCGACGACAAGGCCGGCATGGCGGAGGTGCGGGCCGCCGCGACCGTGCCGATTGCCGCCGGCGAAAGCGAGACGACGCGCTTCGACTTCCGGGATCTGGCGCTGCTGAGGGCGGCGGACATTTTTCAGCCGGACCTCGGCTTCTGCGGCGGCATCACCGAGGCGATGCGCATCTCGGCGATCGCGTCGGCCTTCAACCTCAGGCTGGCGCCGCATCTGTGGGCCGGCGCGCCCGCCTTCCACGCGGGCCTGCATGTGTGCGCGGCCTCCCCGGCGAGCTTCATCGTGGAATACTCGCTCGGCGCCAACCCGATGCTGCACGACCTCGTCGAGGAGAAAGTCGACGTGAAGGACGGGACCATCGCCATCCCGGACAGGCCCGGCCTCGGCATCACCGTCTCGGAACCGTTCTTGATGGCACATGCCGTGAAAGGCTAGTCATGGCGCCATGACGGAAAAGAATCTGCCGGCCGAACTTGCATCCCATCTCTTCACCAGCTCGAAGGAGGAAGGCGGACGCCTGCCCTCCGAGCGCGAGCTGGCCGAGCACTTTTCCGTATCGCGCGGTCAGATCCGCGAGGCGCTGGCCATACTGGAGGCGATGCGTATCGTCGAGCGGCGCGCCAAGTCCGGCATCTACCTGACCACCCGGGAGGCCAGCGTCGAGGCCATGGCGCTGTTCGCCAGGGCCGGCGTTCCGCTCGATCCCGTGCAGATCTACGAAACGGTCGAGTTGCGGAAGATCCACGAGATCAAGGCAGCCGAGCTCGCCTGCTCGCGCGCGACGGAGGAGAATTACGAGCGGCTGCGCGAGATCCTGGCCGCCTCGGAGGCGCGCATCGGGGCCGGCGAAGGCCTGGCGCGCGAGGACCGCGACTTCCACCTGGAGATCGTGCGCGCGACGCAGAACAGCGTGTTTCACCGCATATGCAGCATCTATTACGTGATGGGCGAGCAGCGCCTGCCGATCTATTTCGGCGATCTTGAGCGCAGCCGCCGCTCCCATGCCGATCACCTCCAGATCTTCGACGCGCTGCTGCGCCGCGACGGCAATCTCGCCCAGGCCCTGATGAGCGCGCATCTGCAAGGCGCGGAAAGCTACTGGAAGGGCCTGATCGGCGCGGGCGAGGATACGGTCCGCGCGGCGTCATGACCGATCCCGTCGTCTTCTCCACCCATGCCCTGCACCCGCGCGCGGCCGAGGCGCTGGCCGGCGCCGGCCGCCTCGTCGTCGCATCGGCGATCGACAAGGCGACGCTCGCGCGGGAATCGCGCGGCGCCGATGTCCTGGTCGTCAGGGCGCCCCTGCCCCCGGAACTGTTCGCCGACGCGCCGAGGCTGCGGGCGGCGGTGCGGCATGGCGCCGGCCTCGACATGATCCCGGTCGAGGCGGCGACCCGCGCCGGGGTTCTGGTCGCCAACGTTCCGGGCGCGAATGCCGGCACCGTGGCCGAGCATGTGATCTGGTGCGCCATCGCGCTGCTCAGACGCTTTCGCCGCGTCGATCGCGACCTGCGGTCGCAGGGCTGGCTCGCCGGCCGCGCGCATGCGGAAAGCGGCGGCGACCTCGGCGGGCGCACCCTCGGCATCGTCGGCATGGGCAACATCGGAACGCGCGTGGCGGCCATCGCACGGCACGGTTTCGGGCTCGACGTGATCGCCAATAGCCGCCGGCCCGAAAGCCTGCCCGAGGGCGTGCGCTTCGTCGGCGTCGACGATCTCGTCGCGGAGGCGGACGTCATCGTGCTGTGCTGCCCGCTGACGCCGGAGACGACGGGGCTGATCAGCCGCGAGCGGATCGGCCGCATGAAGCCCGGCGCCATCCTGGTCAACGTGTCGCGCGGGCCGGTGATCGACGACGACGCGCTTGTCGATGCCTTGCGCGCGGGACGGATCGGCGGCGCGGCGCTCGATGTTTTCACCACTCAGCCGCTGCCTTCCGACCATCCCTATTTCGGCTTCGACAATGTGATCCTGACGCCGCACATGGCCGGCATCACCGAGGAGAGCATGCTGCGCATGGGCCTGGGCGCCGTCGAGCAGACCTTGCAGATACTGGCCGGGGAGCTGCCGTCGAACCTCTGCAATCCCGAGGCCGTCGCCCGCTACCGCCAGCGCTTTCCCGCCTGAGCCCGGCCGGCCGGGCAAGCGTCTTGTCCATCGTGATGCAAGCCCTTAAATGCAGGCGACCCTCCCGGAGCCACCATCATGACCGATCTGTTCTCGCCCGTCACCGTCGGCACGCTCGACCTGCCCAACCGCATCGCCATCGCGCCGATGTGCCAGTATTCGGCCAATGACGGCTCGGCGACCGACTGGCACCTGTTCCACTGGACAAATCTTGGCCTCTCCGGCGCCGGCATGGTGACGGTCGAGATGACGAATGTGGAGCGGCGCGGGCGCATCAGCCATGGCTGTCACGGCCTCTATTCCGACGCCAACGAGGATGCCGCCAAGCGCGCGCTGATCGCCGCCAAGCGGGTCGCCAATCCCGGCACGGTCTTCGGCGCGCAACTCGCCCATGCCGGCCGAAAGGCCTCCTGCCGGCGGCCGTGGGAGGGCGGCGGCCCCCTGATGCCCGACGAGGATCCCTGGCAGACGGTTTCGGCCTCGGCCCTTCCCTTCGACACGGACTGGCATACGCCGCGCGCGCTGACCGAGGCCGAGATCCTGAAGACGATCGAGAAGTTCGCAGAGGCGGCCAGGCGCGCGGAGCGCGCCGGCTTCGACTTCGTCGAGCTGCACGGCGCGCATGGCTACCTCTTGCACCAGTTCATCTCGCCGCTCTCCAACCATCGCACGGACGACTGGGGCGGCCCGCTCGAAAACCGCATGCGGCTCGCCGTCGAGGTGGCGAAGGCGGTGCGCAAGGCAGCGCCCGGCCTGATGCTGGGGGCGAGACTCTCGGTGAAGGACTGGGTGGATGGCGGCCTGACCGAGGAGGAGTCGGTCGAGGTGGCAAAGGCGCTGGAAGCCGCCGGCGTCAGCTATATCTGCTGTTCGAGCGGCGGCAACTCGCCGAAGCAGAGGATCCCGGCGGGTCCGGGCTATCAGGTGCATCTGGCCGAATATGTGAAGAAGCATGTCGGCATCCCGGTCCGCGCGGTCGGCATGATCGACCAGCCCAGGCAGGCCGACGACATCATCCGGCAGGGTCGCGCCGACATCGTCGCGATCGGACGCGCCGTGCTCGCCGATCCGCACTGGCCGTGGCGCGCCGCGGCGGCGCTGGGGCACGAGATGCCCGTCGCCAAGCAGTATGAGCGCGCCGCCCATCTGCCCGCGGGGTGGGAGAAAGCCGCCTGACCGTGCCGGGCGCAATGCCGGCGCTGAAGGGCGCGGCCGCAGCCTTTTTCATGGCACTGGCGACGCTTCCGGCGGCCGCCGCGCAGAAGTCCTACGTGGTCTGCGACAACGGTCTGCGCTGCTTCGTCGCCCCCTGCCCGTCCACCAGCGCGCTGGAGATTCCTACCGGAACGCTGCGCAAGGGAATATGGGCGGACACCTCCGGCCTCTCCCGGGCCGAGCGCAGAGAGATCGAGGAGAGCAGCGCGCTCTATCATGGCAGCCGCGTCGTTCGCGGCCGCATCGAGCAACGCACGAAAACCTTCATGGGCAAGCCGCGCACCCTTCCCTATCTCGTGATCAGCGGGATCGAGCGGCGCTCGACGGGGCGCGAGCAAAAGCTCTGCCGGCAGCGGTAAAGGTCGTTCAGGAAAAAGCCGACTCGACCGCCGCCGCCATCTCCAGCAGGCGCCGATCATGGCCGTGGCGGGCCACCAGCATCAGGCCGGCGGGCAGCGCCATATCGGGCATCGGCAGCGAGATGGCCGTCATGTCGAACTGGTTCACGACCTCCGGATTGCGAAGCAGAATCGTATCCGCCGCGTTGAACAGCGTGTCGGAATGGACAAGCGGCTCCATGAGCGGGGCGACGACGGGCACAGTCGGCAAGGCCAGCATGTCGAAGGGCCGCGCCGCCTCGTCCATCGCGCGGGCCAGTTCGCCGCGGCGGCGCATGAGCCGCAGATACGCCCAGGCCGGAACGGCCATGCACTCCAGAAGTGCGCCGCTCACCCTCGGGTCGACGCCCGCCGCCTTTCTCAACAGCCAGTCGGCATGGATTTCCGTCGCCTCGATCGAGGCGATGGAGGCGGGTCGCGTGGCCTCCCGCATCCGGGCGAGCAGATCCTCCAGGTCGACGTCCGCCACGGTCGCTCCGTTCCGCCGCAACAGGTCGAGAGCCGCCTCGAACGCCTTTTCCACGTCGGGCTCGGCTCCCGACAGGAGGTGGCCGCGCGGCACGCCGATCTTCAGTCCCGACAGCGCGAGCCGAGGCAAGGCCTGCGGCGCCTCGCCCGCCAGCACGGCATCCGCGTCGGCGCATTCGGCAACGGTGCGGGCGAGCGGCCCGATCGAATCCAGCGACGGGGACAAGGGAAAGACGCCGCCCATGGCGATACGCTTCATCGTCGGCTTGAAGCCGACGACGCCGTTCAGCGCGGCCGGGATGCGGATGGAGCCGCCCGTGTCCGAGCCGATCGAAATCGCGCTGGTGCCCTCGGCAACGGTGACGCCCGCGCCCGAAGACGAGCCGCCGGGGATGCGGGCAGGATCGCGCGCATTGCCGGGCGTGCCGTAATGCGGGTTGAGCCCGACGCCGTCGAAGGCGAATTCGCACATGTTCGTCTTGCCGAGGATGATCGCGCCGGCACGCCGCAGGCGTTCGACGGCGACGGCGTCGCGCCCCGCCGGCGGCGCGCTCCTGCGGATCACGGAACCCGCGAGCGTCGGCTCGCCCGCGATGTCGAACAGGTCCTTTATGGAGACGACCGCGCCGTCCAGCGGACCCAGCCGATCGCCGCCGTAGCGGCGCGCGTCGGCCGCGTCCGCGGCGGCCCGGGCCCCCTCGGCATAGAGTTTTAGGAAGACCTTTTCATCCGGAGCGCGCTTCTGGAGCTCGGACAGGATGTCCTCCAGACGGTCGCGCGCGGTCGCGGTCATCACCGTCTCCTCACGCGTATCTGCGCCAGTCGTGCTCCTCCCGGAATCCCAGGACC
>JAFKJW010000174.1 GCA_017305925.1 Hyphomicrobiales bacterium | reverse complement strand
AAATCGAGGAAGACCGCCGATGGCAGAGCGCTCATTCGCCAAGGAAGTCCAGAAGCTCAAGCTCGGCGCCGGCGAGGAATTCACCGGCGAGGGGATTCTCGCCATCACCAAGGCGTTGCTGCAATGCGGCGTCGGCTATGTCGGCGGCTACCAGGGCGCGCCGATCAGCCACCTGATGGACGTGCTGGCCGATGCGCAGGAGATCCTCGGCGAGCTCGGCGTGCATTTCGAGGCGAGCGCCTCGGAGGCGACCGCGACCGCCATGCTGGCGGCGTCCGTGCATTATCCGATCCGCGGCGCAGCCACCTTCAAGTCGACGGTCGGCACCAATGTCGCCTCGGACGCGCTGGCCAACCTCGCCTCGGGCGGAGTGACCGGCGGGGCGCTCATCATCGTCGGCGAGGACTATGGCGAGGGCTCCTCCATCATGCAGGAGCGCAGCCACGCCTTCGCCATGAAGAGCCAGGTCTGGCTGCTCGATCCGCGCCCCAACCTGCCGTCGATCGTGGCCGCCGTCGAGCATGGCTTCGAGTTGTCCGAAGCCTCCAACACGCCGGTGATGATGCAGGTGCGCATCCGCTGTTGCCATGTCCACGGCTCGTTCACCGCCAAGGACAACAGGCGGCCGTCGATGACGGTCGCCGACGCGCTGGAGAACCCGCGGCGCGACACCCAGCGCATCGTGCTGCCGCCGGCCTCCTTCCTGCACGAGAAGGAGAAGATCTCAAAAAGGCTGCCCGCCGCGATCGACTATGTCAGGCGCCATGGGTTGAACGAGACCTTCGGCGGCGAGGCGAAGATCGGCATCATCTGCCAGGGCGGCATGTATAACGGCGTGGTGCGCGCCTTGCAGAGGCTGGGGCTGGCCGATCTCTACGGCGAGACCGAGGTGCCGCTGCACGTCCTCAACGTCGTCTATCCGCTGGTCGAGGACGATCTTGTCGCCTTCTGCGAGGACAAGGACGCGGTGCTGGTCGTGGAGGAGGGACAGCCGGACTACATCCAGCAGGCGCTCGGCGCCATGCTCTACAAGGCCGGCGCCACGGCCAAGCTTGAAGGTAAAGGGCTGCTTCCCATGGCCGGCGAATATACGGGCGACGCGATGCTCGCCGGGATCGGGGGATTCCTGCGCCGGCACGCCGCCGGCCTGCTCGCGCCCGAGATCCGCGCGCCCAACTTGCCCGCGCCGCCGATCTATGACGACCTGATCCAGACGCTTCCCGCCCGACCGCCTGGCTTCTGCGTCGGCTGTCCCGAGCGGCCGATCTTCGCGGCGACCAAGCTGGCGGAGAAGGAGCTCGGCAAGCACCACATCGCCTCCGATATCGGCTGCCATCTCTTCTCGATCATGCCGCCCTTCGAGCTCGGCGCCACCACCATGGGCTACGGTCTGGGTCCGGCCTCCGCCTCGGCCTTCAATTCGCCCGAGGCCAAGCGCCGCTCTATCTCCTTCGTCGGCGACGGCGGCTTCTGGCACAACGGGCTGACCTCCTCGATCGGCAACGCCGTGTTCAACAAGAACGACGGCGTGATCGTGGTGGTGGACAATTATTACTCGGCGGCGACCGGCGGACAGGACATCCTGTCCTCGCGCGCCAGCAACAGGACCAAGTCCACCAAGCATCCGATCACCGACGCCATCCGCGGCATGGGCGTGAAATGGGTGCGCCATATCGATCGCACCTACGATGTCGGGCGGATGCGCGAGACGTTGAAGGAGGCGCTGACGACGGAGGAGCAGGGACCGAAGGTCATCGTCGCCTCGTCCGAATGCATGCTCAACCGGCAGCGGCGCGAGGCGCCGTTGAAGAAGAAGGCAGCGGCCGAGGGCCAGCGCATGGTGAAGACGAAATTCGGCGTCGACGAGGACGTCTGCACCGGCGACCACGCCTGCATGCGCCTGTCGGGCTGTCCGTCGCTGACTGTGAAGCATCTGGACGACCCGCTGCGCGACGATCCCGTCGCCTCGATCGACGAGAACTGCGTCGGCTGCGGCAATTGCGGCGAAGTGGCGGATGCGGCGGTGCTGTGCCCCTCCTTCTACCAGGCGGACGTGGTGAGCAATCCCGGCGGCTGGGACCGCTTCCTTTACCGGATACGGCAGCGGGTGATCGGCTTCCTGCAAGCGCGCCGGGAGCGGCGGCGGCTGACCTTCGGGGCGGTGGAAGCATGAGCACCATCCTTCCGCCGCGTGGCGAGGACCGCACGCGGGACATCATAAAGCTCGCCGTGCTGGCGGTCGGCGGGCAGGGCGGCGGCGTGCTCACCAACTGGATCACCGATCTTGCCCAGCGGGCGGACTGGCATGTCCAGTCGACATCGGTGGCGGGCGTCGCGCAGCGCACCGGCGCGACGATCTACTATGTCGAGATGGCGCCGAGGGATCCGGCGCGGCCCGACGCGAAGCCCGTGCTGGCGCTCAGCCCGGCGCCGGGTGACGTGGATATCTTGATCGCGGCGGAGCTTGCCGAGGCGGGGAGGGCGGTGCTGCGCGGCTTCGTCACGCCGGAGCGCACCACGCTGATCGCGTCGAGCCATCGTGTGCTCGCCGTGTCGGAGAAGATCGTGCCGGGCGACGGCAGGGCGGACGCCAGCGTCGTCTCGCGCCGCGCGGCGGAAGCATCGCGCCGGCTCATCCATTTCGACATGGAGGCGATGGCGAAGAAGGCGGGAAGCGTCATCTCGGCGAGCCTGTTCGGCGCGTTGGCCGGCTCGGGCGAGCTGCCATTTCCGCGCGAGGCCTTCGAGACGACGATCAAGGCGGGCGGCAAGGGCACCGGGCCGAGCCTGGCCGCCTTCGCGCTGGCCTATGAGCGCGCGGCGGGTATGAACGCGCCGGCGCCTTCCGAAGAGCCAGCGTCGGCGGTCCAGGCCGCGCCGAAAGGGCCGCGCGGTCCCGCAAAACTGCGGGATCAATGGGAAGGCCTGTCGCGCCGCGTCGGGGCACTGCCGGAGCCGGTCCGCGAGCTCGCCGGGCCGGGATTGGCCAAGGTGGTCGATTTCCTCGATCCGGCCTATGGAGCGGAATATCTGGGGCGGCTGGAAAAGATCGTCGCGGCGGATAGCGAGGCCGAAGGCTGGGCCTTCTCGCGCGAGGCGGCCAAATATCTCGCCAACGCCATGGTCTATGACGACATCGTCCGTGTCGCCGATCTCAAGACGCGCTCCGCGCGCGCGGCGAGGGTCCGCGCCGAAGTGCGGCTCGACGGAGACCAGACGTTGTACACGACCGAATATTTCCACCCGCGCATGGAGGAAATCTGCGGCGTCCTGCCGGTCCGGCTGGGGGCGGCGATCGAGGCGCGGCCGGGCCTCATGAAGACGCTCAACCGCATGGTCGACCGCGGCCGCCGCATCCGCACGGATGGCGTTCTCGGCTTCGGCATGCTCTGGGCTCTCGGCGGCCTGCGCCGCTGGCGGCGCGGCCTGCTGCGCCACCACGTCGAAACCGCGCATCTGGAGGAATGGCTGGCGCTGGCCGAGCGGCAGCGTGCCTCGGACTACGCGCTGGGCGTCGAGGTGCTGAAATGCCGCCGGCTGATCAAGGGTTATTCCGACACGCATGCGCGCGGCCTGTCGAAATTCGACCGCGTGCTGGCCTGCCTGCCGCTGCTCGGCGGCCGCAACGACGCCGCGGACTGGCTGCGCCGTCTGCGCGAGGCGGCGCTGAAGGACGCGGACGGCGTGGCGCTCGACGGGGCGATCCGAACCGTCCGCTCCTTCACGGCGGATGCTGGAATGCAGGCGGCCCGCGGCGAAATTCAGAAAGGGAAATAGGATGGCGACGCTTCTGGTGTTTGAATTCCCCTACGCAGGGCCATGGGGCGACGAGATGGGTGCGGCAATGCAAGGCCTTGCGGCCGATATCGCTGCCGAGCCGGGTCTGATCTGGAAGGTCTGGACCGAAGCGCCCGAGCGCGGCACCGCGGGCGGCGTCTACCTGTTCGAGACCGAGGCGGCGGCGAAGGATTATGTCGCGAAGCACTCTGCCCGCCTGAACGCGTTCGGGATTTCCGGGATCGAGATTCGCCAGTTCGCCGCCAACGCGGCGCTCTCGGCAATCACCCGGGCGACGATCTGACGCATGATGCCGAAAAGCTGCGGACTTTTCGGAAAAACATCATGCGATAGAACAAGCAGATAGAGCGAAATACCCGCTTCAAGGAAGCGGTATTCGCTCTAGAGCGGCGGACCTTCATGTGAGTCCATATCCTGCGGCAGTGAAGTAATTTCTGCATTCTTCTGGAGAGAAGAGATTGCAGATATCGCCGATGGCCTGCCAGAGTGCGTCGATGGTTCTGATGGCCTTTGCGCGCAGGTGCGCCTTG
>JAFKJW010000191.1 GCA_017305925.1 Hyphomicrobiales bacterium | reverse complement strand
CATGGTGGAAATTGCGAAGCATCGCGACTTCGCTCGCCAGGGGCAGGTAAAGGAAGCGGGCCAGCGCCGCCGCCGCCATGTGCCTTCGCGCATCCGGCCCGTCGGACGCCGGCGGCCTGACCCAGCCGGCCGCGGCGGAGCGGACGAAGGCGAGCGCGGCCGCCTGCGCCGCGTCGCGGCAATCGCTCTGCTCCCTCTTGACGCTGGACTTGCGGCGGATCGGCGTGCCGTCGCGGCGATAGTCGATGACCGATCCCTGGGCCAGCGTGCAGAACTGTTCGAGCAGCGCGATATAGTCGGCCAGCGCGTACAGCAGGCGCTTTCCATAATGCCTCGTATCGAGAAAGCCGCTCTTGTCGAGGCCGCTGAGCTGCATTTCGCGCAGCAGCAGGTAGCGTCCCGCCACGTCCAGGCCCATGCGCTCGCGCAGGATCGGCTCCGCCCCGTTCTGGACCGAACCGTTGTATCCGAGGTCGATCAGCATCACGGCATCGCCGTCCGCTATGCCCTGCCCGCGAAGATAGGCGAGAAGGCGCTCCGCGAAAGCGGCCGACCGGGAGACGATCCGCCGCACGATCTGCGGCCTCAGGACCTCTTTCAGGACTTCCCGCCTGTCCCCGATCCGGCGGAGCTTCGCCGCTTCGTCGCCATCGAACAGAAGCTGCCTCGCGACCACGTCCAGCGGCGCGCGCATCAGCGCGGTTTCCGCATAGGAGCGGATCGCATCGGCATCCTTGAGGCCTGCCGCGGTGGCGGCGAAGCGGCTGAGTTCGATGTCGATCGCCCGCCCGGCCAGGTCGGGATGCGCGGCGCGGAACACCTGCCCGGGAAAATGGCCGTCGCGCAGCAGGAAGAGCAGCTTCACCGGCTTGCAGAGCCTTGCCTCCATGGCCAGCGCCTCGCCACGTATCCAGTCGGCAAAGGCATGGATCACTGGTCCGAGAACGTCATGGCCGAAGGCGGAGACGGGATCGTCCGCGCCACGCAGCGCGAGAGCGGCCCGCTGCGGCTGATAAGTGGCGTGGGTGATGCGCGTTTGGGGATCCACCAGCATCGCGGCCGCAGCCTCGAAACGCAGGCGCCGCATCGCCTCCTCGTCGAACTGGCGGAAGTGCAGGCCGGCGATGCCGAGCTTCAGCGGTGCCTGATGGTCCGCGACCTGGTTGTCGCCGATATGCAGGATGGAGCGCGGCGGCACGCCGAGGGCCGCCAGCACATGGGTGAAGAGGCCACCGGCCTTGCTCACCCCGTACTCGCAGGAGCAGAATATCCGGTCGATCATATCCGCCAGGGAATCGCCGCCGACGCTCCTGATCAGCGCGCGCAGCTGCGGCTCGCGCAGATAGGTGTCGGACACGACGATCACCTTCAGCCCGCGTCTCTTCGCATCGACGATGAGGTCCCGGACCGGCGCGAAGGCGAAGCAGTGGCGCGCCTCGGCGGCAAGCTCCGCCGCCAGCAGCGCATCGCGCGCCTCGGCGCGGTGATCTCCCGGCATCATCTGCTCGTAGATTTCGGCGAGCGTGACCTCCGTGCCGCCTTCTCCTCGAAGCAGGGCCAGCGTACGGGCCCGCTCCTCGGCGACGCTGCGGGCCTCCACCGCCCCGCCCGGCAGATCGAGGTCTGCGAAGACGTCGCTCGGCATGTGGACGTTACGCCAGATCAGGGTGTCGAAGCAGTCGAGCGAGAGGACGGCGATATGGTCCGGCACCGCGGCCAGCAGGCCGGGCAACTCGTTCGCGCGAAAGGAATTGTCCATGGTGCAACGGTCCCCTGTGCCCTCTGGGCGGGGTCCGATTCCCATGGGCCTATGGTTAACGAAATATGGGGAACCATGGTTACTGAATGCTTAATGCGGCAGCGCCGCGCGGTCTGCTTTTCGGCCGGAGGAATTCAGACGCCGAAGACGATCGCCGTCTTGCTTTCGGTCTTCAGCGCTTTCATGCACAGGCCCGGATCGACGCCTTCGCCCACGCAGTCCGTGGCGGTGTTGACGAGGAGCCTGCCGGTCTTGGCGCAGTCGACTCCGGCGAGGTCGAAGCGCGCGACCTTCGTCTTGCCGGCCGGCAGATCCTTGAATTCCAGGACCGAGAGGCGGTCGACGACGCCGGCGTCGTTGAACAGGGCGATCTCGTAGGCGGCCTTCTCCAGATCGTGACCGAGGCCGTTGTTCACGACGAAGGTGAAGCGGCAGCCCTTTTCGGAGGGCTGCGCCGCGTTGAGCTGGAGGCTGATCGTCTGCGCTGCCTCCTGCGCGAACGCGCTCCAGGAAATGACTGTCGCTACGGCTGCCGAAAGAGCAAGGGTTGCCGTCTTCATGGTCGTCTCATCCTCCGAACCGCATCGTGGCGGCCAGCTTGACCGTCACGCCCGGCTCGTAGACCGTGCTGGTAGCCGTGGCGTTGAGCGGATTAGCGTACTTCTCGTCGAAGATGTTGTCGATCCTGAAGTCCAGCTTCAGATTGTCGTTGGGCTTGTAGCTGGCGAAGGCGTTGACCAGCGTGTAGTCCTTTGCAAAGGCATTGCCCTTCGGCTTGCCGTTATACTGCACCTCGCCGCCGACCGTCAGCCTGTCTTCCAGGAACCGGAGGCCGAGCTGGGCGGTGATCTGCGAGGAGGGAACGGTCGTCAGGTCCTTGCGCACGCCATTGTAGTCGACCGTATGGCCGTTGATGACGGAGCCTGAAAGCCCCGCGAAGCCCCACGCCGCGTCATAGACGCTCTCGAACTCGAAGCCGTCGATCTTGGCGTTGGCGAAGTTCTGGTACTGGTAGCATGAGTAGGTATACGATCCGGGCTGCAACCCCGGGATGTAGGGGCAGCCGGGATCGCCGGCGAAGATCTCGTCGTTCCCCTGAATGTAGTCGTCGATGTTGTTGTTGAAGTAGGCGGCCTTCATGCGCAGCGCATCGCCCGCCTCGATGACGCCGTTGGCCTTGTAGTTGACGCCCAGCTCCCAGGTCTTGCCGGTTTCCGGCTTCAGATTCGGATTGGGCAGGAAGGGGAAGGTCACGCCGCTCGGATGCATGCCGCTCATCAGCGTCTCGGTGATCGACGGCGAGCGGTAGCCCTCGGCGTAGGTGCCGTAGAATTGCAGGCCGCCCGCTCCGGCGTTCTCGAACGGGGAAACGCCGATGGTGATGCGCGGCGACAGCCGGTCGCCGGAGCTTTCCGCGGCTTCGCTGTCGAGCTTGTAGCTGTCGTAGCGCAGGCCGGCGATCACCTCGAGCCATTCCCAGCTCATCTTGTCCTGAATGTAGGCGCCGCTCACCCGCCGCTTGCCGGACGGCGTGTAGGTGTCCTGGCCGCCCGACGGATCGAGCGTCGTCATGTCGTCGCTCACCCAGTCGCCGCCATAGGTCAGCTCATGACGGAACGAACCCGTTTCGAAGCGCGAGGTGTTCCAGATGTCGAAGCTCAGCGTGTCGAGGTCGTAGGTGGTCCTCGAGCCTGCCGGGATGGTGGTCGGGAGCCCGGTCACCGGGTCGTACTGCCTGCCGGCGAGCGTGGTCAGATAGGTCCGGTCGAGGTCGGTCTTGTTGTAGGAGGCGTTGACGTGGAGGTCGAGCCAGCTCTTGTTCTCGTCCGTGATGTTGTAGCGGGCGGTGAAGGTGTTCTGCCGCATCGCGAGGTCGGAAGTCGGCACGCCGCCGCTGATCTCGTTCCAGTCGTCGTTCGCGCCGACCCAGCCGAGCTTCAGCTCGCTGTTCTCGGTCGGGCGGATCGTGGATTTGAGCATGCCGCTCAGCACGTCGAAGGCCGTGCCGTTGACGCGATTGCCGTCGCCGTCCTTGTAGTTGCCGTAGTCGCGGTAGACGATATTGCCCAAGACGTCGAAATCCGGAGTGAAGCGATAGGCGCCGGTCGCGCTGGTCGTCCAGCCCGAGCCGTTCGTCTCGTAGCGGACCGTCGAGGACAGGGCCCAGGTCTCATCCGGCTTCAGGAAATCTTCGGCATCCTTCGTGTCGAAGAAGACCACGCCGCCGATGGCGCCCGAGCCGTAGGTGTTGGCGACCGGGCCGCGGATCACGTCGGCGGACTGGATGAGTTCGGGATCGATCCAGAAGGTCGAACTGGTGCCGTGTCCGGAACGGCTGAAGTCCTGGCGCGCGCCGTCGACGATCACCTGGACGCGGCCGAAATCCTGAAGGCCGCGGATATTGACGCTGGATGCGGTCCGCTTCGCGTCGGATTGCACCATGATGCCCGGCACGCCGAGAAACACGTCGTTGATGCTGGTGGCCATGCGCCGTTCGATCTGCTCCTGGTCGACATGGCTGGCCGAGGCGAGCGATTCCATGGCCGTCTCGCCGGTTCGGCTGAGCACCAGAACCTTGTCGAGCAGCGTGACGCCGCCAAGCGTCGCCGGCTCCGAGGTGGCCGCTGCCGCCTCGCGTGGCTTCGCGTCCTCGTCTGTCCCGGCACTCTGGGCATAGGCCGGCATGGCCGCGATTGCCGCGGCGCCCACCAGCAACGCACGGCGCAGCCGATGCAGCCCCCTGTCGCCCACGCCCCGCGCGTATCGATCGATCGCCGCTCGCATGCCCCGCTCCGTTTGCCCTGCCGGCCTGCGGGACGCTTGCCTTCGCGCCTCGGCCGAATAATGTTGACTCGATAACTCCGGTATTGCGCTGACTATTAAACATGACTAATGGAGTCAACAATGAATTCGACGTCGTCGAGACCGCATCGCAAAAGGAGCGTGACATGATGAACCCCAACCATCAGGATTTCCGCAGCCGCGAGCGGAGCGAAAAAACCCGCACCTACGATTATGGAAGGGCGCCGGCCCAGCTTACGACGCTGTCGAGCAGCGCGCTGTTCCAGGGCAGCCGCGAGATCGGCATCGAGCATTTCGGAGCGCTCTACCGGCTCAAGATCACCCGCCAGGGAAAGCTGATTCTGAACAAATGAAGGGTGGCGTCGCTGGAATGGCAGGTTTGGTACCGGCGTGCCGCTCGGGCGGGCGGGCGCTGGCCTTCGTGATCTTCGCTCTGGCCGCGGCATCGCCCGTGGCCAGGGCGAACGAGACGAAAGGCGCCTTCGCCGACCCGTCGCGGATCGCCTCGATCGGCGGTTCCGTCACGGAGATCGCCTTCGCGCTCGGCGAGGCCGACAAGCTCGTCGCCCGCGATTCGACCAGTGTTTATCCGCAGGAAGCCCTGAAGCTTCCCGACGTCGGTTATATGCGCCAGCTCTCTCCCGAGGGTGTGCTTTCGGTGCATCCGAGCGGCATCCTTGCCCTCCAGGGCAGCGGTCCCAAGGAAGCGGTCGACGTGCTGAAGAAGGCCGAGGTCCCCTATATCGAGGTCGCGGAGGCCTATGATCACGAGGGCGTCCTGGCCAAGATACGGCTTGTCGGCCAGGCGCTCGGCGCCGATGCGGCGGCCGAGGCGCTGGCAAGGCAGGTCGACGGAAAGCTCAAGGCGGTGGAGGCGCAGACGGCCGCGATCTCCGACCGCAAGCGGGTGCTGTTCGTCCTTTCCGTCCAGCAGGGCAAGGTGATGGCGTCCGGCATCGGAACAACAGCCGACGGCATGATCCGGCTTTCCGGAGCCGTCAACGCCATAGACGGCTTCCACGGCTACAGGCCGCTCGCCGACGAGGCGATCATCAATGCGCGCCCTGACGCCATCCTTTTGATGTCGAACGCCGGCCCCGGCCCGTCCGACGCGGATTTGCTGGGGATACCGGCGCTCGCCGCGACGCCCGCCGGCCAGCAAAAGGCGATCATCCGCATGGACGCGGGCTACCTGCTCGGCTTCGGGCCGCGGACCGCGGACGCCGCGCACGATCTTGCCCGCCAACTCTACGGCAAGGCCATCGGCGATTGATCGAAGCGTCCGAAACGGTGGCACGCGGGGCGCGCATACGAACCGACCGATCGCATGACGGCGACCGGTCCGGCCGCGCGCGCGCAGTCATCGCGGCGCTGGTCGCGGGATTGCTCGCGGCCGGGCTCGTCGGGCTGACATCGGGCGCATCGGACGCCTCGGTCGCCCGGCTGATCGCCGACATGTGGTCCGCCGCGCCGTTGGACGAGATGGTGCACCAGCGTGACCGCCTCATCATCATGGACATCCGGCTGCCGCGCGTCATCCTCGGCATGCTGGTCGGTGCCGCGCTTGCGGTCGCCGGCGCGGCGATGCAGGGCCTGTTCCGCAATCCGCTGGCCGATCCCGGCCTCGTCGGCGTGTCCTCCGGCGCCGGACTGGGCGCCGTATCGGTCATCGTGCTCGGCCATGGCGCGCTCGCGCCGCTCACGGCCCTCCTCGGCATCCTCGCTTTGCCGGCCGCCGCCTTTGCCGGGGCGCTGGCGACCACATGGATGCTCTACCGCGTCGCCACGCGCCGGGGCCGCACCTCGGTCGCGACCATGCTGCTGGCGGGCCTCGCCTTCAGTGCGCTGGCGATGGCGATGACGGGCATGCTGATCTTCATCGCGGACGACGGCCAGTTGCGCGACTTCACCTTCTGGCAACTGGGGTCGCTCGCCGGTGCGACATGGCAGAAGATCGCGGTGGCCGGGCCTGTGATCGGGTTGTCGCTGGCGGCGACGGGCATCATCGCGCGCGGCCTCAACAGGCTGGCGCTCGGCGAGGCCGCCGCCATCCACCTCGGAACGAACGTCCAGCGCCTGAAACGCATCTCGATCGCGGCCGTCTCCGCCTCCGTGGGCACGGCCGTGGCGGCCAGCGGCGGCATCGGCTTCGTGGGCATCATCGTGCCGCATCTGCTGCGCCTGGCCATCGGCCCGGACAACCGCTACCTGCTGCCGGCCTCGGCATTGCTCGGCGCCGGCCTTCTCGTCGTCGCCGACGCTTTCGCGCGCACCCTGGCCGAGCCCGCCGAGCTCCCCATCGGCATCGTCACGGCAATCGCCGGCGCGCCGGTCTTCCTGTGGATCCTGCTGCGCCAGCGCAGCGTGGTGGATCTGTAGCGCCATGATCATCACCGGAGGGCTCGGCGTCGCCATAGGCCAGAAGACGATCATCGCGGATATCGGCATCGAGGCCCCAGCCGGGGCCGTCACGGCGATCGTCGGGCCGAACGGCTCCGGCAAGTCGACGCTTTTCGGCGCGATCTCCGGGACGCTCGCCTATTCGGGCAGCGCGCGCATCAACGGCCACGAAGTGGCGCGGCTGTCGCCCGCGCAGGCTTCGACCATGCGCGCCGTGCTGCCGCAGGCGATGGCGCTGGCCTTTCCGTTCACCGTCAGGGAAGTGGTGCAGCTCGGCATCTCCGACGCCGAGAAGCCGCGCGACCGCGCCGGGCGCGTCGACGAGGCGCTGCGGCGCGTCGATCTCACCGGCTTCGCCGGCCGCTATTACCAGGAGCTCTCCGGCGGCGAGCAGCAGCGCGTGCAGCTCGCGCGCGTGCTCTGCCAGGTGTGGGAGCCGAAAGTGGGCGGCCAGCCGTGCAGCCTCCTGCTGGACGAGCCGGTCTCCAGCCTCGACATCAGGCACCAGCTTGCCATCATGGAGGTGGCGCGGGAGTTCGCGGAGGCCGGCGGATGCGTGCTGGTGATCCTTCACGACCTCAACCTAACCGCCATGTATGCCGACCTCGTGCATGTCCTCAGCAGGGGCCAACTGGCGGCGTCCGGAACACCGTCCGAGGTCCTGACCGATGAGTTGCTGGAGCGCGTCTTCGGCTGCCGGCTGAAGGTCGGCAGCGTGCCGCCGCCGCACGTTCCCTTCGTGCTGCCGCAATCCGTCCGTCCCTGACTCACGCCGCAGAGTGGAAAATTTCGGTTCAGTCCCGGCCCCGGCCGCGGTAAAGAGAGGGATGATCCGTCTTTCCGCAAATCTGGGCTTTCTCTGGCCCGACCTTCCACTGCTCGAACGCATCGCCGCGGCGGGGCGCGCCGGCTTCAGGGCGGTCGAGCTGCACTGGCCCTACGACACGCCCGCGGCCGATGTCGCGGATGCCTGCCGCTCCGCCAAGGTGGCCTTGCTCGGCATCAACACGGTGCCCGGCGACACGGCCCGTGGCGATTTCGGCCTTGGCGCCGTGCCCGGCCGGGAGACGGAGTTCGAAGCCGCGGCCATCCAGGCGATCGACTATTGCGCGGCGGCCGGCGGCACGGCCGTGCATGCGATGGCGGGCGTCGCCGACCGCACGGAGGGCTCTCGCCGCGTCTTCGTCGCCAATCTCCGCCGTGCCGCGGCGCGTGCGGCCGAACATGGCCTCGACATCCTCATCGAGCCGATCAACGGGAACGACAAGGCCGGCTATTTCCTGCACAGGATAGGCCAGGCGGCCGACATCGTCGCCGCGACCGGCGCGCCGAATGTCAGGATCATGTTCGACGTCTACCATGTGAGCCGGGAGGAAGGCGACGCGCTGGCGCTGCTGCGCGACCATCTCGCGCTGGTCGGCCATGTGCAGATCGCCGCCGTGCCATCCCGTGCCGAACCCGACCACGGCGATGTCGACTATGCAGCCGTCCTGCCGGAGATCGGGCGCATGGGCTATGCCGGGTGGATCGGCTGCGAATACAGGCCGCGCGAGGGAACCGACGCGGGGCTGGGCTGGGCGAGGCCGTATCTCTCCCGATGACCCCGCCCGCGGGCCAAGGTCATTGCATGACCGGCTTGCGCAGGAAGCTGTCGCGGTCGGCCGACTTCACCCGCACCCACATTTCGCGGCCGGCGCGCAGGACGCGCAAGGTTATCTCGCTGCCGGCCGGGCCGGCGCCCCATACCTTGCGGTAGAAATCCGCCAGCCCCTCGACGCTCTGGTCCCTGACATCCATGACGACGTCGCCCTGGCGCAGCCCGGCCCCTGCTCCAGGGCCGCGGCGGTCGACGTCGAGGACCACCACCTTGCCGTCATTCTCCGCGGAATAGATACCGAGCCAGGGACGAGCGGGCCGCTGGACCTGGCCGTAGCGCAGCATATCGCCGAGGATGGGCTTCAGGAGATCGATGGGCACCATCATGTTGATGTCCTGCACCTCACGGCCCGAAGCCATCTGCAACATCAGGGAACCGATGCCGAGCAGCTTTCCGTCGGGGCCGATCAGACCGGCACCCCCCCACAAGGGATGGGCGGGCGCCGTGAAGATCGCGTCGTCGAGCAGGTATTCCCAGTAGCCGGCGAATTCGCGCCTGCTCACCACGGCGGCCTGCACGGCCTGCCCCCTGGCTCCCGCAACGGTCACCGGTTGCCCGGGCTCGAGGGCGCCGGAATTTCCGAGCTCCAGCGCGGGCAGATCGAGACGGCCGAGGGCCTGCACGAGGCCGAAACCGGTTTCCTGGTCATAGGCCAGCGCATGGGCGGGCACCGCGCGGCCGTTGCCCGGCGTCAGCCATATCTTCTCGGCCTCCGTTATGAGGTAGCCGATCGTCAGGACCACGCCGCTTTCCCGGATGACCACGCCACCCCCGGCGCGCTCCGCACCGAGAATCGGGGCCGTGAACGCGTCCTCGGGAATGGTAGCCTGCACCGAGACGATCGATCTGAGGGTCTTTTCGAGGTCCACCGGAAGCTCCCTGGAAATTGCCGCCGTCCGGGCGCCCGTCCTGGCCTATAAGTATAGGCTCCACGCCGGCTTGCAAGGCCGCACGGCAATGCGGGGTCCGGCCCCTTGGCCCTGCCGGCCTCTTCCATGGATCGCTGGACGGCGCGCCCGCCTCGGCGGCTTCAGTAACCGCCCACGATCGGCAGGATTTCCCCGGTGATATAGCTCGAGCATTGCGGCGAGGCGAGAAAGACGTAGGCGGGAGCGATTTCTTCCGGCTGGGCCGGACGCCGCATCGGCGTTTGGGCGCCGAACTTGGCAACGTCCCCGGCTTGCTTGTCCGATGGGTTGAGCGGGGTCCAGACAGGCCCCGGAGCGACCGCGTTGACGCGTATTCCCCTGTCGATGAGGCTCGTGGACAAAGCCCGGGTGAAGGCGTGGATCCCGCCCTTGGTCATCGAATAGTCGATCAGTTCCTTCGAGCCTTCGAGGCCCGTTACCGACCCCGTATTGACGATGGCGGAACCCTGCTTCATGTGCGGCACCGCTTCCTGGGCCATATGGAAATAGCCATAGAGATTGGTCTTTATGGTCGTGTCGAAATGTTCCTCCGTCAGATCCTCGAAAGCGGCCGAGTGGACCTGAAACGCGGCATTGTTGACCAGCACGTCGAGCTTCCCGAGTTCCGAGACCGTCTTTTCCACGGCCTGCCGGCAAAAAGCGCGGCTCGCAACGTCGCCCTTCAGCGTCAGACAGCGCCGCCCCTCCTGCTCCACGGCTTGGCGGGTGACGGCTGCGTCCTCCTCCTCCGCCAGATGAGCGATCGCCACATCCGCGCCCTCCCGCGCGAACAGCACCGCCACCGCCCGCCCGATCCCGGAATCGCCGCCCGTGATCAGCGCGACCTTGCCTTCCAGCTTGCCCGAGCCGACCCAATAGGGCGCGTCGTAGAGAGGCGGCGGCTCGATCCTCGCTTCCTTGCCCGGCTTGGCGTGATGTTGCTTCGGGAACGGCGGCGCAGGATAGATGCGAGCGCCGGCCTGCATGGGCGTCTTTTGCGACGGCTTCCGCTCCGCCTTGTCGTCGGCATCCACCTTTTCCTGGACGGCTCTCTGCCTCTCCACGGCGGCGCTGGCTGAGTCACGGACCATCTTGGCATCCTTCCTTGTATGACGCTCGCGCAAACGGACGTCCGTCAAACCCAAGCAGGGCGCGTTTGTTCCTCAAGGCCCGGAAAGGACGTCGCCCCGGCTTATGGAAGCCGGCTAATCATCGCCTGCGCTCGAAAAGCGAATCCGGACGCCCGTGCTCGCCATCGGCGATTTGATCGAAGGCGATCGCCACTCCCGCGACGATTGCGAGCGTGGCGACGATGTCCGCCAATTCCTTGTCCGTGTGCTCGCAATCGGGAAATCGCCGCCGAATTTCCTCGACCATCCGCAGAGTCGATATCGGCGTCTTCGCCCCTTTGCGATTCTGGACAATGTCCTCGACGAATTCGGCAAGGCTTGGAGAACGTGTCGAACGGCGCATGCGAGCATCCAATACCGACCGCGCCTCAGGCGCGTTGCGACGCCGCGCGGATCATCGCAATCGCCTCCCGCTTGGTGATCCCGAGACGCAACGCATAATATGCCGCTTCCCTGGCCCGTTCGATCCGATCCCAATTCCGGAGTCGTCCCTGCTTGTTCCCGGGAGGCGGGATTGAAGAAGGGAGCCGGTCGTCACCGACTCCCTTCCGCTTCTTCCGTTTCAATCGTCCGGTCAGTTCTGGCCGCCCTTGCGGCCAGCCTCCGATGCCCGCTCACGATCTTCGGCGAAATTGCCGCTGCCGCCGCGATGCTGGCTCTTGTCGCCCGACGACGCATGCTGCTGCTGCTTGTTGCGGTCGTCGTTCTTGTGGCTCTGCTGTCCGGCCTTCACATGCTGTTCGTGGGTACCACCTTGGTTCGGCATTTTTATCTCCGTTTTTCGATCTGAGACGCTAGCCGCCTCGCAAACCGAACTGCGGCGGGTCGCCTATGTTCCCTCGATAATATTTCGTGACATCGCCGGCATCCGCCCTGCCTGCCCGGGATCGTTCCGGCGGTCGCATGGAGGGCCGCAGCCGCGACGCGGAGATATTCGGGAACAACCGGAGGTTTGCTCAGTTCGGTTCACGCCACTGGAGAAAGCCGATGAAACACCATGCATTGAAACCGGTTGGAAGAAGTCTGTTCCTGGCTCTCGCGCTTGTCGGCGCGTCGGCCTCCGGTGCCTTCGCGCAAGCTTCTTCCGCTCCCGCCACGGACGGCGACACACCGGCTGTTGCAACTCCTGACAGCAAGAACCCCACCGCGCCGGTGGAAGGTGAGAACAGTTTCACCGAGGAACAGGCGAAGGAGCGCATCACCAAGGCCGGCTATGCCGACGTCACCGGGCTGACTCAGGACGACAAGGGAGTCTGGCGTGGCACAGCCACGAAGGACGGAAAGACCGTGAACGTTGCGCTCGATTACCAGGGTAACGTCGTCGCCAACTAACCGCCAACACGCGAGGAGATTTACATGAAAACCGTTACAGGACTGTTCGACGACTATTCCGACGCCCGCGCCGCTGTCAGCGCACTGGAGGAGCGGGGTGTTCCCTCCGACGACATAAGCATCGTTTCGAACGATGCGGGGGAGCGCTCCGCCAGGGAATCGAACGCGGCTGAAGGCGCCGGCACGGGCGCGGGGATAGGCGCGGTTGTCGGCGGCGCCGGCGGACTTCTGACCGGCCTCGGGATCATGGCGATACCCGGCGTGGGTCCGGTCGTCGCGGCCGGGTGGCTCGCCGCCACGGCGGCAGGCGCCGCGGCAGGCGCGGTCGCGGGCGGCGCGGCTGGCGGGCTGATCGGCGCGATGACGGAATCCGGCGTTCCCGAAGAGCATGCCCATGTCTATGCCGAAGGCGTGCGCCGGGGCGGCACCCTGGTCACCGCCCGGGTGGAGGACGACCTCTACCCCGACGCCGAAGCAATCCTGAGCCGATCGAACAGGATCGATCCCGCCGAGCGTCGCGCGATCTATGCGGAGGAGGGATGGTCGCGTTTCGACGACACGCTCGATCCGTATACGCCCGCCGAAGTCGAGGAAGAACGCCTTCGCTACAGGATTTGACGCCGGTCCGGGAGGATTGGTCCGCTTTCCTCCGCAAACGGAAAGCCGTCGTGGCGATCGTCGGACCTTGCCGTCGACTGCCTTCCGGCTCGGTGGCCTTTGTATCTTGACGACCCGGACGGACGCGTCGATCGTGCTGTCTGTCCCCGGCCGCGCAACCCGCGTTGCGCCGTCTGGGTTCGAATGATGCAGAAGGATCGCCGATCGTGAGTTTCCTCCTTACGCCCTTCGGGGAGACCGTTCTGAGGAACCTCGGCGCTGTCTGGTCGAACGAACGAGCCGCGGCGTGACCGACAGGACGGACATCACCGGCCTCAACGACAGCGAGATGGCGGCCGCCCTGGCGCGCAAGCCCGTGCTCATCCTGCCGCTCGGCGCCGTCGAAAGCCATGGCGACCACCTGCCCGCCGGGACGGATAACATCCTGGCCGCACGCCTCGCAGAGGAGCTTGCACGGGTCATCGGTTCGGCAACCCCGATCCTGCGCCTGCCCGTCCTTCCGTTCGGGCAGGTATGGTCGCTCGCGGATGCGCCGGGGTCGTTCGGCATCTCCGGCGAGACGGTGACGCGGGCGCTTCTCGATATCGCCTTTTCGGCCAGGGCGAAGGGCCTGTCGACCATGGCCGTGATCAACGCGCATCTCGGCAATGCGGCGGCAATCCGTGACGCCCAGCGCGTCGCCCGGGAGCACGATTTCACCATCGCCAACTTCTTCTATCCCGGCGCCAGTGCCGTCATCGCCCGGTGCCGCGAGAAGCCGGAAGCCCATCCCGCCTTCCTGCATGCCTGCGAGATCGAGACCTCCTACATGCTGCACCTGTCGCCGGAGCATGTGGCCATGGACAAGGCCGTCGCCAACTATCCCGAGTTTCCCGAGGATTTCGACTTCGTGCCCTACCGCTGGACGGAATTTTCCGACAGCCCGGTGCTTGGCGACCCGCGCGCTGCGACGGCCGAAAAGGGACGGCTGATCATCGAGGCCGTCCTGGCCAACATGGCAAGGCATGTCGGCCTTCTCCATGCCCGGCAGGAAAAGGACCTCGAGATCCACGCTTAGCCGGATGCCGAAATGCACGGCCGGGGATCACTCTGGCCCCTATGCCACGCCGCACCACCGCGCCGCCGCGCGGGCGAGGATGCGGGCCGCGTCCGTCACTTCGGAGAGATTGACGAACTCGTTCATCGAATGCGCGAAGCGCAGGTCGCCCGGCCCGAAGATCACGCATGGTATGCCCTTTTGCTCGATGAAGGCGGAATCGCAGCAGGCGTTGAAGCCGGCCGTGTCCGCCGCCCCGCCCGGCATCGCACCCAGCACGGCGGTGCGCTCCGCCACCAGGCTGCGCACCAGCGGATGGGCGGGGTCCGTATCGGAAACCGGCCAGTTGCTGTCCCAGCGCAGAACGGGCGGATGCTCTCTCAGCCACGGATCCATCTGCGCCGCGCGGTGAACCTGCGCCTCGATCTCGTTGCGGATCTGTTCGGCGCTGTTGCCCGGCGGATACCAGACGAGGTAGCCGATGGTGGCGCGGTCGGCGAGATAGCCGACGCTCGGCACCCCGGCATCGCCGTGCAGGACCGACGGGCAGAGCGAGAAGAAGCCGGCCGGGAAAGCCGGATGGACCTTGCTCGTGCCCCACTCCTGTTCGAGCTGCTGCAAGGCCTGCACGATCAGGATGGCTTTCTCGACCGCGTTGACGCCGGCCGCCATGCCGGGCCCGCCGGCCCTGATGGACGGGCCGCGATTGCCGCCATGCGTGGCATAACCCTGGATGTCGATGTGCAGATTGAAGTTTCCGGCCCCCACCGGGGATACGGTGAGCGGCACCGGCTGCGACGTCGGCTCGACGACGATGCCGCCTTCGGCCGTGAAGCCCGCTTCCAGCACGGCCGTGGTGCCGAGCTCGTGGCTCATCGTCTCCTCCCCGACGACCGCATGAATCTGCAATTCGCCCTTGAGACGGATACCGGCGGCCACCAGCGCCGCGGCGGCGAGCGCCGCCGAAACGAGGCCGCTCTTCATGTCGGTCGAGCCGAGGCCGTACAGCCGGCCGTCCCGCACCTCCGGATTCCAGGGACTGCACGTCGACCACGATTCGGGCTTGAAGGCCGCCACCGTATCGACATGGCCGTTGATCAGCAGGGAACGGCCGCCGCCGGCGCCCTTGAGCAACGCCACCCGGTTGACGCGGTCCGGATCGGGCGCCACCGGATGGATCGCGAGGCCGGAGCCGGCGAGAAAATCGCCCAGCATGCCCGAAACCTGCGTCTCGCCGCCGATGACATCGCCGCGGGAGATGCCGGGGAAAAGCGGGTTCACGCTGTTGGTGCCCACCATCTTCTTGAGCAGGTCGAGCGCCTTCGGCCACAAGGCTTCGATCGCGCGATCGACGGCCTGCGACTGAGCCGCGGAGAGAACGGGGAGGCTTGTGGTCATGGCAGGCTCCGGGATGACGGACATGCCGGCACCGCCGCCATGTTGTCAGACATCTATCAAGAGATGCCTATTTGCGCAAGAAGCTGAATGTATACCGGTCGCCGCGATGGTAATCCAGGGCACGGATCACCGGCGGGCCGGAGTCCAGATAGGCCGTTTCCTCGATGACCAGCGCCGGGCCGAAATCGCGCAGATCGTGACGGGCGGCGACCTCCTCGGGAAGAAACGTGGCACGCACGCGTGCCTGCGAAAGGCTCGGCCTTGCTCCGTAGCGCTCCAGCGTATCGAGCAGGGACCCCGACCAGTCGATATCGAAGACCCGGTCGGTGATGATGTCGCGGGGAACGTATTCCAGGCTGTAGATCATCGGATCCCGCTCGTTCATGCGCAGCCGCTCGAGCCGGATCACGGTGTCCCCTCTGGACAGCCCGAGCGCCGTAGCCACCTCGGCGCCGGGGCGCTCCTCGGAAACGGAAAGCACCTTGTTTATCAGGCTGTAACCGAAATGGCTCGCCATCTCGGTGATGCTCTCGAATGTCGTTATCGGGCGGTCGACCCGTAGCGTCCCGGCAGCCGTCAGGAACCGCCCGCGCCCGTGCTCGGCGCGGATGACGCCGTCCTGCTCCAGAAGCTTCAACGCTTCGCGGATCGTCGGCCTGGACCCGCCGAGCCGCTCCCGGAATTCCGCCTCGGTCGGAATCTGATCGCCCGGCTTCAACCCGGATTCAGCCAGAAAGCGCACGATCTCCTCATGCAACTGCCTGACCCCGACCCGGCGGGCTTTCTGCTCCATGGCTTTTTCTCCGCGACGAGCGGACCTTGGCACATGCCATCAGGGCTGGCAATGTCAGACATCTCCGGCCATGAGTATATCTCGGTTCACATCCTCTCTTGACATGCACCCGGCGTTCGATGCACATGAGTTATCTGACAACTAGCTTTTCAGGGCCGCAGAATGTTGAATTTCGACGAAGCACGATTCTTGGGCATCCAGTCGGGCGCCGTCGCTCTCGCCGGAGACATCGACAGGATCGTCGGCGAATCCATCCGGAGTGGGATGACGAATGTCCACATCCTCGGCACCGGCGGGGTCGCCACGCTTTTGCAGCCGGCCGTGCAACTGCTGCGCCGGCAGTCCACCTTTCCGGTTTTCTCCGATTCGGTTGCCGAGACGATGGCGGCCGGCTCCGTCAACCTGAATTCCGGCTCGCTGGTCTTTTTGACGTCGCTCTCCGGGACGACCAAGGAAAGCGTCGCCTTCCTCGCTTTCGCCAAGGCGCGCGGCGCGAAGGTCGTGACGCTCGTCGGTCATGCCGACACGCCGCTGGGGCGCGACGCGGACCATGCGCTGGTCAACTACGCGGCGGACGACACGTCGAGCGAGAATTTCTACATCCAGTCGCTGCTGATCGCGCTGTCCCTGATGGGGCATCGCGGCGAACTCGGCGCGCTGGGCGATTTCCCCGGTCTCGTCAGGGATTTGCAGCCCCTGCCCCGGTCCCTCCTGGCAATCAAGAAGGCCGTCGAGCCGAGGGCCGGCGATTACGCCAGGATCATTGCCGGTTCCGATTGGCATATCTTCACCGGGGCCGGGAACGTTTGGCCGGAAGCCTATTATTACGGCATGTGCATCCTCGAGGAGATGCAATGGATCAGGACCCGTCCTGTCCACGCATCCGACTTTTTCCATGGAACGCTGGAACTGGTCGAAAAGGGTGTCAGCGTCATCCTCTTCAAGGGCGAGGACGCTTGCCGCCCGCTGGCCGAACGCGTCGAGCGGTTCGTTCCGAAGGTCGGCGGCGCGCTGACGGTGCTCGATACGGCCGATTATCCGACGCCCGATCTCGCGCCCGCCCTCAGGGCGCTTCTGGCTCCGGCGCTTCTGGCCACCGCGCTGGAGCGCATCTCGGCTCATCTCGAAGTGCTGCGCGATCATCCTTTGACGACCCGCCGGTACTACCGCCGTGTCGAATATTGATCGGCGCCATACCCTTGCTGCCGTCGGCGACAACTGCGTCGACATCCTTCGACCGGGCGGCCGTCGCTTCATCGGCGGGAATGCCGTCAACGTCGCCGTCCAGTTTTCTGCCCTGGGCGGATCCTCCGCCTATTTCGGCGCGGTTGGCGCGGATGAATACGGCGCGCTGACAAAGCGGCTCCTCGACCGCAACGGCGTCGACACGTCCCACCTCGTGCGTCGCCCGCTGCCGACCGCGCGCACCGAAATCCATGTCTCGGAAACCGGCGAGCGGCGGATCGTCTTCGAGGATTTCGGTGCCTGCGCCGGCTACGCCCCCGGCGAGGATGAAATCCCGGCGCTGCTCGCATTCGATCACGTGCATATCGGCTGGTTTGACGACGGCGGCGCGCTGCGGCGGCGGCTCGTGGAGGCCGGCCGGTCGGTATCGCAGGACATCACCGTCAACGCATCGGCGGAGAACCGTGGCGTCGAAGGGCTTGCGATCGCCTTCGCCGCCATCGAGGGATCACACGAAGCGGCCGCCCGGCTGGCGCGATCGCTTCTCACCGCCGGCGCGCGCGGTGTCGTCGTGACGCGCGGCGCGCGGGGAAGCTCGGTCTTCCTCGGCAGCGCCGAAGCGGAAATTCCGGCCCGTCCGATCGTTCCGGTGGACACAACAGGCGCCGGCGACAGCTATATCGCAGCCTTTCTCCACGGCTGGCTTTCAGGCGCACCGCCGCACGTCGCCGGAGCGAAAGCGGCGGCCCATGCAGCCCTCGCCTGCGCGCATGAAGGCGGATTTCCGCAAGATCCGGCCGCCGGATAGGACCCCGAAACCGGATGACCGCAACGCGCAGGAAATTATGGCGATGTCCTCATTCCGGTCACACCGGGACAGAAAAATTCAAGCGCGATGTTGACACATCGCGCCACCTGAATGGCAATATCGGGATAGTCATCTGACAACATAGGCTTTCAATGGCGCTTTACCGTGGTCCCATCATCGACGCCCATCACCATCTGTGGGCCTATGGCATGGGCAAGCATGGCTGGCTGGACAGGCAGCCCGCGCCGGACGAAGCCGGCTTGCCCATGGGGGATCTCGGCAGCCTGCGGCGGGATTTCCTGGTCGCGGATTATCTGGCGCAAGCCGAAGGCGAGAACATCGTCGCCACGGTTCACGTGGAGGCCGGCTGGTCGAACGATACGGGCGGCGAGGAGAGCGCATGGCTCGATACGCTCGACCGCCATGTGGTCGCCGCCCGCCATGTTTTTCGCGTTTCCCTCGACGCGCCCGACGCCGCGGCGCGAATTGGCCGGGAGGCGCGCCATCCGAGGGCGGCCGGGCTGCGCGACATCGTCGCATGGCACCCCGACCCGGCCCGCTCGTTCGCGGACCGGCCGAACCGGATGTCGGACCCGCCCTGGCGCCGTGGCCTCGCCGCCCTCACCGAAGCCGGCCTTCCGTTCGACCTGATGCTCTATCCGCACCAGATGGAGGAGGCCGCGCAGCTCGCGCGCGACTTCGGGACCACGACCTTTATCCTGAACCATTGCGGCAGCCCGGCCGACCGCAGCGCGGAAGGGATGCTGACCTGGCGCACCGGACTGACGCGCCTTGCCGCCTGTCCCAACGTCCTCGTCAAGATCTCCAATCCGGTCGCCTACGACCACGACTGGACGGAGGAAAGTCTCGCGGCGGTCATTCTCCACTGCCTCGACAGCTTCGGGCCGGAACGCTCCATGTTCGGCAGCGATGCGCCCGTCTCCGGGCTTCAGGCGCCCTTCGCCCGCCTGCTCGATGTCTATCGCAAGATCCTCGCGGACCGTCCCCCGGCGGCGCAGCGCGCTTTCTTCCACGACACGTCGGCGCGCACCTACAGGCTGGGAGGATGAGGCGATGACGACGGCCACCGCGCTCACGGACGACTGGACGGGCTGGATCGACGACCGCTGGCGCGGTTTCCCGACCGGCTATGCGCCCCTTCCGATCGCCCAGATCGCCGGACGAGGATGGCGGCCCCAGGACGGCCGCATGGCCCTGCCCCTGCTCTCGCTCGACCTGACGACATTCGAGCTCAATACCGAGGCGGTGCTGCGCCATCTCGCGACCGAAGGAGCGCTGATCGCGCCGCACGCCAAGACGCCCATGTCCGTGGCCATCGCCCGCCGCCTTCAGGAAGCCGGCGCCTGGGGCGTTACCGTCGCGGATGCGCGCCAGGCTTCGGTGATGCTGGAAGGCGGCTTGTCACGGCTGATCCTTGCCAACCAGGTGGGCGGGCATGGCGGAGCGGGCCGCCTCGCCGCCTTGCTGTGGCACCATCCGATGGCCGAGGTCCACACCTTCGTCGATTCCGTAGAGGGTGTCGACGCCCTTGCCGCGGCGTGGCGGGCCGAAAGCAGCAGAGGCAAGGGCATGCCCGAGCTTGGCCTGATGATCGAATTGGGAGCCGGCCGCGCCGGGCTTCGCGACGACAAGGCGGCGATCGAACTCATGGAGCACGTCCTGGCGCTGCCGGCAGACTGCGGCCTGCGGCTGTCAGGCATCGCCGGATACGAAGGCGCGGTCGTCGTCGCGGACGAAAAGGAAAGCGAGCGCCGCGTCGATGCATTGATGCAGCGCATCGCGCAGTTCCATTCGGCCATGCGCGCCAGGCTCGGCCCCGGCGCGCCGCTCATCCTGACCGCGGGCGGCTCGCTCTGGTTCGACCGTGTGCTCGCCGCGCTCGGCCCGGCCGCCGTCGCGGACGGCCGCACGCGGCTCATTCTGCGCAGCGGCGCATTGTTCTTTTCCGATCATGGCGTCTACAAGCGCGGCTTCGCGGCGATGGAAAGGCGGGGCATCGGCTTTGCCGGTCGCATCATGCCGGCGCTCCGGCTCTGGGCCGAGGTTCTTTCCGTTCCGGAGAGCGGCCTTCTCATCTGCGGCATGGGAATGCGCGACGCCGCGAGCGACCAGGGGGTGCCCATGCCGCTGCGGATCTGGCGCGACGGCAGGGAAGCGGGCGACGCCGGCCACATCTTCATCGAGAAATTCAACGACCAGCACGCCTTCGTCCGCGTCAGGAGCGACGGGCCGCTCCCGGCGGTCGGCGACGTGGTGGAGTTCGGCCTTTCCCATCCCTGCACGAACATCGACAGGCACGGCCTGATCTGGGGCCTGGACGCCGATCACCGGGTTTGCTGCGCTCTGCCGACCGCATTCGGCTGAGGCTACGCGTAAATAAACATTATGCCTCAAAAACTGACTTTTTAGCCCGGCGACGATCCTCTCCGGAAGGCCGCGTGCGGACGGTTACCAATTCCCTGCTCTTTCCTGCGCTCCAGCCGTGCGCAGCCCATCGCGGCGCTTCCAAAAATGATATATTTTGTTCATATAATGTTTGAAAATGTTTCGACCTGATTCTATGGTTCCGTGGCGGCGTGGAGGTTGCAGATGATTTCCGGCAACGGGAGGAAGGTCGTGGCAGAGGTGAATACCGACGGCATTGCCGGCGCCGCGCCCGGCTCCATCGACACTCCAAACAACCTGCACTGAACGGCGGAGCGCGCATGTTTCTCGGCCTCGACATCGGCACGACCTCGACCATCGGCATCCTGATCCGCCTGCCGGACGAGGTCGTCGGCCTCATCTCGAGGCCGGTCACGTTTTCGGCCCCGAAGGCGGGCTGGGCCGAGGAAGACCCGCGGGAATGGTGGGAGAACGTCCGCGCGATCCTCGCCGCCTTCGCGGAGCGCGGCATCGACCTGCACGAGATACGCGGAATCGGCGTCACCGGCATGCTGCCCGCCGTCGTGCTGCTCGACGAGGCTGGCGACCTGATCCGTCCGTCGATCCAGCAAAGCGACGGGCGCTGCGGGGCCGAGGTCGAGGCGCTGCGGTCCGAGGTCGATCCCGACTGGTTCCTTCGCAAGGCGGGCAACGGCATCAACCAGCAGCTCGTAACGGCGAAGCTGCGCTGGATCGAGCGCCACGAACCGGAGAACTTCGCCCGGATCGCGACCGTCTTCGGCTCCTACGACTACATCAACTGGCGGCTGACCGGACGCCGCGCGATCGAGCAGAATTGGGCGCTGGAGGCGGGTTTCGTCGACCTCGGCAGGCTGGAGATCAGCCCCGACCTGGTGGCGCTCGCCCATATCCCGGCCGAAGCGCTGCCGCCGCGCTCGGTGTCGCACGCCCTGCTCGGCACCGTGACGACCGAGGCGGCGGCGGCGACCGGCCTTGCCGAGGGCACGCCGGTGGTCGGAGGCGCTGCCGACCTCATCGCATCGGCGCTCGCCGCCGGCCTTTCGGCCGAGGGCGACGTCCTCCTGAAGTTCGGCGGTTCCGTCGACATCCTCGTCGCCACCGACCGCGCCGCGCCCGACGCGCGCATGTATCTCGATCACCACCTCGTTCCCGGCCTGTGGGTGCCGAACGGCTGCATGTCGACCGGCGGCTCCGGGCTGAACTGGTTCGTGCGGACCTTCGCCGGCGCCGAGGCCGCCATCGCGGCGGCGGGCGGCATCAGTCCGCATGCCTATCTCGACCAGATCGCCGAAAAGACGCCGCCGGGGGCCGACGGCCTCCTCGCGCTCCCCTATTTCCTCGGGGAGAAGACACCGATCCACGACCCTCATGCCCGCGGCATTTTCCACGGCATTTCGCTCTCGCACGAATTGCCGCATTTCTGGCGCGCCCTGCTGGAGGGCTATGCCTATGCGGTGGCCCACCATATGGAGGTCATGCGCGACATGGGCCACAGGCCGCAGCGATACCTGGTGTCGGACGGCGGCTCCAACAGCCGGCTGTGGATGCAGATCGTCGCAGACGTGCTGCAGGAGCCGCTCCAGACGCTGACCGGCCATCCTGGCTCCTGTCTGGGTGCCGCCTGGACGGCCGTCATCGGCACCGGCGCGACGCGGGACTGGGGCGGGGTCGCGGCCTTCGTCCGGCGCGCCGCGATCGTCGAGCCGCGCACCGAATATGCCGAGCTTTACCGCGACGGCTATGACCGCTTCCGCCGGCTCTACAGAGACAATTTCGCAGGAGCCTCGTCATGAGGGCGATGCGCGATCTCCCGCGCGATCCGCCCGCACACATTCCGCATCCTCAACGCGCCGGAGCAAGGTGAAGGACATGGTCTACAAGATTGTCGCCGAAGACGACCGGAAATATGTCGAGGAGTTTCGCGAGGCCCCGATCACCGCCCACCGGTCGCCCGGCCTCCAGCGCGTCCTCAACATCATGCGGCTCTACCGCGGCGGCGACCAGTACATCCTGATCGCCCGCAAGGAGTTCCAGGACTACGTGATCGGCCGCATGCCGCCGCTGCGCGACGATCCCATCGTCATCGAGGACGGCATGGTGTTCAAGAGCCGGGAAGCGGCGGAATGGGAGCTGTTCTGCCGCCGTTGGCGCCAGCACACCGGCGAGATCATCAACCAGCACTACGAAGACAAGACCGCCTGAGGCGGCACACGAGGGATCAGGCATGCTCAAGATTACCGGATATCCCGACCGCTATTCCGTCGCGCCCGGCGAGACGATCGCCTTCAAGGTCTCGCTGGAGGAGGAAGACAGTTTCGAAGCGCGGCTCGTGCGCGTCATCCACGGCGATGCCAACCCGCAAGGGCCAGGGCTGAAGTTCCGCCATGTCCCCAGCGAGGCGGACGGCCGCCATCCCGGCTTCACCCAGACGATGGATGCCGGCAGCTACATGACCGTCGCGGGCTTCCCGGCCCTCGATGCCGCCTTCACCTTCTACACCATGATCTGGCCGACGCTTCTCAGGCGCGACGACCAGACGATCCTCTCCCAATGGGACGACGCGACGGGGACCGGCATCCATATCGGCCTCAAGGCCGGCGGCTTCGTGACCGTGACGCTTGGCGGTCCCGGCGGGGTCAAGCAGGCGATCGCGCCGAAGGCGATGGTCCAGCGGCAGTGGTACGCGCTCGCCGTCGCCGTCGATCCCGTTTCGGGCGCTGTCCGCATCGACCAGTCGCCGCTCATTCCCTATGCGATGAGCGACGACCGCGTCTCGGCGCAGTTCACGCTCTCCCCCGCCGCCCCGCTGCCCGGCCTGATGCTGGCCGGCACGGCCATGGCGGACGGAACGGTCGGCCGCCATTTCGATGGCAAGCTCGACAGCCCCATCCTGATCGAGGGCATCCATCCGGCCGCGCTCCAGGACAGGCTCATGCGCGCGCCGCGCGACATCGAGCTCGGGCGCCTTCTCTTGGCGCACTGGGACTTCTCGCAGAAGATCGACACGGCCGAGACTGTGGATACCGGCCCCTACTGCCTGCACGGCACGCTGGGCAACCTGCCGACGCGGGGCATGAAGGGCTGGAACTGGACCGGCGAGGACCATTCATGGACCCGCAAGCCCGAGCATTACGGCGCGATCCATTTCCACTCCGACGATCTCTACGACGCGGGATGGAAGACCTCGGTGGAGGTCACCCTGCCCGAGGACCTGCCTTCCGGTCCCTATGCCCTGCATGTTTCCTGCGGCGAGAGCGACGTCGACGCGACGCGCGAGGACTACATCTCCTTCTTCGTCACGCCGCCGAAGGATCCGGCAAAGCGCGGCAAGCGCCCAAAACTCTGCTTCCTCGCGCCCACCTGCTCCTACATCGCCTATGCCAACCATGCCGAGCACATCACGGCGCGCGGCGTCGAGATCCTGATGAACCGCATGGTGCATTTCGGCCATTCGGATCTCTGGATGTACGACCATCCCGAGCTCGGCGGCTCGCTCTACGACACCCATGCCGACGGTTCGGGCGTCGCCTATTCCTCGCGGCTGAGGCCGGTACTGAACTTCAAGGCGCAGTATCACTCCTGGCTGGGCGGCCACGGCTCGGCCGTCTACCAGTACAATGCCGACACCCATCTCTTCGACTGGCTGGAGGAGAAGGGCTTCGACTACGACGTGATCACCGACGAGGACCTGCACAGGGGCGGCCTGTCGCTGATCGAACCCTATGACGTCATCATGACCGGCACCCATCCCGAATACCATTCCACCGCCATGTGGGATGCGATGAAGGCGTGGATCGATCGCGGCGGACGGCTCATGTATATGGGCGGCAACGGCTGGTACTGGCGCGTCGCCTTCTCCGACCACTGGCCGGGAGCCATGGAGCTGCGCCGCGCCGAGGACGGCATCCGCCCGTGGATCGCGGAGCCCGGCGAATACTATCACTCCTTCAACGGCGAATATGGCGGCCTGTGGCGGCGGCTCGGCCGCGCGCCGAACGTCATGGCGGGCGTCGGCTTCATCGCCCAGGGCTTCGACTTCTCGTCCTACTACCGCCGCGCGCCCGACGCCGACAATCCGCGCGCGCGCTTCATCTTCGAAGGCGTGCCGGACGAGATCATCGGCGATTTCGGGCTGGTCGGCGGCGGGGCGGCCGGCATCGAGCTCGACTGCATCACCACCGATCTCGGCTCCCCGACCAACATGTTGCGGCTGGCGAGCTCGGAAGGCCATTCGGGCATGATGCTGCTGGTCAACGAGGAGTTCGGCCCGGTGCCGCCCAATCTCGGCGGCGACCAGAACGATCGCGTCCGCGCCGACCTCGCCTTCGGCGAGACGGCGGCCGGCGGCGCGCTCTTCGCCACCTCGTCCATCGCCTGGTGCGGCTCGCTCTCGCACAACGGCTACGACAACAACGTCTCCCGCATCACCGAAAACGTGCTGCGCCGGTTCCTCGATCCGGCGCCGTTCCCGACGTCCCCAGATACTGAAGGAGCCCGCCCATGAGCGTCCTTGACCGTTATGGCCTTGATGGCCGCGTGGCCATCGTTGCGGGCGGTGCCCGCGGCATGGGCCGCGCAATCGCCGAGCTCGCCGCCCGGACCGGCGCGGACATCGCGATCCTCGACATCCTCGAAGCCGAGACGCAGGAGACGGCGGCCCACATCGCTTCGGCCTACGGCCGCAAAACGACGGGCATCGTCGCCGACCTCGCCGACGCGAAGGCCGCGCAAGCCGCGGTCGATCAGGCGGTCGGCGCATTCGGCCGCGTCGACGTGCTGTTCAACTGCACCGGCATCGCCCCCAACACCGACGTGCTCGACATTCCCGCCGAGGAATGGGCACGGGTGATGAACGTCAACGTCAACGCCCAGTTCTTCGTGGCCCAGGCGGCCGCGAAGCACATGGCCGGGGCGGGCGGCGGATCGATCGTCTGCATCGGCTCCAATTCGGGCTTCATCGTCGACCGCCCGCAGCCGCAGGCGCACTACAACGCCTCCAAGGCGGCGGTGCATCAGATGGTGAAGTCGATGGCCTGCGAGCTCGGGCCGAAGAACGTCCGCGTCAACGCGGTGGCCCCCGGCTTCATCGTGACGGAAATGACCAAGCGCGGCATGTCGAACCCCGAATGGCTGTCGATCTGGACACAGAACACGCCGATGGGCAGGCTGGGCAAGCCCGAGGAGATCGCCAACATCATGCTTTTCCTCGCCTCCGACGCCTCCGCCTTCATGACCGGTTCCATCGTCATCGCCGATGGCGGCTATACAGCGTGGTGATTCCAATGAGCAGCATCCAGACAATCGGTTCCGACCTGAACGGCAAGCGCGCGATCGTCACCGGCGGCGCCGTCGGCATCGGCAGGGCGATCGCCACGGCACTGGCGGCCCATGGCGTGCGCGTGGCGATCGCCGATCTCGACGACAAGCGTGCCGCGCAGACCGCTTCCGAGTTGGGCGAGGGCCATATCGGCATCGGCATCGACGTGCGCAAACGCCAGTCCGTCGAGGCGAGCTTTGCGAACGTCGTCAACCAGTTCGGCGGCTACGAGATCCTGTGCGCCAATGCCGGGGTGTCGACCATGAACAAGGCCGTCGACCTGACCGACGAGGAATGGGACTTCAATTTCGACGTCAATGCGCGCGGCGTCTTCCTGACCAACCAGACCGCGGCGCGCTATTTCCTCGCCCGCAAGCAGGGCGTTATCGTCAACACCGCGTCGCTGGCTGCGAAGGTGGGCGCGCCGCTTCTCGCCCACTATTCCGCGTCCAAATTCGCCGTCCTCGGCTGGACGCAGGGGCTGGCGCGCGAACTCGCCCCGGCCGGCATCCGCGTCAATGCCGTATGCCCCGGCTTCGTGCGCACGAGCATGCAGGAGCGTGAGGTCGAATGGGAAGCGAAGCTGCGCGGCATCACGCCGGCGGCCGTCATCGAGGACTATGTCCGCCAGACGCCCCTCGGCCGGCTCGAGACGCCCGAGGACATCGCCGGCCTCGTCTGCTTTCTGGCAAGCGATGCCGCCCGCTTCATGACCGGGCAGGGCATCAACGTGACCGGCGGCGTCTATACAACGTGAGGAGCGGCAATGAGCGGGATCGATAGGGACGCGGCCGTCGAGCTTCTGAACGTCATCGTCTCCACGCCTTCCGTGAATCCCGCCTTTCTGCGCGGAGGCGACGATCCGGCGCTCTTCGGCGAGGAGCGGTTGGCGCTGGCGCTGAAGGACTGGCTCGGCCGGCAGGGCCTTTCCGCCGAGATCGACATGGTCGAGCCCGGACGGCCGAACCTGATCACACGGGTCAAGGGAGCCTCCGGCGGACCCCGTATGCTCTGGGAGGGACACCTGGACACCGTGCAGGTGACCAACATGGCCGCCCCGTTCGTGCCCCGCATCGAAGGCGGCCGGCTCTACGGCCGCGGCGCTGTGGACGATGGCGGCTGCGTCGCCGCCTTCCTGCTGGCCATGCGCGCGCTCGCCGCCGATCCGCCGCCGGGCGGCGTCGATTTCGTCGCGGCGATGGACGAGGAGTTCGGCTTTCGTGGCGTGCTGCACCATCTCGCGCGCGGCGAACGTTACGCGCTCGGCATCGCCGGGGAGCCGACAGACCTTGCGGTCGTGCGCGCCTGCAAGGGCACCGTGCGGTGGTTCGTCGAGCTGCGCGGCCGCCCCGCGCATACGGCCAAGCCGCATGAGGGGCTTTCGGCGGTGACGGCGGGATGCGCCCTGATCGCCGCCTATGAGGCGGAGATGGCGGCGCGGACCGCGGCCCATCCGCTGCTGGGGCCCGCGACGCTGACCTGCACCGCCTTCGAGGCCGGAGAAGGGCCCAACACGGTTCCTTCGAAATCGCGGCTCCGTTTCGACTACCGCTATCTGCCGACCGAGAACGGCATGGCCGTGTACCGGCATTTCAAGGCGATCGCTGAGGGACTGGCGACGGCGATGCCGGGGCTTGCGGTTTCCGTGGAGCCGCCCTTTGTCGACAGTTCGGCGATGGACGTGCCCGAGGACTCCGCGATCGTGACCGAGATGCGCGCGGTCTGCGCCGAACGCGGCCTGCCCGATACGGTTCTCGGCGTCCCCTATGGCTCGGACGCCACGAAGATGGTGAACGACGGCGCGATCCCCACCATCGTCTTCGGTCCCGGAAGCATCGATCAGGCGCATTCTCTCGACGAATATGTCGAGATCGACCAGGTGGTGGCCGCCGCCGAGATGCTCGTCGCGCTGGCGCGGCGCCTCCGGTGACACGGCTCCACGAACCGCCTGGGGAAAAGGAGCTCGTGGAGGAATACCTGCGGCGGCCGAAAGGACCGCATTCGCCGGAGCTTCAGGCATTCCTCAAATCGCTGCTCGGAGAACGCGCCAGCCGCAACGTGATCATCGTCAATCTCGTTCCATTCAGGCTCTGGGCGCTCGCGACCCTGCCCGAGGACAGGAGCCTCCGGGTTCGCATAGAGCGCGACCGCCTCTTCGAGAACGAGGAGGACGCGGAGCGCGCGCTGCTCCTGCGGCGGCTGGATTTGCGCGCCGCATGTCTGTCGACCCGGGAGCGGCCCGCCCCCTGATCTTGTTCTTTTTAGAGGGTAGGACCCCTCGATTCCACAGAATCCGCTTGACCCGAACACTCTTTTTGTCATTATTCGAACACAATCGACAAAATTGAAACATTCCAGATCATCCTGGATCTGGAGCATTCAAGGCGACGATGCCTCTGGCTCAAACAAGGGGAATGGATCATGAGCAACGATTTTCTAAACATGAACCGGCGCGGCTTCCTGCGTAACACGGCGCTGCTCAGCGCCACGGCTCTGACGTCGAGCCTGGCCGCGCTGCCGTTCGCGCATGCGGCGGACTTCAAGCCGACTTCCGGCGAGACCGTCTACTTCCGCGGCTGGCAGTTCCGCACCGACGTCGTCCAGGGCAACGTCGACACCTACAACAAGACTTTCGACGGCAAGGTCGACTACGCCACGGTGACGGGCGACTATCCGGCCATCATGGAAAAGGCGCTGATCGCCAACGAGGCCCTCGACGTTCTCTATGCCAATCCTTCGAGCGCCGTGCGCTACTCCGGTGGCGGCTGGGTCCTTCCCGCGTCGGAACTGCCGAACGCCCAGGAAATCGCCGACGGCATGTACCCCAACATCCGCGACGCATGGTCGATCGACGGCAAGTTGCTCGGCCTGTCGTACTTCGTCTCGACCCGCGGCTGCCTGCATGTCTTCACCAAGCCGTATCTGGAAGCCGGCTTCACGGAAGATCAGCTCCCGGCCAACTGGGATGCGCTCTACGAAATGGTCTACGCGCTGCATGAGAAGGGCGTCGCCACCCCCTATCTGCCGCACTGGTTCGGCGAATATTTCGGCATTTCCTGGGGCTTCGTGTTCGAGGTCATGAACCGCGGCGGCCAGGTGGCCGACCCGCAGACGCACAAGCCCCTGCTCACCGTCGACGGCCCCGCGGGCAAGACGCTGGAAGCCTGGAAGAAGCTCTGGAAGTCCGGGCTCGTGCCGGAGGAGGTCTTCTCCTACAACGAGGCGGGCTACATCGACGCCTTCCGCTCCGGCCGCTACATCTTCTCGCCCCAGCAGATCTATGATCTGAAGACCTTCAACGACAAGGCGCAGTCGGGCGACGTCGCCGGTCACGTCTCCCTGCTGTCCGCCAAGGAGCAGAGCTGGGGCCTGATCGACTCCGCGCTCTACCTCATGACCTCGCGCAAGGGCCGCTCCGAGGCGCTGACGGAAGACGTGAAGAAGTTCGTCAGCTGGTACGGCTACAAGGACGAGAAGGGCGAGTTCGCCGTCGCCAATCGCTGGCTGAAGGAGAACATGCTCTTCTCCGCCTACAAGAGCGTGATGGAGAGCGACGAGGCCCGCACCGCCGTGTCGACCTCGCTGATGCGTCCGGAAGACTACGACCGGGTGCTCGAGGTCTACTCCAAGACGCCTTATCCGAAGGGCATCTGGAACGTGGTGTGGTCGGAAGAATTCAACTTCTGGCTCCGCGACAAGCTGTTCGCCTTCCTGCAGCAGGATCTCGACGTGGAAGGCGTGGTCAACGAAGCCAACGCCAAGATCGAAGAGCTCAACGCGCGCTACAAGATCTGACGCCAATCGTGCCGGCGTGCTTTCCTCGCCCGCCGGCACGAACACCCGGCAGGCGAGGACCTTCCCCGCCTCCGAAGCGCCTGCAATCGAGAAGCGAGGGAAGCCGTTCCCATGGCAGACAACGTCAGTTCAAAGCGCGCGGCAGGCGCACAGCGCCCGGCGGAGATCAGCACCTTCAGCTTCGCGCTGATCGTCTCCATCCCGGTCCTCCTCTTCCTTCTGATCGTCGTCGCCTATCCGCTCGCCTATGCCTTCTATCTGAGCTTCAATGAGATCCGCTTCTTCGGCGGCTATTCGGCGGACTGGGTAGGATTCCAGAATTATGCCAAGGTCTTTTACGACCAGAGCTTCTGGAGCTCGCTCAGCAAGACGTTCCGCTTCACGATCGAGACCGTGATCCTGACGCTCGGCGTCGGCCTCGGCCTGGCGCTGATCCTCAAGCACCTGCCCGGCAAGTGGCGATGGCTGCGCGCCCTGATCATCCTGCCCTGGGCGGTCTCGCCCTATGGCGCGGGGATTTTCTTTGCCTATCTCGGCCGTGGCCAGACGGGCGTGGGCACGGCCGTTGCCGCCATGTTCGGGTCGAGCCAGACCATCAATCTGATCTCGGCCCGCTTCGTGATCGAATATCTCGCCGTCGGCGCGGCGTGGAACATGGCGCCGCTGGTGGCATTCTTTCTGCTCGCCAACATGCTGACAACGCCGCAGCGGCTCTACGACCTGGCCAAGATCGACCGGATGTCGCGCCTCGAAACCTTCTGGCATGTCACCCTGCCGCCGCTGCGTTTCACCATCTTCGTCTTCACCTGCATCACCACCGTGCTTGCGATGAAGACCTTCGACTACATCTTCACCGAGACGCAAGGGGGGCCGGGCGGCGCGTCGTCCGTGCTGACCTACACCCTGTACAAGATCAGCTTCGTCAATCTCGATCTCGGCTACGGGGCTGCGATGTCCTTCTTCCTGCTCGCCGTCATCCTCGTCTCGACGGGCATCCTGTACTTCCTGTGGGGCCGCAAGGAGGAACGTCAATGATCGGCCGTACCAGGACCATCTGGCTCGTCCTCGCCGTCGCCGTCGCGCTGCTATGGACCTTCCTGCCCATGTACTGGACGGTGAAGTACGCCTTCATGACGAAGACCGAGATCGCCCGCTTTCCGCCGATGCTCTTTCCGCATCAGCCGAACCTGGCATCCTTCTTCAACATCTTCGGCTTCGACTACACCGCCCAGGACGGGACGGTGTACAAGGCTTCCGGCCAGGCTCGGCAGATCATGCTGGGCCTGCGCAACAGCCTTCTGGTGGCGGCGATCGTCACCGCGATCACGACCGTCGTGGTCGTGCCGCTGGCCTATGTCTTCGCGCGGCTCGAATTTCCCCTCAAGGGAAAGCTGCTGGCGGCGATCCTGCTGTCGGTTTCGCTGCCCCCGGTGTCGACGCTCATCCCCTTCTACACGCTCTATGTCCAGCTCGGCCTCACCGGAACGATGACGGGCCTGATCATCGTCACGCTGACGATCACCATTCCGATCGTCGCCTGGATGCTGATCGGCTTTTTCCGCAACCTGCCGCCGGTGGAGCTTCTGGCAAGGGTCGACGGCTTCAGCCGGCTCTACGTGCTGACGCGCATCATCGTCCCGATGGCGAGCAGCGGCATCATGGTGGCGGCCGTCATCGCCTTCCTGTTCTCCTGGAACGAATATGTCTATGCTCAGATCCTGGTGACGGGGTCGAACGCGGTCACGCTGCCGGCCGCCATGTCTGGCTTCCTGTTCCAGGTTCCGGAGCCGGCGCAGCTCGCGGCAAGCCTGCTGCTCAGCCTGCTGCCGCCCTTCGTCATCGCGTTCTTTCTGCAGAAGCACATCGCGGAAATGAACTTCGCCTGAGATCATCGAGGAGAGCCCCGGAACATGGCACGCATTGAACTGCGTAACATCGTCAAGACCTATGGCGGCTTCAATGCCGTCCAGAACCTCGACATGACGATCGAAGACGGGGAGCTTCTGGTTCTCCTCGGACCGTCCGGCTGCGGCAAGTCCACGACGATGAACATGGTCGCCGGCTTGACGGATCCGACGTCCGGCCAGATTCTGTTCGACGGCGTCGACGTCACTCAGCGCTCCCCCCACGAGCGCAACATCGCGATGGTGTTCCAGTCGTCGCTGCTCTATCCGCACCTGTCGGCGCACGACAACATCTATATGAGCCTCAAGCGCTCCGGCCTGTCCAAGCAGGAAATAGAGGCCCGCATTGCGCGTGCCGCCGAGACGGTCGACGTCACCCGCCTTCTCGACAAGCTGCCTTCGCAGCTTTCGGGCGGCGAGCGCCAGCGCATCGCCACCGCCAAGGCGATCGTGCGCGAGCCCGCCGGCTTCCTGCTCGACGAGCCTCTGTCGGCGCTGGATGCCTCGCTCAGGCTTTCGCTGCGCGCCGAGCTCGTCAATCTCCAGAAGCGTATCCGCACCACCATGATCTTCGTCACCCACGACCAGATCGAGGCGATGACGATGGGCGACCGCATCGGCGTGATGCGCAACGGCCGCCTGGAGCAGATCGGCACGCCGACCGACATCTACAACCGGCCGGCAACCCTGTTCGTCGCCGGCTTCGTCGGCGCGCCGCCGATGAACTTCCTCAAGGGCTCGCTCGAACGAGCCGACGGGAAGCTCTGGCTGGTCAATCCGTCCCTCAAGGTCGAGATCACGGGAGAGTTCGCGGGCGCCGCGCCGGCGAAGGAAATCATCCTCGGCATCAGGCCGCATCTGATGCGGCTCAGCGAGGCGGGAAGCTCCGCCTTGCCGCTCACCGTCTACGCCATCGAACAGCTCGGCAACGAAGCCATCGTGATCTGCGACGGTCCCGCCGGGGAAAAGATCCGCGTTATCGCGCCGGCCGGCTTCACGGCGCCGATCGGCACCGCTGTCCACGCCACGTTCGACGGCGCGTCGGCACGCCTGTTCGATCCGGCCACCGAGCGCGTCCTTGCCGTCGAGAAGAGAGCCTGATGCCCGCAGTCGATTCCAGTCGCCCTCTTCGGGTCGCCGTCGCAGGTTTCGGCCAGGCCGGCCGGTGCCATGCCGAGACCTGGGCGACGACGCCCGGGGTCGTCGTTGCCGGGGTTTATTCCCTGCGCCCCGAGGCGGAAGCCGCCGACATCGCCGCCGTCTGCGGTGCCGATGTCACGGTCTTCTCCGACTACGAGCGCATGCTCGACGAATGCGATTGCGACTTCGTCTCGATCTGCACGCTCCATGACACACATGCCGCGCAAGCCATCGCGGCGGCCAGGCGCGGCAAGCATTTCATCGTCGAAAAGCCGATATGCCTGACGTCCGAAGAACTCTTCGCCGTTCGCAAGGCCGTCGACGGGGCGGGCATCCGGGCCTTCGTGGGCTTCCAGGAATTCCACTACGGGCAGCTTCAGGCGACGATCGAGGCGGTCAACAAGGGTTGGCTCGGCCGCGTCCATCTCGCCGAGATCGAATATTTCAACGGCATCGGCCCCTGGGTCCGCCAGCATTGGTGGGCTCGCACGAAGAAGGTCGGCGGCTCGTCCATGCTGTTCTGCGGCTGCCACCCGCTGATGATGCTGATGCTGATCATGAAGGGCTTGAAGGTCGCCGAAGTGCAGGCCGTCACCACCATGTCCTCGGCGCCCGATTTTGCAGGGATCGAGTATCCGGCAACCCAGCTCAATCTGATCCGCTTCGAGGACGGCCGCGTCGGCCAGGTCACGTCCTGCCTTGACAGCCTTCATCCCTATTACTGGCGCAACACGCTGATCGGTTCGGAAGGCAGCCTGATCGACACCAGGATCCTGAGCCGCGTGATGCTGCCCGGCCTTGAGCCCCGCGCCTGGCAGCAGCTCACCACGCGCTCGATCAACGATGCCGGCGATATCACGCCCGACATGTTCAGGCCGATGTTCGACCGGATCCTGGCCAATCTGCTGCGTGACGAGCCGATGCCTTATTCGGGCTTCGACGAGGCCTGGGAAATGCACCGCGTGCTTTTCGCCTGCGACGAGGCGGCGAGGACAGGCCGGCCGGTTTCGCCCGACGCGTTTCTGCCGGCCGTGAAATGACACGCTTCAGCCGATAGGAAAATGACGCCAGCGTCTTCATATGCGCCGCCGGCGCGGCAATCAGGGCGCCACCACCACTTCGACACCGGCCGCGGCCAGGCTGGACGCCAGCGCGGGCGGCGGCGCGGCCTCGCTTATCAGCACGTCGAATTGCTGAAGGCTGGCGACCTGCACCAGCGACATTTCCTCGAATTTCGAGCTGTCCGCCACCACGATGCGCCGCGTGGCCCGCTCGATGAAGACGCGCTTGAGCTCCGTCTCCTCGATGGAATAGTCGAAAATGCCCTGCGAGGTGACGGACGAAACGCCGATGAAGACGACATCGAACCACAGGCGCCGTGCCTGATCGACGGCAACCGGCCCGCAAAGCGACATCTCCTTCTCGCGCAGCCGGCCGCCCAGAAGGTAAATCTCGGAGCTTCGGTCAGCCCGCGCCGTGGCGATGCGCAGGTTGTTGGTGAAGATGCGGACGCCCAGTTCGGGCCCGATCAGGCGCGCCACTTCGAAGGTCGTCGTTCCGACATCCAGCGCGATCGCCTGGGCCGGCTTGATGTAGGCCAGAGCTGCCCTTGCGATCCTGGCCTTCGCGTCGGCATTGGCCAGATGCCGTTCGTCGAAAAACGGCTCGCGCGGCGTCCTGCCGCGTTCGGCCGCCGACTCCTCCGTCACCGCGCCGCCGTGCGTGCGCTGGATCTCTCCGCGCATCTCCAGCTCGGCGAGGTCGCGGCGGATCGTCATTTCCGAAACCTGAAACAGTTCGGCCAGCGCCGCCGAGGACATGAAACCCTGCGAGCGGATCATCGTGGCAATGCGCTCCTTGCGGACGCGCCCGATCAGGCGTCCCCCTATCGGCGCCGCAGCTTCCCGCTCATTGTCGCTCATATCCACCTCGTCCCGAATCCGGCGGCTCGTTCCAGCTCATGTTTGATTTCGAACATTTTCTGGCCTGCTCCGTTCATAGGCATATCCGCGAACGCTGCCAAGGCATTCTGTTGCGTCCCCGGTCCACTGCGTTCGGCCGGCGCGCCGGGGCGGAAACAAACTCGAACATATCTAATCGCTCCGATAAGAAGAAGACAGGAAGGTGAAGCGTGCGGCTCCTGAAGGGACTTGAAGTTCATGACCGCCCGGCATCAGGCGCCAAGAAAGGCCGGATGTTCATCGATGGCGTGTGGGAAGAGGGAACCGGCAAGGAATGGCTGCGCGTGGTCAGCCCCAGCACCGGTGAGGACGTCGGCTGGCTGCCCCTCGGCTCGCGTTCGGACGCCCTTCGGGCCGTCGCCTCGGCCAAGACGAATGCCCGCAAGCTCGCCTCGATGTCCGTCTGGCAGCGCGCCGCGCTCTGCCAGTCGATCGCGGCCGAGATCGACCGGCGCTCGGAGGAGATAGCCGGTCTGCTCTGCCTGGAGCAGGGGAAGCCCATAACGGAAGCGCGCGGCGAGGTCGCCGGCGCGGCGGTTGCCTTCCGCAACGCGGGCGAGCAGATCAAATGGCTCGAAAGCGCGAGTTTTCCGGTCGAGGATCCCGCCAAGCGCGCCATTTCGATCCTTCAGCCCAAGGGCGTCTTCGGCGTCATCACGCCATGGAATTTCCCGGTCGCGCTGCCCTCGATCTACTATCTCGGCCCCGGCATAGCCACCGGCAACGCCATGGTCTGGACACCGGCCCCCACGACCTCGCTTTGCGCGATGCTTCTCGTGGAGTGCATGAGCGCGGCGGGCGTGCCCGAGGGCACGATCCACCTCGTCACCGGCGAGGGACCCGTCGTCGGCGACGTGCTCGTCACCTCGCCGGACACGCAGGGTATAGCCTTTACCGGGTCGTCGGAGACCGGCAAGGTGATCGCGACGCGCTCCACGGGCAAGGCCCAGCTCCTGGAACTGGGCGGCAACGGCCCGACCATCGTGCTGGACGATGCCGATCTCGATCGCGCCGCGAACTGCATCGTCAAGGGCGCGCTCGCCAATGCCGGCCAGATCTGCACGGCGACCGAGCGCGTCCTGGTGGATGCGCGCGTCCATGACGCGCTGGTGGAGCGGATCGTCGAGGCGGCCGCGCAGATCAAACCCATGACGGCCACCGACCCGGCCTCGAGGCTCGGCGCGCTCAACAACGAAGAGAACGCCCGGAAGGTCGACACCCATCTTGCCGAGGCCGTCCGCCTTGGCGGCAGGATTCTGATGGGCGGGCGCCGCGCCGAGGGCATGCCGACGAAACTTTATTACGAGCCCACGGTGATCGTCGATGTGCCGCCCCAATGCGCGCTGCATTGCGACGAAACCTTCGGCCCGGTGATTCCCGTCCTGCGCTTCAATTCGGACGAGGAACTCTACGCGCTGGCGGCCGCGAGCCCGATGGGCCTTTCCGCCGCGCTTTTCACGCGCGACGTCAGCCGGGCCTTCCGCCACGCGGAGCGCATCCGCTGCGGCATCGTCAACGTCAACGAGGCTTCCAATTACTGGGAAACCCATATTCCCGCGGGCGGCGCTGCCGGCACCGCGTCGGGAACGGGACGGACCGGAGGACGCCATACGCTGCTCGAAATGTCCGACCTGAAGACCATCACCTTCCATGTGGAGCCCTGACATGACACCGGCCGACCAGTCCTCTGCCGTTACCCTCGAGGCCATCGAGGCCGCCGCGGCGCGCATCGCCGGCCACATACGCCGCACCCCGATGATCGAGGTCGGTCAGGTGCGCCAGCGTCCGGTGCCCAATCCGCTCTTCCTGAAGCTCGAAAGCCTCCAGGTGACGGGCGCCTTCAAGGCGCGCGGCGCCATCAACCGGCTTCTCACGACGCCGCCCGCGATGCTGGAGAAAGGCATCGTCACCGCTTCCGGCGGCAACCACGGCATGGCGGTGGCGCGCGCCGGGTTCCTCGCGCAGGTTCCCACCACCATCTATCTCCCGCCCAACGCCTCCCGTGCCAAGATCAAGTCGCTGGCCGACTGGAATGCCACCGTCAGGATCGTCGGCAATAAATGGGACGATGCGGATGCCGCCGCCCGCGCGCAGGCCGAGAGCGAGGGCGCGATCTATTTCCACCCGTTCAAGGACCCCGATGTCGTCATCGGCCAGGGAACGGTCGCGCTGGAAATGCTGGACCAGGTTCCCGACATCGACGTCTATCTCGTCGCCATCGGCGGCGGCGGCCTGATTTCCGGCCTGGCCACGGCGGTCCACGCGCGCAATCCCAAGGCGCGCATCATCGGCATCGAGCCCGTCGGCAGCCCGACGCTCCATGCCGCGCTCGAAGCCGGCGGCCCGGTTCAGCTCGAACGCCAATGGACGCGCGTCGCAACCATGTCGTGCGGCAAGACCGCGCCGCTGATCTACGACATCGTCTCGAAGCACGTGGAAGAGATCGTCCTCGTCGAGGACGATCAGTTGCTCGCCGCGGCGCGCTGGATCCTCTCGGAGTTCTCCATCCGCGCCGACCTGTCGGCCGCCGCCGCCATCGCCGCGCTCAGTCTCGGCAAGATCAGGCTCCAGCCACACGAGCGCGTCGGCACGCTGATCTGCGGAGCCGACGATGCCGCTCTCGATCCGCCGGAATAGGACCGGGCCGGGCGGAAAAGAGACACGGAACGATATCGTCGTCGGCCGGAAGATCGACGTCGATTGCAAAAAGAGCCTGAGGAACGGCGCAATGGGCCAGACAGGGACTATCGTAGCGGACTATATCATCGTCGGCGGCGGCTCGTCGGGCTGCGTGCTCGCCTCCCGCCTCACCGAGGATCCGGCGATCAGGGTCATCCTGCTGGAAGCGGGCCTCGCTGCCGCGCGGCCGGAGGATTTTCCCGATCTTGCCAGCCCCTACCCCGGCATCGCCTATTCCAACCCGCGCTACACCTGGGACAGCCTCAAGGCATCGTTTTCCTACAAGGGCTCGAACCGTCCCGAAGCGAAAGCCACACGCTACGAGCAGGCCCGCGTGCTGGGCGGCGGTTCGGCGATCAACGGCATCGGCGCCAACCGGGGCGCGCCCTCCGACTACGATGAATGGGGCGAACTGGGCGTCGAGGGCTGGTCGTGGGAGGAATGCCTGCCCTACTTCAAGAAGCTCGAACGCGACCTCGATATCGACAACGACCTGCACGGCAAGACCGGGCCGTTCCCGATCCGCCGCAGGGGCGCGGAAATCTGGACGCCGTTCACCCACGCGATGCTGGCCGTCTGCGCCGAACGCGGCATCCCCTTCCTTCCCGACCAGAACGGCAGGTGGGAGGACGGCACCTTCGAGATGGCCGTGAACATGGACGAGCAGAAGCGGCGCGTCAGCACCGCCTGGGCCTACCTCACGCCGGAGGTGAGGCGCAGGCCGAACCTCCAGATCCGCACGATGACGACGGCTTCGCGCATCCTTATCGAGGCGGGCCGCGCCGTGGGCGTGGCCGTCCGCCGCGACGGCGAGCAGGAGAAACTGAGGGCCGGCCGCATCGTCGTCTGCGCCGGCGCGCTGGCGACGCCGGCGCTCCTGATGCGCTCCGGCATCGGTCCCTCGCCCCACCTTGCCGATTGCGGCATCGCACCGGTGCTCGACCTGCCGGGCGTCGGCCAGAACCTGATGGAGCATCCTTCCTCGGGCCTCGTGCCCTTCCTGAAGCCGTCCGCACGGCAGAAAGGACCGCTCGATTACCATATCCCGATCGGCTATCGCTTCTCGTCGGGGCTGGAGGGCTGCCCACCCGGCGACATGCACATGAACTTCGTCACCCGTGCCGCCTGGCATTCGGTCGGGGGCCAGCTCGGCTCGGTGTTCTTCTGGGTCAACAAGTCCTATTCGCGGGGCCAGCTCCTGCTCGACCCGTCGTCGCCGGACGGCTCGCCGCGCATCGACTTCCGCATGCTCTCCGACAGGCGCGACCTGACGCGCCTCGCGGACGCCTTCGAGCGTGCCGTGGGGCTTGCGACCGATCCCAGCCTAGCGTCGGTGCTGTCCGGCCTCTACGCGGGCGGCATGTCGGAGTTCGGCAAGCGCTTTTCGAAGCAGACCCGCATGGGCGCCTTCGTCACCGGCGTCGGCGCGCTCGGCATCGATCTGATCGGCAAGCTGCGGGAGAAAGCCCTCCCTTACATGCTGGCGAATTTCAACGATCCCCGCAGGCTGGTAGCCGATCGCGGCGAACTAGAGGCCTATATTTCCGAGACGGTCGGCGGGGTGTGGCATCCTTCCTGCACATGCCGCATGGGACCTGACGGCGACAGGATGGCCGTGACGGACGCCCGCGGGAAGGTACGCGGGCTGGAGGGGCTTTACATCAGCGACGCCTCGATCATGCCGACCATCCCTTGCGCCAACACCAATCTGCCGACCATTATGATCGCGGAGAAGATCGCCGACGGCATGCCGCGCCACTGACGATGGCCGCGCCGCCGCTGGACGGCACCGGGACATGCTCGGGACCAAATCAACAAGGCAGGACCGCACGCCATGACCCAACCGCTTCCCAGACGCGATGAGCCCTACCGGCGCGGCGAGACCGCGCTTCTCCTCGTCGACATGCAGCGCATCTGGCTGGAGCCCGGTTTGGATCCCGCCCATCCTGAGCGCGGCCCGGAGGACTATTTCTACCGGCACACGGCGGCCGAGACGATCCCCAACCAGGAACGTCTGCTGAAGGCGGCGCGCGCCAACGGCGTGGAGGTGCTGCACACCATCATCCAGAGCCTGACCGAGGACGGACGCGACCGCTCGCTCGACCACAAGCTCACCCCGATCCATGTCGCGCCGAGCCTGCCGGAGGGCCCGCCGGTCGCCTCGCTTGCGCCGGTCGGCGACGAGATCATGCTGCCCAAGACGTCGTCCGGCGTCTTCAACTCGACCAATATCGACTATCTTCTGAAGAACCTCGGCATCCGCTCGCTCATCGTCGTCGGCATCATGACCGACCAGTGCGTGGACATGGCGGTGCGCGACGCGGCCGACCGCGGCTACCTCGTCACCTGCGTGTCGGACGCGTGCGCCACCGGCACGCCCGAGCGCCACGCCACGGCGCTGAAGGCGTTCGGCGGCTACTGCTGGATCGCCGACACCGACACGGTCGTAGCCCGCATCAAAGCGATGGAGAGCGCCACATGACCGTTGAGCCCCTCGTCGCGATCGTCACCACCGACCTGGCTGCCGTGACGCGCGGCCGCTCGGTGGTCGAAAGCCGGCTGGAGAAGACCGCCGCCACCGGCGTCGGCTGGTTGCAGGCGAACCTGTCGCTTACCCCCTTCAACTCCATCGTCGCGCCCAATCCCTGGGGCTCGTCGGGCGATCTGCGCCTGATCCCGGACCTCGCCGCGCGCTTCCGCACCGCACTGACTGGCTCGGCCACGCCCTTCGACATGGTCGCCGGCAACCTTGTCGAGCTGGACGGCACCCCGTGGCTCGGCTGCACGCGCACCATGCTGGCCGACGCGCTCGCCGACCTGGAAACGACGACGGGGCTGCGCATGACCGCCGCCTTCGAGCACGAATTCCAGATTTGCGGGGCCGCATTCGCCCCCGCCCATTCGTTCTCTCTGGCGGCGCTGCGGCGCACGGACCCCTTCCCGGCCACCCTGATGGCGGCGCTGGAGGAGGCGGGCGTCGCGCCGGAGGTCGTCATCGCCGAATATGGCGACGACCAGTTCGAGGTGACCCATGAGCCGGCCGGTGCGCTTGCGGCGGCGGACCGCGCGGTGGCGATCCGCGAGATCACGCGCGAGCTCGCCCGCAGCAATGGCTGGCGCGCCACCTTCACCCCCAAGACGGCACCGAACGCGGTCGGCAACGGCGTGCACATCCACTTCAGCTTCACCGACGCGGGCGGCAAGCCGGCGGCCTACGATGCCGGCAGGCCGGGCGGCGTTTCAGCCATTGCGGGCGCGTTCTGCGCCGGCGTGCTCAGGCACCTGCCGGCCATCACGGTGCTCACCGCATCCAGCGTGCCGTCCTATTACCGGCTGCGGCCGCACAACTGGAGCTCGTCCTACACCTGGCTGGCCGACCGCGACCGCGAGGCCACGCTGCGCATCTGCCCGACGGTGACGATCGGCGGGCGCGATCCGGCGCGGCAGTACAATATCGAGTATCGCGCCGCCGACGCCACCGCCAATCCCTATCTCTCGCTTGCGGCAATCGTGCGCGCCGGACTCGAGGGCATAAAAGCCGACCTGGGCTCGCCACCGCTCGTCACGGGCGACCCCGAGCAGATGAGCGAGGCCGAAAAGGCGAAGCTCGGCCTGAAACGCCTGCCGGAGACGCTGCCCGCCGCGCTCGATGCCTTCCTTGCCGACAGGACGGTCACCGGCTGGTTCGCGCCCGCCTTCGTCGAAACCTTCATCGGCGTCAAGCGGCACGAGGCGGAGCAGCTCGCCAATCACGATCCCGCCGCCATCTGCGACCTCTACGGAAAGCTCTATTGAATGGACGCCAGTCCTGAAAGCGACTGGCCGGAAGCAGTCGAGATCCTCAACGAGGACGGTCGCTCCGACATGGTGCTCCTTTGCGAGCATGCCTCGAACCACATGCCGGCCGGCTATGGCGGGCTCGGCCTGGAAGCGCGGCACCTGTCGCGCCACATCGCCTGGGACATCGGCGCGGCCGGGGTGACGCGGCGCCTGTCGGCAAAGCTTGATGCGCCGGCCTTTCTCGGCACCTATTCGCGCCTGCTGATCGACCTCAACCGGCCGCTGGACGCGGCCGACAGCATCCCTGCCCGTTCCGAGAGCACCGACATTCCAGGCAATGCCGGCATAGGCGAGACCGAGCGGGCGCGGCGGGCGGCGGTCATGTTCACGCCGTTCCACGACGCGGTGGCGCGCCATCTCGACGCGCGCCAAGCCGCCGGACGGCCGACACGCATCGTCACCATCCACTCCTTCACGCCCGTCTTCCTCGGCGCCGCGCGGCCTTGGCACGCCGGGGTGCTTTACGACCGCGCGAAATCGCTCGGCGAAGCGATCCTCGCCGGCCTGCGGGCCGATCCCTCGCTCAACGTCGGCGCCAACGTGCCCTATGACATCGGCGCCGATTCCGACTATGCCGTGCCTGTCCATGGCGGCCGGCGCGGCATCGAGGCGGTGCTGGTCGAGATCAGGCAGGATCTGCTGGCGGACGATGCCGGCATGGAAGAATGGGCCGGCCGCATGGCCGCCGCGCTCGCGCCCCTCCGGGAGGCATGAAGCATCGCACCGAAAGTGGATGTCGGTTTCGGCAAAAGCGATGCGAAAACAAAAGTGACGGCAAGCCGCCGCGCTTTGCCGCACGCCGGCTCTGTTCCGCCCCGATCACGCACGTGGTATCCGTCTTGCCGGAGGTGGCATTTGCGCAAGGTGGGGCACAGGCGAGGATCGGCGGTCGCGCTCGTCGCAGCCTGCATTCTCGTGCTGCAATCCTTCCTGGGCGGCTGGGCGGGCGGCGCTTTCGCCGCGACGCCGATGCTGGACGCCTTCGGCAATCCGCCCTGCACCGCCGGCAGCCATCATGACGGCTCCGTGCCCGCGCACGACCATTCCAAGCTTCCGGATTGCTGCACCTTCGGTTGCAGCATGGTATCGCCGCTGCTGGCAGCCGCCCCCGGCGACGACACCGGGTTGCTGCGGCCGCGGCTTTCGAACGATGTCCGTTTCGATCGTTTCGAGGCGTTCCATATCCAAAGCCCGGATCACCATCCGGGCAGCCCCCGCGCTCCTCCTCTGACGACCTGACCATGTGAAGAGCGCGCTCGCGCGCCGCTGCCTGTCGGATCGGCCCGCGCCGCATCGCCCCGAACGCCCTCGCCGGGCCTTCGGCCATGCGGCGCTCCTGCACCATGTTCTGCCGGCCATTGCGCGCGTTTGACCCCGCACAACGACGGCGGCCGCGTCTGCCGCGACCGTGACCCCGATGCGGATCAGGCAGAAAGCCGATCCATGCAAACCCCGCCGGTGGAGACGCCGGTCTCAGACAAGGAAAGAACCATGTTGAAGAAACTCCTGATCGCCACCGCGGCCTTCGGAATGGCGGCCATGCCCGCCTTTGCCCACATCACGCTCGAAAGGGGCGAGACGCCGGTCGGCTCATCCTACAAGGCCGTGTTCCGCGTGGGCCACGGCTGCGCGGGCAAGGCCACCGTCAAGGTGCGCGTCCAGATTCCGGACGGCGTCATCGCGGTGAAGCCGCAGCCGAAGCCAGGCTGGACGCTCGCCAAGGTGAAGGGCGAATACGGCAAGTCCTACGATTATTACGGCACGCCGACGAGCGAGGGGGTGAAGGAACTCTCCTGGAGCGGCAACCTCCCGGACGACGAATACGATGAATTCGTCGCGCGCGTCTATTTGACCGGCGACCTCAAGCCCGGCACGATGCTCTATTTCCCGGTGGTTCAGGAATGCACGGACGGCGCCGCCGAGCGCTGGATCGAGATTCCGGAGGCCGGAAAGAATGCCGACGACTACGAGACGCCGGCTCCGGGCGTAAAACTCCTGCCGAAACAGTAGGCAGGCCGCCGGCGCGTTCTTTTGGACGCGCCGGCCGCCCGCGGGGTAGGAAACCGACATGATCATCGCCTGCATCCGGAAGGCCGTTCCGTATTTTCTGCGAACGGCCTTGTTCCCGCTTTTGCTTGCAGCGGCCGCGCTGTCGACGGTCCAGGGTGAAGCCCTTGCCCATGCCGCGCTGGTCCATGCCGATCCCGAGGACGGCGCGGTGGTCGCGACGCCTCCGAAATCCTTCGTGCTGACCTTCAGCGAGCCCGTCTCGCCGATCGTGCTCAAGCTCACCGAACCCGGCGGCGACACCGCCGTGCTCGATCATTTCATGCTGCACGACAGCACCCTCGACATCGAGGCGCCGGCCGGCCTCGGAGGCGGTACCTATGTGCTGAACTGGCGCGTCATATCGGAGGACGGCCATCCGGTGAGCGGCTCGGCCGTCTTCTCGATCGGCGCGCCGGGCGCGCAGACGGCTCCGGCTGCCGCCGGAAGCATCGACTGGCCTGTGCGCGTCGCGATCTGGCTGGCGCGAATCGCCCTTTATGCGGGTCTGTTCATCGGCGTCGGCGGCGCCTTCTTCCGCAACTGGATCGGCGAGGGGTCGCCTGCCGCATCGCGGATCGCTCTCCTCACCGTCCTTGTCGGCCTGATCGCCGCGCCGCTGTCGGTCGGCCTCCAGGGCCTCGACGCGCTCGGCCTCTCCTTGCCGGGCATCGGGCAGGCGATCACATGGAGAACGGGCCTTTCCACCACCTACGGCACGACGGCGGCAATCGCCGCCGCAGCGCTTGCCGCCGGCGCCATCGCGACCGTCTCTGGACCGAGGCCGGGAAAGCTCCTCTCGCTGGTCGGGCTTCTGGCGATCGGCGCGGCACTTGCCGCGAGCGGCCATGCCAGCGCCGCGCAACCGCAATGGGTGACGCGGCCCGCGGTCTTTCTGCACGGCGTCGGCATCGCCTTCTGGGCGGGAGCGCTCGTGCCGCTCGGCGCGGCATTCGCGGCGCGGTCCCGCGAGGCCCCAGCGATCCTGCGCCGGTTCTCCCGGACCATTCCGCTGGCCGTCCTGGCGCTGGCGGCCGCCGGCATCGTGCTGGCCGTCATCCAGATGCAAAGCGTCGAGGCCTTGTGGACCACGGCCTACGGCCGCGTGCTGACGGCCAAGCTTTGCCTGCTCGTCGTGCTGTTCCTGCTTGCGGCCGTCAACCGGTTCTGGCTGACCGGACCGGCCGGACGCGGCGACCGCGGCGCGGAGTTGAGGCTCCGGCGTTCGATCCGCGCTGAGATCGTGCTGGTTCTGGCGATCTTCGCCGTCGCCGGGCTTTGGCGCTTCACGCCGCCGCCGCGCGCGCTCGCCGAGGCCGCGGCGGCCCCTGCCTCGGTCCATATCCAAACCGGCAAGGCCATGGCCGAGCTGACGATCACGCCCGGCCACGCCGGCTCCGTCAGCGCCTCGATCATGATCATGACCGGCGATTTCAAACCGCTGGACGCCAGGGAGGTCACGCTCGTCCTGTCGAACCCCGCCGCCGGCATCGAGCAGATAAGGCGGCCGGCGGCCAGGAACGGCGACGGGACCTGGCGCGTCGGCAACCTTGCATTGCCCGTGCCGGGCAAATGGATGGCGCGCATCGATATCCTGATCTCGGATTTCGAACTCGCGAAGCTCGAAGGCGCGATCGAAATCCGGCCGTGAACCAGCCCGGATTCGAGGCCGGAGCACCTCCTGCCCGCACTATTGGCCCTGCCGATCCTCCAGGACGATCC
>JAFKJW010000190.1:3070-47942 GCA_017305925.1 Hyphomicrobiales bacterium | reverse complement strand
TGACGCTGCGGGACACCTGGGCCGGCGTCAGACGCGCGCCGACGCTGTTGAGGCTCGACCGCGCGGTGTCCGCCTCGAGCTTGCCGCGCTTCAGCTCGTCGCGCACGCCCTCGGTCTCCGCCAGCACCGTCTCCACCTTGAGGAAATCCAGGGCCCGGAAGGCCGACACGGGCGGGCGCAGGAAGATATGCGGCGGGTGCTGGCGCAGCTTGTGGTCGCTGATCGACTGCATCATCAACTGGTTGGCGCCGAGAACGAGATCGAGCGAGGTGGGGCGCCGGCCGGTATCGAAGGGCGCGCCCACGACATCGACGGCGATCACGATGTCGGCACTGCCCTCGACGAGATCGAAGGGCACGGGATTGTAGATGCCGCCGTCTATATAGAGCCGGCCGTCGCGCAGGACCGGCTGGAACACGGCCGGGATGGCGGCGGAGGCGGCGAGCGCGCTGCGCAGGTCGCCCGTTTCGAACACGGCGAGGCTGGAGCCGAAATAGTCCGTCGCCGTGACCTTCAGCGGTATCGAGAGCGCCTCGAAGGCCGCGGGGATCTCTTCCGGGAGGAAAGCTCCGAGGATGCGCTCGATGTTGAACTGACCGAGGCGCAGGCCTCCGTCCATCATCTCCGACAGGCTGCCCGGCCGGGCCCGCCAGATGCGGCGCGCGATGCCGCCCCAGCGCCCGAGGATCGAGCCGGCATAGGCGCGGATGTCGGCGCCCCGCATGCCGGCCGCCATGCCGGCCCCCATGATGGCGCCGATGGAGGAGCCCGCGATCACCCGCGGCCGGATGCCGAGCTCGTCGAGCGTCTCGAGGATATGGATATGGGCCAGGCCCCTGGCGCCGCCCCCGCCGAGCGCCAGCGCGAAGGCCGGCTCGTCGCGCCCCGCGCTCGCGGGGCCGTCCGTCCCGGCTCCGTCGGAAGATGCGGCGTCATCCATGCTCATGCCCTCTCCCTTCGTCGAACGGGACCGGATTCAGGCGAATCGGAAGAACCTCATCACGGTGTCACCATAGGCGCGCTCGTCCTCCAGAAGAAAGCCGGCGACGGCGGCGAAGGGCGCGGCCGCGCTTTCCTCGACCACGCAGACGGCGCCGGCCTTCAGCCAGCCGCCGTCGCGGGCGGCGGCAAGGGCGCGCTCGCCAAAAGCCTTGCCATAGGGCGGGTCGGCGAACAGCAGGTCGAAGGGCGCGATGGTGCCGGCGCTGCCGAGGCGCGTCGCGTCGCGCCGGAAGATCTTCGTGCGGCCCTGCAGGCCCAGCGCCTCGACATTGTCGCGGATCAGCGCGCGGCCTTCGGCGGACTCCTCGATGAAAAGGCACTGGGCGGCACCGCGCGACACCGCCTCCAGCCCGAGCGCGCCCGTCCCGGCGAAGAGGTCGAGCACGCGCGCGCCTCGCGGCAGGCCGTCATAACCGTGGGCAAGCACGTTGAAGACCGCTTCGCGCGTCCGGTCCGAGGTCGGCCGGATGCGGTTGTCGCGCGGCGCGGCGAGCGGACGGCCGCCGAACTCTCCGGCGACGATCCTCACCGCCTCAGCCCTTGCGACCGCCGGACGGGCGGCCCCTGCCGCCACGCGGAGGCCCCTTGCCGGCCGGTTTTCCGGGTTTTCCTTGCGGGCGGGCGCCCGGCGCCATCCATACGTTGGCGCGGCGCGGCGCGGCCGGCTCCGCCGGGCGGGCATCACGCGGCGGGCGCGCGCCGCCGCCGGATCCTCCCTTGCCGCTCGCCTCGGGCCGACGCATCGCATCCCGCCCCGTCGAGGGCGGGCGCGTCGACAGCCGGTCCAGGGCGCTCTCGCGGCGCTCCTCGCGCTGCCGCTTGCGGCTCTTGATCAGGCCGCCCTCGCCGGGCTCCTGTACCAGCGGGTCTGGGCGGCGCACGCGGCGGACGGGATGCTCCTCCGTATGCCGCGCGTGCACCGGCCTGTTGGAGAAGGGCGTCGTCACCGGCGCCTCGAAATTCGCGCCGGCCTCCTCGATCAGCCTCTCGCCGAGCTGGTCGCGCAGGGTCCTGCCCTTCAGTTCCTGCACCGCGCCCTCGGCCAGTTCGCCGAGCTGGAACGGCCCGAAGGACACCCGGATCAGCCGTGTCACCTCGAGGCCGAGCGCGCCCAGCACGTTCTTCACCTCGCGGTTCTTGCCTTCACGCAGGCCGATGCTCAGCCAGGCATTGGTGCCCTGCACACGCTCCAGCGACGCCTCGATCGCGCCGTAGAAGACCCCGCCGACGGCGATGCCCTGCTTCAGCGCCGTCAGCGCGGCCTCCTCGACCTGGCCATGGACGCGCACGCGGTAACGGCGCAGCCAGCCGGTGGCGGGTAGTTCGAGGACGCGGGCGAGCCCCCCGTCATTGGTGAGCAGCAGCAGACCTTCGGTGTTGATGTCGAGACGACCGACCGTCATCAGCCGCGGCAACTCCTTCGGCAGGATATCGAAAACAGTGCGGCGGCCCTCCGGGTCGCGATTGGTCGTCACCACGCCCGCCGGCTTGTGGAACAGGAAAAGCCGCGTGCGCTCGATCGCAGGGATCTCGGTGCCGTCGACCTCGATGCGGTCCGTTTCCGCGACGTTGAAGGCGGCCGATTGCAGCACCTTGCCGTTGACGCTGACCCGGCCGGCGGCGACCAGATCCTCTGCCTCGCGGCGCGAGGCGATGCCGGCGCGCGCCAGGCGCTTGGCGATGCGCTCGCCTGTCTCGATCGTCGTGCCGATGGGGCGGTCCGCCCGTCGCTCCTGCCGAGGGCCTTCGTCGCGCCGCGGCGGACGATGCTCCTTCATGCCGTAGGAGCGGGGCTTCTTGTCGGACGAAGGCGCCTCCGCGGAAGCGTGGCGCTTCGTGCCGAAGGAACGCGGCTTGAATTCGCCCTCGGCGCGCCCGGTCTCGCGCTCCTTGCGGCCCGGCCGGGGAGCGCCTTCCTTTTCGAACCGGCGCGGCGGACGCTCGCCGCCTCTGTCGCCGGGACGGCTGGCGCTGCGGAACGGCTTTTCCGCGCCCTCGCCGGCAGCGCGCTCGCGCGGGCGGAAATCCTGCGCGGCCCCGCTCCGCCGCTCGCCGCTCGCGTCCTTGCGGAAAAAGGGCTTGTCCCCGCCCGATCCCGATGGCTTGCGGAACGGGCGCCTGTCTCGCTCCTCCCCTGCGGATCGGCTTTCGGGCGTGCCGGCGCGCGGCCTGCCTCGGAACGGACGCGGCCCGTCGGCTCCGGCGGACGACGTCCGCTCAGCCGGCTTCGCCCGCCCGCCGCTCTTCGAAAAGCCGCCCGGCTTTCCGGCAGCGCGCGGACCCTTACCGCGGGGCCCGCCGGCATTGCGTCCCGGCTTGCGCGGGCCGTCCGTTTTCCTGTCTTCGTCGTCCATGTGGCCTTTGCCTCTCGTGGCGGCTAGATAACAGGCGCGCCCGGCGCTTGCGAGAACAATATGGGGCCGGGCGCGGCTGCGGAGAAGCGATGACGCGACCGGACTTCATGGGGCTTGCGCTCACCGAGGCGAAAGCGGCGGCGGCGCGCGGCGAAGTGCCGATCGGCGCCGTGCTCAGTCTCGGCGGCGCGGTGATCGCGCGCGCCGGAAACCGCACCCGCGAGCTGAACGATCCGACGGCGCATGCCGAAATGCTGGTGATCCGCGAGGCCGCGCGGACGCTGTCGTCGGAGCGCCTCACGGGGGCGGACCTCCATGTGACGCTGGAGCCCTGCGCCATGTGCGCGGCGGCGATCTCGTTCGCGCGCATCGCACGGCTCTATTTCGGCGCATCCGACGAAAAGGGCGGCGGCGTGGTCAGCGGCGTCCGCTTTTTCGCCGCTCCGACCTGCCACCATGTCCCGGAAGTCTATTCAGGAATCGCGGAGAGCGAAGCGGCAGCGCTGCTCAAGGATTTCTTTCGCGGCCGGCGCTGAGCGGGCCGGCCGTCAGCCGCCCGGCAGAAGGTTGCGCCAGCTCCAGTCGGTCTTCTTCTGCGCCTCGCGCTTGCGGCGGCGCTCCTTCTTGAGCTCGTCCTCGCCGATGTCGTCGGACGCCGCGGTCGCTGCCGGCTCGCGATAGGTCAGCGGCGGATCGCTGAGATATTTGCGCTTGGTCGGGTCGCCCTGCTTGTTCTCGGTGAGGCGGCGGTTGATCTCGGCGCGCCGGTCGGGCGACGTGCCGCCCGCCGCCCAGTAGGGCTCGCCGGCGTCGCGCGGCACCGTGCCCCTGCCGGTGCTGTATTTCGCCTGCTCGCCGACGATCGGCGAATCATAGGCCGGATTGTCCCGGTTGGCGTCGATCTCCGCCTTCAGGCGCTCGCGCTTCTTCTCCGGCCCTTCCGGCCATTGCGGATTGTCGGCCGAGGCCAGCTTCTCCTGCGGCTGCGGCAGGGCGAGGTTCTCGCCGGATTTGGGCCGGACGAGATCGGGGCGCGGCTCGTAGTCGATATGGTTGCGCTTCTTCGGCGCGATGCTGAACGCGCCGGTCAGATCCTCGGCAAGCTGCGTCGTGGAGTCCTTGCCGGTCCCGTAGGTGGGCGACGACATGCAGCCGGCCAGAAGGGCACAGGACGCCGCCAGAGGAACGGCAAAGGCGACCCGTCGTCCGCTTCGGCCTGTCATGCCAGTCACTGCCACTCTCGATGCCTCTCGCTTGAAAAAGGGAGCCCGAAGGCCGAAGCCGCTCATCCGACCGGATTCCGGCGACAACATGGCGCGCCGACAATCGGGCTTTTACCTTAACCCCCGCTTAAGGGCAACGCGGGCGCGCCGAAAGGCGGCGAGCGCCGCCCGTCCGCGGCCTTTCGGCAACATCCGCGTCCTTCCTCAGAGCCGCCCGGCGGTCTGCAATTCGCGCAGGGCCTCCGCATCGCGTTTCGACACGTCCGGAAAGGCCGGATCGGCGCCGACGTCGTCCGTGTAGCGCCAGGAGCGCGCGCATTTGCGCAAGCCGCGGTCCTCGGCCTTCTCGATGGCCACGCCGACCCCCGGCACGTCGTCGAGGCGGAAGGTGCCGGCAGGCGCCTCGCCGGGAGCCAGGACCAGATCGCTGGTGATGGCGACCTCGGCGAGGTCGACGCCCTGCACCGCATCATGCAGCGCCGAGTCGGCGATATAGACGACCGGTACGGCTTCCAGCGAGGAGCCGATGGTCTTCCGCGCACGCTCGATCTCCAGCGCGCCGGTGACGACGCGGCGCACCTGGCGGACCTTGCGCCACTTTTCCGCGAGCGCCTCGTCGCGCCATTCGGCCGGCAGGGCGCGGAACTGCTCGAAATGGATCGAGCGCGCCTGCGGATAGCGGTCCAGCCAGGCTTCCTCGGTGGTGAAGGGCAGGAGCGGCGCCAGCCAGACCGTGAGGTTCTCGAAGAGGTGGCGCACCACCTCGACCGCGGCCCTGCGGCGGCGGCTGGACGGCGCGTCGCAGTAGAGCGCGTCCTTGCGGATGTCGAAATAGAAGGCCGACAGCTCGACCACCATGAAGTCGAGCAGCGTCCTGGCGACACGCTTGAAATCGAAGGCGTCGTAGCCGGCGCGCACGATCTCCTCCAGCTCCGACAGCCGGTGCAGCATGAGCCGCTCCAGTTCCGGCATCTCGCCCACGGGCACCGAGGCGCCGTCGTCATGGGCGAGCGTCCCCAGCATCCAGCGCAGCGTGTTGCGCAGCTTGCGGTAGGCGTCGATGTTGGTCTGGAGGATGTTCTTGCCGAGCCGCTGATCCTCCCAGTAGTCGGTCGTGGCGACCCACAGCCTGAGGATATCGGCGCCGGACTGCTTGATGACGTCCTGCGGCACGACCGTGTTGCCGAGCGACTTCGACATCTTGCGGCCTTCCTCGTCCATGGTGAAGCCATGGGTGACGACGGCCTCGTAGGGCGCGCGGCCGCGCGTGCCGCAGCTTTCCAGCAGCGAGGAATGGAACCAGCCGCGATGCTGGTCGGAGCCCTCCAGATAGACGTCGGCCGGCCATTTGACGTCCTGGCGGTCCTCCAGCGTGAAGGCGTGGGTGGAGCCGGAATCGAACCAGACGTCGAGGATGTCCTTGACCATCTGCCACGGCTCGCCGGCGCGGGAGCCGAGGAATCGCTCACGCGCGCCTTCGGCGAACCAGGCGTCGGCGCCTTCCTTTTCGAAGGCCTCTACGATGCGGGCGTTTACCGCCTCGTCCCTCAGCACGTTGCCGTCGGCATCGGCGAAGACGCAGATCGGCACGCCCCAGGCACGCTGCCGCGACAGCACCCAGTCTGGACGCTCCGCGATCATCGCGCGCAGACGGGTCTGGCCGGCAGCCGGCACGAAGCGCGTGGCGTCGATTGCAGCGAGCGCGCGCGAACGCAGGGTGTCGGATTTGCTTTCGCTCACCGCCGAGCGCTCGCTGGCCTACGCGGGGCCGGGCGCAACGTCGCGCGGCGTCCGGTCGGACGCTCGGCCTTCCGCGGGAAGGCCGTAACCGCCCAGTTCCTTGTCCATATAGACGAACCACTGCGGCGTGTTGCGGAAGATGATCGGCTTCTTCGACCGCCAGCTATGCGGATAGGAATGCTTCAGCCGGCCGCGCGCGAAGAGCGCGTTGCGCTTGATCAGTTCCTCGATGACCGCCTTGTTGGCGTCGCCTTTCCTGCCGGAATCGTCGATGACGCGGACGGGCCCGCCCTCGCGGTCCGGCCCGAAGCCCGGCGCATCCCTGGTCAGGTAGCCGGCGTCGTCCACCGTGAAGGGGATGGCCGGATCGATGCCGCGGGCGCGCAGTTCGGGCGCGGCGTCCATCCACGCCTCGAAGTCCTCACGGCCGTGGCCCGGCGCGGTGTGCACGAAGCCGGTGCCGGCGTCGTCGGTGACGTGATCCCCGGCGAGCATGGGGACGAAGAATTCGTAGCCTCCGCCGAGACCCTTGAACGGATGCGAGAGCGTAAGCGATTCAAGTTCTTGCGGCTCGACATTGCGGATGAGATTCAAGGTGAGCTTCGCTTTGTCGGCTGCATCCTGCGCCAACTTCTTAGCAAAGATCAGCTTTTCGCCCGGTTGTGGGCCGAAATCGTTCTCTGCCGAGACAACCTTGTAAAGCCCATATTCGATGCGCGGCGAAAAAGCGACGGCACGATTGCCGGGAATGGTCCACGGGGTAGTGGTCCAAATGACGACATAGGCATCTGAGAAGATAGGCGTGTAAGTTCCCTGTTCTTGGCCAAACTCATCTTCGTATAACTTCTTGGCAGCATCCTCTAATTCGCTTCGAAGTACAGGAAACTTCGCCCAGATCGTGTCGCTCTCGTAGTCGTCATACTCGATCTCGGCCTCGGCCAGCGCGGTGCGCTCGACCACGGACCACATGACCGGCTTGGAGCCGCGATAGAGCTGGCCGGACATGGCGAATTTCAAAAGTTCGCCGGCGATGCGCGCCTCGGCATGGTAGGCCATCGTGGTGTAGGGGTGCTCGAAGTCGCCGACGACGCCGAGCCGCTGGAACTCGTCGCCCTGCACCTTGATCCATTTCTGCGCATAGGCGCGGCACTCCTGGCGGAACTCGATCATCGCCGCCGGATCGGAAAGATCGGGCTTCGCCTTGCCCTTGGAGCGGTAGTTCTCCTCCTCGATCTTCCATTCGATCGGCAGGCCGTGGCAGTCCCAGCCGGGGATGTAGTTGGAATCGTAGCCGCGCATCTGGAAGGAGCGCGTGATGATGTCCTTCAGGATCTTGTTAAGCGCATGCCCGATATGGATATGGCCGTTGGCATAGGGCGGTCCGTCGTGGAGGACGTAGAGCGGCCGGCCCTTCGCGTCCTCGCGGAGCGCATGATAGAGGTCCACATCCTGCCAGCGCTTGACGAGCAGCGGCTCCTTCTCGGGCAGGCCGGCGCGCATCGGAAAGTCGGTTCGCGGCAGATAGAGAGTTTTCGAATAATCGATCTGGGTGGCTGTGTCGGTCATGCTGCTGCCTGGGGCTGGCGGGCGCGTCTGGCGCGCCGGCAAATGTCACGTTCGAGAAAAGATGCGCGGGAGCCCGCGCAACGATACCCGGGCTTCCGGCAGCCGCTCAGGCCGCCCGGAAGGCCGGGCCGGTAATTCGTATCGCGTTCGGGCGACGTGTCATGGCGGGGCTTCTAGCCCAGCGCCAGCGGAGAGAAAAGACCCAATGCGTTGATGCCATCAGGGCGAATGTGTATATTCCGGCAAGGCCATACTCATCGGACAGGCGCCATGCGCACGAATATCGACATTGACGAAAAACTCATCGCGGCAGCCATGAAGGCGACCGGGCTGAACACGAAAAAGGCCACCGTCGAGGAGGCGCTGCGCCGCATCATCCAGGAGGATCGCCGAAAGCGGGCCCTGGAGAACCTTGCCGGCATCGGCTGGGAAGGAGACCTGGACGAGATGCGTGAGGGCTGGACGTTCGATCCCGAATGATCCTGGTCGATAGCTCCGTATGGATCGAGCATATGCGGAACTCGATCACGAAGCAGGTGCGGTTTCTTCGCTCCCTGAGGGGGTCGGACATCCTGCTGGGGGACCTCATCCTGCTGGAGCTTCTTCAGGGTGCCCGCAGCGATCGTCACGCCTCTGATCTGGCGCTGGAACTCAGCGAATTCAAGACGGCGTCGCTGAGCGATCCGGCTCTTGCCGTCGTCGCCGCGCGAAACTACCGCTTTCTTCGCTCGAGAGGCATCACGATCCGCAAGACGGCCGACCTCATCATCGCGACCTTCTGCATCGAGAACGGTCATGAGCTTCTTCAGAGCGATCGCGATTTTCGACCGTTTCGCGACCATCTCGGGCTCGTTCTGGCCGCTGCCTAGAGCATTTCCAGCAAAAGCGCGAAGCGGTTTTGCGTTCGGAAATGCGGCAAAAACAAAGAGATAGAGCGGTTCGGCCGATTCCTTAAAAACTGGAACCGCTCTAGAACGCCAGCCTCGCGTCCAGTTCCGACAGCGGCGTGACGCCCGACAGAAGCGCCCTCGCCTCGGCCTCGTCGCGCCTCATCTGCACGACCAGCGCTTCCAGATCGTCGAATTTCGCCTCGCCGCGCAGGAAGCCGAAGAACGAGACCGAGCACGTCTCGCCGTAGAGATCGCCGCTGAAGTCGAACACGAAGGTCTCCAGAAGCGGCTCGCCGTCATGATCGACGGTCGGGCGCCTGCCAAAGCTCGCGACGCCATCATGCAACGTGCCGTCCGCCCGCCGCAGGCGCACCGCATAGATGCCGTGCCGCAGGCCGTTGGAGGCCGGCAGCGCCATGTTGGCGGTCGGATAGCCCAGCGTGCGGCCGAGCTGCTTTCCGCGCACGACCTCCGCCTCGACCGTGTAGCGGTAGCCGAGCAGACCGGCCGCCTCCGCCACCTCGCCCGCTTCGAGCAGGGCGCGGATGCGGCTCGATGAGACGATCTCCGCGCCTTCGTCGCGGAAGGCGTCGACCAGCGTCACGCCGAAGCCGGAGATCTCGCCCGCCGCCATCAGGAAGGCGGGGCCGCCCTGCCTATCCTTGCCGAAATGGAAGTCGAAGCCGGTGACGGCATGCGAGATGCCGAGGCGCCCGACCAGGGTGCGGTCCACGAAATCCTGCGGCGAACAGCCGGCGAAGGCAAGGTCGAAAGGCTGCTCGACCACGGCGTCGAAGTCCAGCGCCTCCAGGAGCCGCGCCCGCATCGGGGCCGGCGTCAAGACGAACATCGGCCGATCGGGCTGGAACACGGCCCGCGGATGCGGCTCGAAGGTCAGCACGAGCGCCGGCACGCCGCGCCGGCGTGCTTCCTCCAGCGCCCTTGCGAGGACGACCTGGTGCCCGCGATGCACGCCGTCGAAATTGCCGATGGCGACCACGCCGCCGCGCAGACCGGCGGGCAGCCCCTCGGCACCCTGGATTCGGACTATGCGGCCGGCCGACATCGGAAGCCTCAGCGCAGATGCGGTATCGCCGCGACGGGGCGGTGTCCGTGGCGATGCAGGAATTCCGCCAGCCGCGCGGGATCCGGCGCGGCCGGATCGTCGCCATAGTCGCGGGCATGGATGCCGCCAGAGACGTAAAGCACGTCGATGCCGTAGCCCTCGGCGCCTTTCACGTCCGTCAGGATGCCGTCGCCGATCGCCAGCACCTCGCGCCGATCCACGGGACGGCCGAGAAGCTCCGCCGCCGCGGCCAGCGCCGCGTCGTAGATCGGCCGGTGGGGCTTGCCCGCGATCAGCGTCCGCCCGCCGAGCTGCGCATAGTCCCTCGCCAGCGCCCCGGCGCACCATATGACCGTGTCCCCGCGTTCCACGATGATATCGGGATTGGCGCAGACGAAAGGCAGGTCTCGCGCGCGCAGCCGTCTCAGCAGGTCCGCATAGTCGGCCGGCGTCTCCGTCCTGTCGTCGAAAAAGCCGGTGCAGACGACGCCCGCCGCCTCGAACTCCTCGACGATCTCGACGTCGAGCCCCTCGTAGAGGATCAGATCCTTCTCGGGCCCGATATGGAAGATGCGGCGCGGGCCCTGCCGCACGAGGTCCCGCGTCACGTCGCCCGAGGTGACCACGCGGTCCCAGGCCTCGCGCGGCACGCCCAGCATCCCGATCTGCCGGACGATCGGCGGCGCCGGGCGCGGCGCGTTGGTGACGAGGATGACCACCAGCCCCCTGGCGCGCGCGGCGGCGAGCGCCGCCCCAGCCGCGGGGAACGACCGCTCGCCATTGTGGATCACGCCCCAGACGTCGCAGAGGATGACGGCATACGCCGTCTCGATATCGGCCAGCGATTCGATCAGCTTGATCGGCTCGGTCATTCGGGAATCCAGACGAGATTGATACGCGGCGGCCACAGCCGGCCGAGGCGAGGCATTAGCCGAAGCCCGCTTGCCTGTCACCCGCTTTCGCATTCGCACGCCGTGCGGTCCCTGCCGTGGGCACAAAGGAAAAGAATGCCGCAAGCAGGCCGGAGCGCCGCTCGCCAGAAAATCGCTGCATCCACCCCTAGAATAACGGACGCTTTTTCTGAAAATCCTATGGTTAATACTTCGTTATACGCCCAAAATCAGTTTTAACCCTGTTTGGAACGCAGAATTTAATTTTCCCATGGTATTAATCCTGCCTGATCGCTCCATCGGGGGATGAAAATATGTTCCGCAGGTTTTTGAAGGACGTTCGAGGAAATTACGCAATCCTCACCGGCATCGCCATCGTCCCCATGCTCGGAGCGGTGGCTGTCGGCGTCGACTATGCCGAAATGTCGCGACAGCGACAGGATACGCTCAACGCGCTCGACGCATCCTGCATCGCAACGGCGCGCCGCATCCTGGAAGGTGCGACGGACAACGACGCGAAGCTTTATGCCCGCAAGTTCTTCGACACCAATCTCGGGGCCACGACTCCGGACAAGGTGGCGCTCGACGTGCAGCTGCCCACCAACAATGTCGGCGGCGGCCGCATCCAGCTCGACGCGACCCTCACCTATACGCCGCATTTCCTGCCGCCTTTCCGCCGGCTGATCAGCAGCGGCCCCGTCACGGACGACCTGACGATCGACGCATCGTCGGCCTGCCAGCTCAAGAATACGGTCGAGGTCGCGCTGGTGCTCGACAATTCCGGTTCGATGTCGGACAAAGGCAAGGGCTCGGGCAAGAAGCGCATCGACCTCCTGAAGAGCGCGGCGGCGCAGCTCGTCGACCAGCTCGCGGCGACCGGGCAGATCATGAAGCAGGTCGAGAAGCCGGTGCAGTTCTCCGTGGTTCCGTTCGCCGCATCGGTGAATATCGGAGCCGCCAACGCGACGGAATCCTGGATGGACACGACAGGCATCTCGCCCATCCATCACGAGAACTTCGACTGGACGACGATGCCGGCCAACATGCAGATCAAGCAGCTCGCCACCGGCGGTCCCTACTACAAGAAGGGCACCGGCTGGGGGGCGGCGGAAAACCAGGTCGTCACGCGCTTCACGCTGTTCGACGACATGAAGCGCAGCGCCTGCGACAAGCGGGGCAACAACTGCACATTGCAGCCCTATGCCTCCTGGGGCGGCTGCGTGGAGAGCCGGCCCTATCCGTACAACACGGACGACACGGCGCCGAGTGCATCGAACCCGTCGACGCTCTACGTGCCGATGTTCGGCCCGGACGAGGCCGACAACAGCTCGGCCGAGAACAGCTGGTGGACGGATACGACGAGCAGCAGCAACGCGATGACCAAGCAGCGCTATGCCTACAAGTATTACGCGTCGAACCCCAGGATCTCCGCCGCCGGCACGGGAGACGGCCCGAACGCAAGCTGCACGACGACGGCGATCACGCCCCTGACCGACGTGACGACGAGCGCCGGCGTGGAGACTGTCAAGGCCGCCATCAACGCCATGCAGCCGAACGGTGCGACGAACGTGCCGGAAGGTCTCGCCTGGGGCTGGCGCACGCTCTCCAGCCAGGCGCCCTTCACCGGCGGCCGGTCCGAGACGGAACGCGGCAACGACAAGGTCGTGATCGTGCTCACCGACGGCGCCAACACCTACTACACGCCCTCGTCGCTCGGCTACTCCGACTCTGCCGGCAACAAGTCGACCTATTCGGCCTATGGCTATGCCCGGCTGAACGACGGCTCGACGGCCGGCCGCATCTTCAGCAGCACGGCGCTGGGCAGCGGCGACGACAGCAACGTCTACGCCAACGACAATTATACGGCGGCCATGAACGAGCAGTTCCTCGCCACCTGCAAGAACGCCAATGGCGGCGAAACGGGCAGCGCGGGCGCAGGCCTGATCATCATGACCGTCGCGCTTGACCTGGACTCCACGAAGTCGGCCGACCAGAAGCAGCTCAGCATGCTTCAGACATGCGCCTCGCGCTCCCGGTATGCCCGCGACCCGAACGACCTGACCAAGGGCAGGAAGCTGTTCTGGAACGCCACCGGCGCCAATCTGAGCCAGGTGTTCAAGGAAATCGCGGACGAACTCTCCAACCTGCGCATCGTCAGCTAACCGGCGCAGCACGGCACGCGAAAGGGAGGCGCCACGACCGTGGCGCCTTCCCCTTTTTCAGCCCTTTCCTGGCTGCACCAATGCGGCGCCTTGCGGAGACGCCGGGCGGCCCCCATCTTCCGGCGGCGCCACCCGGTCCCCCGGCGACGGCAGAATCTGCGACACGCTCACTTTCCTCGCTGCGCCGCATCTTGACACGCGAAAATCCCGAGCCTATCTGAGCGCCACGTTAGCACTCGGTATAACCGAGTGCTAACAGCCGGCAGAAGGCTGGCGCGTTCGATTCCATCATCCGTGTCGAGGACATTTCACATGGCAAAGACGAAGTTCCGCCCGTTGCATGACCGAGTGGTCGTCAAGCGGGTCGATTCCGAGGAGAAGACCAAGGGCGGCATCATCATCCCGGATACCGCCAAGGAGAAGACGCAGGAAGGCGAGATCATCGCCGTCGGCTCCGGCGCCCGTGACGAGAACGGCAAGCTGGTGCCGCTGGACGTCAAGGCCGGCGACCGCATCCTGTTCGGCAAGTGGTCCGGCACCGAAGCCAAGCTCAATAGCGAAGACCTTCTGATCATGAAGGAATCCGACATCATGGGCGTGATCGGCTGATCAGAATTCGGGCATTCGGCAATGGGCAGTAGGCAGCAATGCTGCTGAAACCCGACTGCCTGTTGCCCATTCCCTACTGCCTCAATTCCGAAGGAATTCAACAATGGCTGCTAAAGACGTAAAATTCTCCCGCGACGCGCGTGAGCGCATGCTGCACGGCGTCAACGTTCTCGCCGACGCCGTCAAGGTCACGCTCGGCCCCAAGGGCCGCAACGTCGTCATCGACAAGTCGTTCGGCGCGCCGCGCATCACCAAGGACGGCGTGACCGTCGCCAAGGAGATCGAGCTCGCCGACAAGTTCGAGAACATGGGCGCCCAGCTCGTTCGCGAGGTCGCCTCGAAGACCAATGACATCGCCGGCGACGGCACCACCACCGCGACCGTGCTCGCCCAGGCGATCGTCCAGGAAGGCCACAAGTCGGTTGCCGCCGGCATGAACCCGATGGACCTGAAGCGCGGCATCGATCTGGCCGTTTCGGAAGTCGTCGCGGCCCTTTCCAAGACCGCCAAGAAGATCAAGACCTCCGACGAGGTCGCGCAGGTCGGCACCATCTCCGCCAACGGCGACGAGTCCGTCGGCAAGATGATCGCCGAGGCGATGCAGAAGGTCGGCAACGAGGGCGTCATCACCGTCGAGGAAGCCAAGACCGCCGAGACCGAGTTGGAAGTCGTCGAAGGCATGCAGTTCGACCGCGGCTACCTGTCGCCCTACTTCATCACCAACCCCGACAAGATGGTCGCCGAGCTCGAGGATGCCTACATCCTCCTGCACGAGAAGAAGCTCTCCAACCTCCAGGCCATGCTGCCGGTTCTCGAAGCCGTCGTGCAGACCTCCAAGCCGCTGCTGATCGTGGCCGAGGACGTCGAGGGCGAGGCGCTCGCCACGCTCGTTGTCAACAAGCTGCGTGGCGGCCTGAAGATCGCCGCCGTCAAGGCTCCGGGCTTCGGCGACCGCCGCAAGGCCATGCTGGAGGATATCGCCATCCTCACCGGCGGCCAGGTGATCTCGGAAGACCTCGGCATCAAGCTCGAGAACGTGACGCTCAACATGCTCGGCCGCGCCAAGAAGGTGCGCATCGAGAAGGAGAACACCACGATCGTCGACGGCGCCGGCAAGAAGGCCGAGATCCAGGGCCGCGTCGCCCAGATCAAGCAGCAGATCGAGGAGACCACCTCCGACTACGACCGCGAGAAGCTCCAGGAGCGCCTGGCCAAGCTCGCCGGCGGCGTCGCGGTGATCCGCGTCGGCGGCGCGACCGAGATCGAGGTCAAGGAGAAGAAGGACCGCGTGGACGACGCGCTGAACGCCACCCGCGCTGCCGTTGAAGAAGGCATCGTCCCCGGCGGCGGCGTCGCGCTCCTGCGCGCCACCCAGGCCATCAAGGCCGCGGGCGCCAATGCCGACCAGGCCGCCGGCGTCGCCATCGTGCGCCGCGCGCTCCAGTCCCCGGCTCGTCAGATCGCCACCAACGCCGGCGCCGAAGCGTCGATCGTTGCCGGCAAGATCCTCGAGAACAAGAACGCGACCTTCGGCTTCAACGCCCAGAGCGGCGAATATGGCGACATGATCGCCATGGGCATCGTCGATCCGGTCAAGGTCGTGCGCACCGCGCTTCAGGACGCCGCTTCGGTCGCCGGCCTGCTGGTCACCACCGAGGCCATGATCGCCGAGGCTCCGAAGAAGGACACCCCGATGCCGGCCATGCCCGGCGGCGGCATGGGCGGCATGGGCGGCATGGACTTCTGATCCGGCCCAACGGCACCGAGAACATGAAGGAAGGGCGGCCCGCAAGGACCGCCCTTTCTGCTTTCGCCGCCGCGGCCGAAGCAGCGGACGGAAATGTCGCGAAGGATCAGAGTGCCTTCTTCACTGTCTCGCGGGCATCGCCGACGCCCTTTTGAACCTTGCCTGCCACTTTCCCGACAGCGCCTTCCGCCTGCATCTTCCTGTCGCCCAGTACCTTGCCGGCGGTCTGCTTCACGGCGCCCTTGGCCTGCTTCGCCAAACCTTCGACCTGATCCTTGTTGACCATCGCCAATCTCCGTTTCCGTAGGGCGACGCGGCCACCCGCCACGTCATTTTCATGACCCCTGCATAAAAACGCCTCCCGCGTGCGGTTAGGCACGGGGAGGCGTTCTATGTCGCAGCGTTCTATCCAGATTGCTCATTCCAGATCACCTTGACGACCATCAACGGGCGCGCAGCCCCAAGGTTCCCGCTTCCGGATTTTTTTTCGCCTCATACGTGACGGGTGACAACGCCGCCGCGATCGCGCATGGTAGCGGACGTCAACGGGACAGGCCGAACGGCCGGGCCGCGGGCGAGCCGAGAGGAGAGGCCGAAGGGGACGGCATGGCGGCAGCGCAGTCATGGAGCATCTACGACCGGCGCCTGGCATGGGCGCTCGCGGCACCGGCCGCGATCCTGCTGGCCGTGCTGCTCGTCGCGCCCGTGCTGATGATGGCGGTCTACACCTTCTACACCTTCGTCACCGCCGGCGTCGAAAGCGCGACGCTGACGCTCGACAACTGGAAGGAGTTCCTTACCGACAGCTACTATCACGGCTTCCTGTGGAAGACGATGCGGGTCGGCGCGATCACCGCGATCGTCTCGGCGGTGCTCGGCTACTTCCCCGCCTACTTCATCTGGGCGACGACGTTCCGGCACAAATGGCTGCTGCTGCTGCTGCTCATCGTGCCCTTCTGGATCAGCTTCACCATCCGCACCTTCTCCTGGATCCACATTCTCGGCGAGCAGGGCCTGATCAACGTGACGCTGCTCAAGCTCGGCGTCATCGACCAGCCGCTGACCATGCTCTACACAGAGGGCGCGGTCATCATGGGCCTGACGCATTTCCTGCTCCCCTACATGATCCTCAACGTCTATGTGAGCCTGGAAAGCATTGACCGCACGCTGATTTCCGCTGCCCAGTCCATGGGGTGCACCAGCGCTCAGGCGTTCCGCGAGGTGACGTTGCCGCTTTCGCTGCCCGGGCTGGCGGCCGGCCTGCTGCTCTGCTTCGTGCTGGCGGCGGGCTCCTACGTGACGCCGCAGCTTCTCGGTTCCGGCCGCGACGCGCTGTTCGGCAATCTGATCTACGACACGATCATGGGCGAGCTGAACTGGCCGATGGGCGCCACGCTTTCCATCGTGCTCTTCGTCGTGCTCGGCTTCTTCGCCGCCATCTACACCCGCTACATGGGCATGTCGCAGATCGTGAAGGGGCTGGGCGGATGACGGCGCCGCGCGACAGGGAAGGCAGGCTGGCCTGGCGGCTGACAGGTTTTGTCACGCTCTGCGTCTACATCTTCATGTTCGCGCCGATCCTGGCCACGGTGATCCTGTCGTTCAACGCCTCGATGTTCGGCGGCTTCCCGATGACCGGCTTTTCCCTGCAATGGTACGGCAAGCTGCTGGCCAACGAGCAGGTGCTCACCGCCTTCCGCACCTCGCTGTGGATCGCCGTGGTCACGGCGATCGTCACCACGGCGATCGGCCTCGTCACCGCGTTTGCGCTGGTGCGCTTCGAATTTCCCGGCAAGCAGGTCCTGGGGACGCTGGTGATCCTGCCGGCGCTGGTCCCGGAGACGATCCTCGGCGTCGGCCTGCTGGTCCTGATCAAGGCGGTCGACCAGCCGCGCACCATGGTTCTTCTGATCCTCGGCCACATCCTGCTCGCCCTGCCCTATGTGGTGCTGATCGCGCAGGCGCGCATGGTCGGCATCCGGCGCGTCTACGAGGAGGCGGCGCTGTCGCTCGGCGCGTCGCGCCGGCAGACCTTTGGAGAGGTGACGCTGCCGCTGCTCCTGCCGGCGGTGGTGGCGGGCGCCCTGCTCGCCTTCACCATCTCCTTCGACAACACCTCGGCCAGCCTGTTCTGGCGGCCGGCCGGCGTCGAGACGATGCCGACGCAGATCCTGTCCATGCTGAAGATATCGATCAGCCCCGAGATCAACGCGCTCGGCACGGTGATGGTCGTGGTGACGGTCGGCATTCCGCTTATCGGCGGCCTTATCCTGCAAGGCCTCACCCGGCTCAGAAGACGCAACGAACCAAAGGAGGAAGTATGATGAAACTCACCACCACCAGGCGGCTGGAAAGGCTGCATGAACGATACGCCAACGGCGATCTCAGCCGCCGCACCTTCCTGACGCTGACGGCGGCCGCGGCGACCACGGCCGGCCTGTCGATGCCATGGATGGGCCGCGCGCTCGCCGCCGCCACCGAGGTCCGCTTCGACGGCTGGGGCGGCACCGTGCAGGACGCGATCGACAAATACGCCTTCCAGCCCTACACGGCCAAGACCGGCATCAAGGTCGTCCAGGGCACGTTCGGCGACGAGGACGAGATCATCACGAAGATCAAGACGTCCAAGCCGGGCGACTATCAGGTCGTCCATTCCTCCGGCGTCAACTACTACATCAAATACATCAACGCCGGCGTGAACTCGGAGATCAACGAGGCCAACATCCCGAACCTCGCCAATGTGCTCCAGCCGATGATCGAGCCGTTCCGCAAGCTGACGCCGAAGCTGTCGGCCGTGCCCTACGACTACGGCACCACCGGCATCGCCTACAACACGACCGTGATCTCGCCGGAGGAAGCCAAGGAGAAGGGCGTCGGCCTGCTGTTCGACAAGAAGTATGCCGGCAAGGTGGGCGGCTATGCCGACATGACGACGCGCGTCTGGTACGCCGCGCTCCAGACCGGGCAGGACCCGAACGCCATCAAGGACATGGACGCGGTGTGGGCCAAGGTGCGCGAGAACCGCGACCTCGCCAAGAAATTCTGGAGTTCCGGCGCCGAGTTGATGGACCTGCTCTCCAAGGGCGAGATCGTGGTGACGGACGCCTGGTCCGGCCGCATCGCCGCGCTGCAGGACCAGGGCCACCCGATCGGCTATCTCGATCCGAAAGGATCCTATGCCTGGATGGAGGACATGCTGATCCTCAAGGGCTCGCCCATGGCCGAGTGCGAGGAACTGATCAACTTCATGCTCGATCCGGCGACCTCCATCGCCGTCGCCGAGGGCCAGAGCTATCCGCCCTCGCTCGACCCGACCAAGGTCAAGCTCACCGAGAAGATCGAGAAGCTGCCCGCCTTCGACCCGACCGGCTCGATGAAGGCGCTGACCTTCGCCGACCCGATCTACTGGGCGGACAACGAGGACGCCTGGACCAAGCAGTGGAACAGGATCGCGAAGGGTGCCTGACGGCATGATGGCCTCCACGCAGATGCCCCGGCCGGTGCCGGCCGGGGTTTCGTCCCTCGCCACGGGCGTTCGCGGCGGCACCGAGGGGCCGGCGGTCGAGTTCCGCAACATCGACATCGCCTACGGCAAGTTCGTCGCCGTGCGCGACTTTTCGCTCGCCATCGACAAGGGCAGCTTCGTGACGCTGCTCGGGCCGTCCGGCTGCGGCAAGACGACGATCCTGCGCGCCATAGCCGGGCTGGTCGGCATCTCGGCCGGCGAAATCTCGATCGGCGGACGGCGCATCGACGGCATCCCGATCTACAAGCGAAATATCGGGCTGGTCTTCCAGAACTACGCGCTGTTCCCGCACAAGACGGTGTTCGACAACGTCGCCTTCGGCCTCAAATACCGCAACGTGCCGAAGCCGGAGATCCGGCAGCGCGTGACCGAGGCGCTGGAGATGGTGCGCCTGCCGGGGTCGGAGAAGAAGCTGCCCTCGCAGCTTTCCGGCGGCCAGCAGCAGCGCATCGCGCTGGCGCGTGCCATCGTCTTCCAGCCTGAGGTGCTGCTGCTCGACGAGCCGCTGTCGGCACTCGACGCCAACATGCGCGAGGAGATGCGCGTCGAGATCAAGAAGATCCAGAAGGCGACGGGCATCACCGCGCTCTTCGTCACCCACGACCAGGACGAGGCGCTCGCCATGTCCGACCGGATCGTGGTGATGAATTCCGGCGTGATGGAGCAGACCGGCACGCCGCACGCCGTCTACGAGCAGCCGGAGACGCGCTTCGTCGCGAGCTTCCTCGGCAAGGCGAACCTGCTCTCGGGGACCATGACCGGCGTTGCGGGCGGGCGCGCGACCGTCGAGCTGCCGGACGCGCGCAAGGTGACGGTCGCGACCGACGCCTCGCCGGCGAAAGGCGCGGCAGTGACCCTGGTGCTCAGGCCGCAGAAGCTCGCCGTCGGCGCGCCGGCCGGCGCCGATCTCGTCGGCACGGTCACGTCGGCATCCTATCTCGGCAGCTCCGTCCTCTACGAGATCGACAGCGGCGGCAGCGTCCTGCATGCCGCCAACCTGATCGAGGGCCGCCCGTTCGAGGAGGGCGAGACGGTCGGGATATCGCTGCCGGCATCCGGCGTGGTGCTGCTCGACGCCGACGGCAGGCGGCTGCGCTGAGGCTTTCCGCCGGAGCTTTCAGATCGCCTTCGAGAACGCGTCCGTGAAGGCCACGCCGCCACCGTCACCGGCGGCCTCTCCGAGGGCGACATCGATAAAATCTTCGGTGACGCGCGCCAGCGCGAAGCCGCCCATATAGGCCGCCTTCGGCTTGAACAGGTCGAGGCCGGCGGCCTTGTAGATCATCGGCGTCTCGTGCTGGTGGCCGTGAAAGAGGCCGATCACGTTGTAGCCTCCGATGGCGTCCAGAAGCGCCTGCCGCTCCTCGGGGCTCCACCAGTGCGGGGCTCCGGCGCCTTCGGTGTCGAAAGTCCGCTTTGCGGGGTCCCAGCGCTCGGTCGAAAAACTGTCCCAGCCATAGTGCTGGAAGAGCACGACCGGCCGGCCGTCCTTCGCGTTGCGGGCGAGATCGTTGGCGAGCCAGTCCATGCCGCTCGCCGCGCCTTTCCTAGTGTCGCCCGCAAAGCGGTGAAGCTGCACCAGATGCAGCCGGCCCCAATTCCATGAGTAGGAATCCGAATCGACGTCGTAGCTGTCGGCCGGCACGGGCGGCTTGAAGAACACGCCCTGGCGGTGATTGATCTCGACATAGTCGCGCAGCTCGCGCCGATACCAGTCGACATGGCCCGGCGGGCCGTCCTGGTCGAGGTCGTGGTTGCCGAGCCCGGCATAGACCGGGTAGTGGACATGGTCCTCGTCGACGCCCTCGCTGTAGCGGTGGCTGAATTGCAGGAGCTGCGTTCCCTCGCTCGGCTGGACGACCTGCCCGCCGCCGTCGTCCGTCATGTCGCCGCCGATCACCAGGCCCCGGGGCCTCGCCACCCGCGTTCCGGCCGACCTCAGCCCGCTCGCGGCGTCCCTGACCCGGCCCGGCCATTCGTCCTGCTCGATCGCGTTGAGCGCACGGATATGGCGCAGGAGGCTGGCGTCCGTCTTTCCCTCCTGCTGGCAGTTGGGGCTGAGGCCGCTCGCCATGCGGCAGGCATGCACGTCGCTGACGAACAGGAAGGTGACGTCCGTCTTCCCGTCCGCGGGCGCGGCAAGGACGGGGCGGGCGCCGGCGAGGACCACCGCCGCCGCCTGCTTCAGCAGCATCCGCCGTGTCGTAACCGTTCCCAGCATCGCAGGCTCCGTACGCGGTATTCGCAGTGCTTCCTTCTGCCATGAACTGTTAACCACGGCGAGAGCCTGCTCCCCCGCCGATGGTGTCCTGCACCAATGATTTACCGCGTTGCGCTAGCATCTCCCTGTCTTGAGCGGAGGGAGCGATGGACCTTCTTTTTGGCTTTTCGGGCCGGATCGGCCGTCTTCAATGGTGGCTCGGGCAACTCGCCATTCTCGGCGTGTGGGTCGTCGGAATCGGGGCGCTCGCGCTGGTCATCGGCGTGGCCGACCCGTCGGCCGAACATGCCAAGGGCGAGCTGTCGCAAGGCGGCTGGAGCATCCTCGCCGCACTGCTTGCGTGCGGCACCCTCTCCATCTGGATCAACATCGCGACGACGGTGAAGCGCTTCCACGACCGCGACAAGTCCGGCTGGTGGTTCTGCATCGTGTTCGTGCCCTATGTCGGCGCGATCTGGCAGATCGTCGAGTGCGGCTTCCTCTCCGGCAAGCCGGGCGGCAACCGGTTCGGGCCTTCCTCCGGCGGCGGCGTCGGGTTCGACGCCGACGACGAGATCGAAGCGCATATCGGCCGGCTGCGGGCGGAGCGCGCGCGGCTCGAAGGCAAGCCGGCGCCGGCGCAGAAGCTTCAGCCCGCGCCGGCGGCAGCGCCGACCCCGGTTGTGCCGGCCAGGCGCCCGACCGGGCCGACCGGCTTCGGACGCCGCGGCGTCTGACGCCGCCACGCGGCAGACATTCAACCGATTTGTCAAGGCCGGCGCAGCATTCCGGCCTTGAAGCCGTTTGTGCGACGCGGTAGGCCAACGGCGGCCTGACTGACCGGAGAGCACCCTTGAGCAAGACCACCCGCACCGAGACCGACACGTTCGGACCGATCGAAGTCGCGTCCGACCGCTACTGGGGCGCGCAGGCGGAGCGCAGCAAGGGCAATTTCAGGATCGGCTGGGAGAAGCAGCCGCTTTCGGTCGTGCGCGCGCTCGGCATCGTCAAGCGCGCGGCGGCCGAGGTGAACATGGAGATGGGGCGTCTCGACCCGAAGCTCGGCGAGGCGATCGTCAAGGCCGCGCAGGACGTGATCGACGGCAGGCTGAACGACCATTTCCCGCTGGTCGTCTGGCAGACCGGCTCCGGCACGCAGTCCAACATGAACGCCAACGAGGTGATCTCCAACCGCGCCATCGAGATGCTGGGCGGCGAGATGGGCTCGAAGAAGCCCGTCCATCCCAACGACCACGTCAATATGAGCCAGTCGTCAAACGACACCTATCCGACGGCCATGCACATCGCCTGCGCCGAGCGCATCGTCCGCGACCTCATCCCGGCGCTGAAGCACCTCCATGCGGCGCTGGACGACAAAGCCAGGCAGTTCGCCCACATCGTCAAGATCGGCCGCACCCACACGCAGGACGCCACGCCGCTGACGCTCGGCCAGGAGTTTTCCGGCTATGCCGCGCAGGTCGCCTCCTCCATCGGCCGCATCGAGGCGACGCTGCCGGGGCTGATGGAGCTCGCGCAGGGCGGAACGGCGGTCGGCACCGGGCTCAACGCGCCGGTCGGCTTCGACGTCAAGGTGGCGGAGAAGATTTCCGCCATCACCGGTCTTCCCTTCAGGACCGCACCCAACAAGTTCGAGGCGCTGGCCGCGCACGATTCCATGGTGTTCAGCCACGGCGCCATCAACGCGGCGGCGGCCGCGCTCTACAAGATCGCCAACGACATCCGCTTCCTCGGCTCCGGCCCGCGCTCGGGGCTCGGCGAGCTCGCCCTGCCGGAGAACGAGCCGGGTTCGTCGATCATGCCGGGCAAGGTCAACCCGACCCAATGCGAGGCAATGACACAGGTCTGCATCCAGGTGTTCGGCAACAATGCCGCGCTGACCTTCGCCGGCAGCCAGGGGCATTTCGAGCTCAACGTCTACAACCCGCTGATGGCCTACAACTTCCTCCAGTCGGTGCAGCTCCTCGCCGACGCGTCCGTCTCCTTCACCGACAATTGCGTGGTGGGGATCGAGGCGCGCGAGGACAACATCAAGGCCGCGCTCGAGCGCTCGCTGATGCTGGTGACGGCGCTGGCGCCGAAGATCGGCTACGACAATGCCGCCAAGATCGCCAAGACGGCCCACAAGAACGGCACCACGCTGCGCGAGGAAGCCGTCGGCGGCGGCTATGTCAGCGACGCCGATTTCGACCGGCTGGTCGTGCCGGAGGACATGACCCGGCCCGGATGACGGGACTCGCGCGCTGATTCACCGGCGCTGCGCAAGTGCTTGCAAACGAACAGGTTCGTGCGGATCGCCCGGGCCTCACGCAAAGAATCAACGGGTTGGCGCGGCAGGCGAGATGGTTGCCGGCATGAATCGGAAGCCAACCATAAAGCCTTGAATTTCCGGGGATTCAGCTCTCGTGCGACGCCGCGGCGACGGCAGCCGCGATTTCCGCGATCAGCGCTTTGTCCGCCTCGCAGCGCTCTTTCCTCGACGCGACGAGGCAGGCCTGCGACTTCAGGATGACGCCGTCCGACAACACCTTGAGATGATTGGACTTCAGCGTCGAGCCCGTCGTGGTGATGTCGACGATCACGTCGGCGGAGCCGGCGGCCGGCGCGCCCTCGGTCGCGCCGAGGCTCTCCACGATGCGGTAGACCTGGATGCCGTGGAGCTGGGAGAAGAACTGCTGGGTGAGCCGCCAGTATTTCGTGGCGATCCGCAGGCGGCGGCCATGGCGCTGGCGGAAATCGGCGGCCACGTCGTCGAGGTCGCTCATCGTGTCGACGTCCCACCAGACGTCGGGCACCGCCACCACGACATCGGCGAAGCCGAAGGGCAGCCGCGCCGCGACCTCCACCCTGCGGTCGCAGTCGGCCAGCTTGTCGCGGATCAGGTCCTCGCCGGTGACGCCGAGGTCGATCGTGCCCGCGCCAAGCTCCCCGGCGATCTCGCCGGCGGAAAGCAGCTTCACCTCGATGTCGCCGCGCCCCTTCACCAGAGCCCGGTAGGAGCGCTCGTCGCCCGCCTGCTCGACGACGAAGCCGGCCCTGGCGAAAAGCCCGGTCGCCTGCTCCTTCAGCCGGCCCTTGGAGGGAAGCGCCAGCGTCACAGCCATGGCGTGCCCTCCCCGCCGGCCTTTTCGATGCGGTCGATCCACACCGAGAACCCGACAGCCGGAATCGGCTTCTCGGCACCCAGCAGCGTCAGCAGCCGGTCGTAGCGCCCGCCGCCGGCCAGCGGGCGGTCCGAGCCGTCCTCATACACCTCGAAGACGAGGCCGGTATAATAGTCCAGCGGCCGCCCGAAGGCCGCGTCATAGGCGATGCCGGCCGGCTCCAGGCCGCGGCGCGCGATCGCCTCGACGCGGCGGGAGAAAGCGTCGAGGGTGCGCGTCAGGGCAAGGCCGGCGGCCTTGGCGAAATCGGACAGTTCGGCGGCGGCGCGGTCGAGCGGCACCTCGATCGCCAGAAATCCCTTCAGCGCGTCCAGCGCCTCCGGCGACAGCCGCACGCTGCGCAGCTCCGCCTTCTCGATCAGGCGTCGCGCGATGTCCTGCGGCATGCGGCCGGCGGTGGCCGACAGGCCGGCCCGCGCGATGCCGGCGCCGATCTCGCGCGACAGCGCCTCCTGGTCGCGGAAGGCGACCAGCTCCGCGATCTCGCCGGGGAGCGCGGCGGCGCGCGGCGGATTGGCGAGGTCGGCCAGCGCGGCCTCGACCTGCGCTGGCGAGCCGAAGGCGCGCGCCAGCCGCTTCTGCCAGCCGCGCGGCAGGCCGAGCGCGGCCAGCACCGCCTCGAAGATCGTCTGGTCGCCGAGCGTCACGGCAAGCGGCCGGCCGGGCAGGAGGCGCGCCAGCAGCGCATGCGCGTCGGCGACAGAGCGGGCGTCGGCCTCCGCCACGTCCGCCTCGCCGAGATCCTCGATGCCGGCCTGGAAGAACTCGTTGCCGCCCTCGCGATGCTGGCGGAACACCTCGCCGAGATAGGCGTAGCGGTGCGGGGTGGCGGCGCGCGCGGCGATGTGGTCGAGGCAGACGGGAATGGTGAATTCGGGGCGCAGGCAGAGCGTCTCGCCGGTCTCGCTCTCGGTCAGGAAGATGCGGCGGCGCAGATCCTCGCCCGCCATGTCGAGAAACGGATCGGCCGGCTGGATGATCGGCATGTCGACCAGCTCCGCCGCGCTTGCGGCGAAGTGGTCGAGGATGACCGGCGCGAAGGCGGGATAGCGGGAGGTCATTGTCGGACGCGGACTTTCGGGAACGGCCGCGCTCCTTCGCACCCCTCTCTGTCCTGCCGGACATCTCCCCCACAAGGGGGGAGATCGGCTGTAGTTTCGGGTTTCGCCAATCTCCAAGGTCGCAAGATGAGCGATGAAATCGAAGCCGCCGATCTCCCCCCTTGTGGGGGAGATGTCCGGCAGGACAGAGAGGGGTGCGACGGAGCGCCCATCCCGCCCGAACTGGCGGCGGCCCTGCGCATCATCCCCGCTCCGCCCTCTGCGCCGCGATCATCTCCCGCACGGTCGCGACCAGTTCGGCCTCCGGCACCGTCACCTGTCCCGGACGCGCCTCCTTGTATTCCTCATGGCCGGAAATGCCGGCGGCGATCTGCGCGCCCGCCACCATGTCCTTGACCTGCACCTCGCCCCTGGCGCGCTCGTCGCCGCCCTGAATGACCACGCAGGGCGCGCTCCTGCGATCTGCATATTTCATCTGAGCCTTCATGCCGGCGCCGCCGAGATAAAGCTCGGCGCGAATGCCGGCCCGGCGCAGGTCGGACACCATTTTCTGGTAGCGGCCGAGACTTTCCGTATCGCGGTCCATGGCGAGCACGACCACCGGCCCGAGCTGGTCGGAAGAATCGAGCTTGCCGAGGTTCTTCAGCGCGGTGAGCAGCCGCGACACGCCGATGGAAAAGCCGGTCGCCGGCACCGGCTCGCCGCGGAAGCGCGAGACCAGCCCGTCATAGCGCCCGCCCCCGCCGACCGAGCCGAAGCGCACGACCTGGCCGTCCTCGTTGGGAATTTCCGCCAGCAGCTCGGCCTCGAAGACCGGGCCCGTGTAATATTCGAGGCCGCGGACGACGGAGGGGTCGATCTTCACGCGGTCGGGGCCGTAGCCGGCTGCGCGAACCAGCGCCTCGATCTCCTTCAGCTCGCGGACGCCCTGATTGTCCTCGATCTCGCCGGTCTCGACATAGGAAAGCACCTTGGCGATGCCGCCCTCGTCCAGACCAGCGCCCTTCGTAAAATCCCCCTCGCCTTCCTTGCCGCCATCCCAGCGCCCCTTGCCCAGCAGCAGACGCACGCCTTCCGGGCCGAACTTGTCCAGCTTGTCGATGGCGCGCAGCACGGTGAGCCTTCGGCCGGCATTGTCCGCGCCGCCGAGCCCGATCGCCTCAAGCACGCCGTCCAGCACCTTCCGGTTGTTGACACGGATGACGTACTGGCCGCGCGGGATGCCCAGCGCCTCCATCACGTCGGCCATCATCATGCACATCTCGGCATCCGCCGCGACGCCGGGCGTCCCCACCGTGTCGGCGTCGAACTGCATGAACTGGCGGAAGCGCCCCGGCCCCGGCTTCTCGTTGCGGAACACCCAGCCGGAGCGGTAGCTGCGGAACGGCTTCGGCAGGCGCTCGAAATTCTCCGCCACATAGCGCGCCATCGGCGCGGTCAGGTCGTAGCGCAGCGACAGCCATTGCTCGTCGTCGTCCTGGAAGGAGAAGACGCCCTCGTTCGGCCGGTCCTGGTCCGGCAGGAACTTTCCGAGCGCGTCGGTGTATTCGACCAGCGGCTGGTCGGCCGGCTCGAAGCCGTAGAGCTCGTAGACCTCGCGGATCGTCGCCATCATCTTCTCGGCGGCGCGGATGTCGTCCGGCGCGCGATCCGCGAAGCCGCGCGGCAGCCGCGCCAGCATTTTCTGCGATTTGTCGGCCATGGACGTGATGCACTCGCTGGAGACGTTTGGGAGCGGTCGTCTCCTAGACGATAGGGGATAGCGCGGCAAGGGTCGCGGAGGGAGCGCTCCGAAGGAGGCTAGCGCAGCGCCGGCCGCTTCAATCCGGCCCGCAGCGCCTCCACCTCGGCGCGGCAGAAACAGCCTTCGATGTGGTCGTTCACCATGCCCATCGCCTGCATGAACGCATAGACCGTGGTGGGGCCGACAAAACTCCAGCCGCGCTTCTTCAATTCCTTCGAGATCCTGACGGAAGTCTCCGTCTTCGGCATGGCGCGGATGGCCTCCCATGTGACGTTTTGCGGGCGCTGCTCCGGCGCGGGCTCGAAGCTCCAGAACCATGCCGCCAGCGAGCCCGCCTCCTCTACAAGCGCGACGGCGCGCTGCGCATTGTTGATCGTCGATTCGATCTTGCCGCGATGGCGGACGATGCCGGCGTCCTGAAGCAGGCGCTCCACGTCGGCCGCGCCGAACCGCGCCACCTTGCGGAAGTCGAAGCCGGCGAAGGCGGCACGGAAATTCTCCCGCTTGCGCAGGATCGTCAGCCACGACAGCCCCGACTGGAAACCTTCCAGGCAAATTTTCTCGAACAGACGGATGTCGTCCGTCGCCGGCCGCCCCCATTCGCCGTCGTGGTAGTTCTGGTAGAAGGGATCGCCGCCATGCCAGCCGCAGCGCCCGCGCCCGTCTTCCCCGACCATCAATCCGGCGGCCATGCCGATTCTCCCTCGCTTTACCGCGTCTTTACCAGCTTGCTGAACCGCACGGTAACCATTCCAAAAGGTTCACGCGGCAGGCGGCATTTTATGAACGCGGATTCACCATTTCGATTCCGCTTCAGCGCCAAAACGGGTGCAAGACCGGTTCCAGGTCGAGCGTACGAGTTGAGGTGAGCGTGATGAAGAGGACGTTTTTCGTCTTGAGCTGCCTTGCTGCCAGCATGCTGTCAGGAGGCATGGCGGAAGCAGGAGACAGATACAGGGAACGCCCGCCGGTGCTGGTCAGTCCCGACCTTTCCGCGCCGTGGGTGATGCAGTTGCGGAGCGGAAGCCCGGCGCGCGCCGTCCCGGTGCCCCGCCGCAAGCTCCGCAGCCTCGAGGCCCAGGTCCAGGTGCAGCCCGCGCAGCGTACCGTCACTCGCAGGACGCAGGCGCGCACCGTCGCCTATGCACCGGCCGAGACGCGACGCGCCATGGATCCGAAATTCCTGCCGCAGCAGGTCGCCTATGCCGGCGACTACAAGCCCGGCACCATCGTCATCGATACGGGCAGCAAGTTCCTCTACCTCATCGAGGGCAATGGACAGGCCCGCCGCTACGGCGTCGGCGTCGGCAAGGAAGGCATGGTCTGGCACGGCACGCAGACGGTGGCGCGCAAGGCCGAATGGCCGGACTGGCGGCCGCCGGCCGAGATGATCGCGCGCGAGCGCGCCAACGGCCGCAACCTGCCGGCCTACATGCCGGGCGGTCCGGCCAATCCGCTGGGCGCCCGCGCCATGTATCTCGGCGATACGCTCTACCGCATCCACGGCACGAACGCGCCCTGGACGATCGGCACCAACGTCTCGTCCGGCTGCATCCGGCTGCGCAACGAGGACGTGGTCGACCTCTACGAGCGCGTCGATGTCGGCGCCAAGGTCGTGGTGATGTAGTTTCCTGCGGGGGAAACGGCAGGCCGCAGGGGGATGCGGCCCGCCGACGGAAAGGCGGCGCGGGCAACCGCAGCCGCCTTTTTCGTTTATGACGGAGTGCCCATCGGGATCGCGAAAATAACCCGCGTAGGGGTCACGGTCGTTCGTCGCAAATATACACCCGTCCTGTCGTTCCGATCCACAAAAGCATGGCGACGGACGATATCGTCCCCGCGCAGCGCTACGCCGCAAATGGGCCGGTTCCGCATCGGGAAGCCGCGCCCTTCTGTGACAGTTTTCCCCAAGTCAGGGCGGATTTCGTGCGGTCGACCTATCTGGCATTCGCGTTGCTTGGCCTCTTCTGGGGATCGAACTTCATCTACATGAAATGGGCGGCAGAACTGATCACGCCCGCGCAGATCACTCTTCTGCGTGTGTTCTTCGGCTTCCTGCCGCTGGCCTTCGTGGCCTGGCGAAAGGGCGTGATCCATCGGGACCAGATGCGCCATCTGCCGCATTTTCTCGTCATGGCGGTGCTGGCGACCGCCTTCTATTATCTCGCGATCGCCGAAGGCACGGCGCGGCTTCCTTCCGGCATCGCCGGTGTTCTCGGCGGGTCGATCGCGCTTTTCACCACGATCGCCACACTTCTGTTTCTCCGCACGGAAAAGCCCAACGCCCTGATGCTGGGCGGTGTGACGGTGGGCTTTGCCGGCATCGTTCTGATCGCCCGCCCATGGGAAGGGTCTGACAGAACCGTCGACATCATCGGGGTTTTCTGGATGCTGTCGGCGACAACCATTCTCGGCGTTTCCTATGTGTATGTTCGCCGCTTCCTGTCGCCGTTCAATCTGCCACCCCTGGCGCTCGCCACCTGGCAAACGGGTCTTGCTCTGCTGGTGCTTCTGGCACTCACCGACAGAACGGGAATGGCGAGCATTCTCCAAGACTGGCACGCCGCTGCCGGCGTCGCCGTGGGGCTCGGCGTCCTGGGAACCGGCATGGCGTTCCTGATCTATTATTACCTGCTGCAAGAACTCGGCGCGGTGGCGGCCTCCGGCGCGACCTATATCACGCCCAATGTCGCGCTGCTGATCGGCTGGGCCGCTGGCGAGAAAGTCGGAATCCTGGAAACCGCCGCCATCGTTCTGGTCCTCGCCAGCATCGCAATGCTGCAGCTTGGCCGGCAACGCACCGCAACAGAGGCGGAGCGAACGACGTAGCGGCGTCTCAGGAATTGCGCGTCAGGCCGTTGGCCGCCGTGCCGCCGAGTGCTGCGGGCCGTTCACCACCATAGGCCCAGTCGAGCAGCTTCACCGTATGGACGATCGGCATGCCGGCGCGGTCGGCGATCTGGGCGATGCAGCCGATATTGCCCGCCGCAACGATATCGGCGCCGGTCGCCGCGATGTTCTTCGCCTTGCGATCGCGCAGCTTCGCCGAAATCTCGGGCTGAAGGATATTGTAGGTGCCGGCCGAGCCGCAGCAGAGATGCCCCTCGCGCGGCTCGCGCACCACGAAGCCGGCCTTCGCCAGCAGGTCCTTGGGCTGGCGGACGATCTTCTGGCCGTGCTGCATGGAGCAGGCGGAATGATAGGCGACCGCAAGGCCCGGCCTGACGGACGGCTCCGGCAGGTCGAGGGTCGCCAGATATTCGGTGACGTCCTTGGCTAGCGCCGAAATGCGCGCCGCCTTCTCCGCATAGGCCGGATCGAGGCGCAGCATGAAGCCGTAGTCCTTGATCGTGGTGCCGCAGCCGGAGGTGGTGATGATGATGGCGTCGAGCCCGTTGCGCATCTCGCGCGTCCAGGCATCGACATTCTTCCGGGCGAAATCGAGCGCGCTGTCCTCGCGACCCATATGGTGTGTGAGCGCGCCGCAGCAGCCCTGCCGTTCCGGCACCACGACCTCGATGCCGAGCCGCGTCAGCAGCGCTGTCGTCGCCTCGTTGATGCCGGGGTCGAGCACCGGCTGCGCGCAGCCCGACAGGATGGCGACACGGCCGCGCCGCGCGCCCTTGGCGGGATAGGCGCCCGGCCGGTCCTGCGCCGAGGCGGCCGGCACACTCAGCGGCGCCAGCCGCAGCATGGCTGCAAGCGGCTTCAGCGCGGGCACGGACGCGAACGCCCTCTCGAAGGGCCGGCCGAAGGCGGCGAGTTTCAGCGCCAGGCGGAAGCGGCCGGGATAGGGCAGCACGGCAGCGAGCAGGCCGCGCATGAGCCGGTCCGCCAGCGGCCGCCGCCAGGTCTTCTCGATATGTGCCCGCGCGTGATCCACCAGATGCATGTAGTTCACACCGGACGGGCAGGTGGTCATGCAGGCGAGGCAGGAAAGGCAGCGGTCGATATGGGTGACGATCTCGGCATCGGCCGGCCGGCCGTTCTCCAGCATGTCCTTGATCAGGTAGATTCGTCCGCGCGGCGAATCCAGTTCGTTGCCGAGGGTGACATAGGTCGGGCAGGTCGCGGTGCAGAAGCCGCAATGCACGCATTTGCGCAGGATCTTTTCGGATTCCGCAATGTGTGGATCGGCGAGCTGGGCGGGGGAGAAGGTGGTTTGCATTATCGCTTGGATCGTCCTCGGCTTTCAAAATGCGGCGAAGGATCGCCCGCGCGCCTGCCGTCCATGTCCAGCAGTATGAAGTGCCCGGGAACCGGCTTTCTCAGCACCTTATGAAGAGATTGGCGAATTCGCCCGATTTCCGGCAGGCGCGGCGTCGGCAGAATGAGGACACAGACCGCAGATCCCGCGAGATTCTGCTGGAATGGCATGTTCTTGTCGCAGGTGATCAGCCAATCATAACCCATTACGTTCGCCGCCCTGAGGACAGCCCCGTCCGAAAGGCTACGCCAGTCATCCGGAAACGGTTCGACCAATACGTCTCCGGCAAGCAGCGTCGCGATGTCGCCCGGAACCACTTCGTCGAGTATCGCCCGGATCACGCCGCTGCTTTGCCGAATTTCCGGGCGGCCAACAGTATCGCCGCCTCGGCCCGTTCGCGGCCCACTCCAGGATAATTGCGCAGCAGGTCATCGAGAGACAAGCCGGCGGCGAGGTTCTCGAAAAAGGCTTCCACCGACACGCGTGTCCCCCGAAATACCAGCGAGCCGCTCAATATCTCCGGCCTCGACTCGAAAAGCTCCGCTTCGGTCATGGCTGTCTTCTGCATCGCTTCACGCTCCACAAGATCGTCCAATCCTAACCCATCCGGCCCGGATTGAGGATTCCCTTCGGGTCGAACTCGTCCTTCAGCCTGAGCGACAGGGCCGCAAGCGCCGGCGGCTGCGGTTCGAAAACCGGCACGGACGTGCACCACGCGGCGGCCGCGCGCACCAGCGTCGCATGACCGCCTCCGCATTTCGCCACGAGACTGCGTACCAGCTCGGCCTGTGGATCGTCTTCCTCCATGCGCAGCCAGACGAGGCCGCCCTGCCAATCGAAGAAGGCGGAGGCCGGCGCCTCCATGCGCAGCGCCAGCGCCAGCTTCCAGCCTTCGGACGGGGCGACCGAGACGCGCCAGACCGGCCGCGCCGTGCCGTCGGCGAAGGGCGCGCAGTCGCGGATTTCGCGCCACACGGTCTTCGACGTTTCCGCCTCGATCGCATCGATCGCCGGCACGCCTTCGAGCAGGTCCCTCAGCCTGCCGACGCGATAGGCCACGGAGGGGCCGAAACCCTCGATCCGGAGCAGCGTCGTGGAACCTTCCCCCAGCGCGCCGCCGGCGACACGCTCGGCGATCCCCATCGGCAGGTGCGCCGCACCGGACACCTCGCAGCTCGACCCCATGGCGACAGCGAGCGCGGCCGCCATCCTGTCGTCGTCGAGGCCATGCACGACAAGCGTCATTTCCGTCTCGGCCGCCGGCAAGACCTTGAAGGTAACGTCCGTCACCACGGCCAGAGTGCCCCACGAGCCGGCAAGCCCCTTGGAAAGGTCATATCCCGTCACGTTCTTGACGACGCGCCCGCCCGACTTGAACGCCTCGCCGCGGCCCGAGACGGCGTATATGCCCAGCACATGGTCGCGCGCCGCCCCTGCCTTCAGCCGGCGCGGGCCGGAAAGGTTGGCAGCCAGCATCCCGCCGACCGTGCCGCGGCCCGCCGCACCGCCGAGCAGCGGGCCGTAATCCATCGGCTCGAAGGCGAATTCCTGGCCGTTCTCCGCCAGCAGCGCCGCGATCTCGGCGACGGGCGTGCCGGCGCGCGCCGACAGCACCAGCTCCTCCGGCTCGTAGAGCGTCACGCCGGAGAGCCCCGACAGATCGAGCGTGTGCCCGGCCTGAACGGGGCGTCCGATGCCGCGCTTCGTGCCGTGGCCGACGACCTCCAGCGGCGCCTCCTCGGCAGCAGCCCAGGCGACGGCGTCGAGCACTTCGGCGGCTGTGGTCGGAGCGAAGGTGGTCATGAGTGCAACGGAGCGCCAATCATCGCCGTCAAAACCTCGGAATGTCCGGAAACGCCGTCTGGCCGCGATGCACGTGCATGCGGCCCAGTTCGGCGCAGCGCCGCAGTTGCGGGAAGACCTTTCCGGGGTTGAGCAGGTGGTTGGGGTCGAAGGCGCATTTGACCCGCATCTGCTGGTCGAGATCCGTCTCGTTGAACATTTCCGGCATGAGGTCGCGCTTCTCCACGCCGACGCCGTGCTCGCCGGTCAGCACGCCGCCCACCTCGACGCAGAGCCGCAATATGTCCGCGCCGAAATCCTCGGCCTTCTGCAATTCTCCCGGCACGTTCGCATCGTAGAGGATCAGCGGGTGCAGGTTGCCGTCGCCGGCATGGAAGACGTTGGCGACCCGCAAGCCGTATTCTTCCGAGAGGCGCCGCATGCCGGCCAGCACGCGCGGCAGTTGCTTGCGGGGAATGGTGCCGTCCATGCAGTAATAGTCCGGCGAGAGGCGCCCGACCGCCGGGAAAGCGGCCTTGCGGCCCGCCCAGAAGGCCAGCCGCTCCTCTTCGGATGTCGAGATGCGGCAGAGCGTCGAGCCGTTCTTCTTCGCGATCGCCTCGACCGCGCCGATCAGATGATCGACCTCGGTCTGCGGCCCGTCCAGCTCGACGATCAGCAGCGCCTCGCAGTCGAGCGGATAGCCGGCATGGAGAAAATCCTCCGCCGCCCGGATCGCCGGGGCGTCCATCATCTCCATGCCGCCCGGGACGATGCCGGCGCCGATGATGTCGGCCACGCACTGGCCGCCCTGCTCATTGGTCGGAAAGCCGATCAGCAGCGCCCGCGCCGTCTCAGGCTTCTTCAGGATGCGCACGGTCACTTCGGTGACGACGCCGAGCAGCCCCTCGGAGCCCGTCATCAGGCCGAGCAGGTCGTAGCCTTCCGCGTCCAGGTGCCTGCCGCCCAGCCGCACCACCTCGCCGCTCATCAGCACCATCTCGATGCCGAGCACGTTGTTGGCGGTCAGGCCGTATTTCAGGCAGTGCACGCCGCCAGAATTCTCCGCGACGTTGCCGCCGATCGAACAGGCGATCTGCGAGGAGGGATCGGGCGCATAATAAAAGCCTTCCTGCTCCACCGCGGTCGTGATGCCAAGATTGGTGACGCCGGGCTGCGCCACGACCACGCGGTTCGCATAGTCGATGTCGAGGATGCGGTTGAACCGGCTCATCACCAGAAGCACGGCGTCCTCCAGCGGCAGCGCGCCGCCCGACAGCGACGTTCCCGAACCGCGCGGCACCACGCGGATGCCGCGCTCGTTGCAGTATTTCAGGATGCGCGCGACCTGCGCCACGGTCTCGGGCAGCACGACCACAAGCGGAAGCTGGCGATAGGCCGTCAGGCCGTCGCTCTCGAAGACGCGCATGCCGTTGACGGTGTCGACGACGCCTTCGCCCGGCACGATCGTACGCATGTCGGCGACGATCTCGGCGCGGCGCGCGAGCGTCGCCGCCTCCGGCGCCGGCATTTTCAATCGCGACATGACGCCTCCCAAAAGTGGTCATGTCGATTTACCAGTGAAAGCTGCCGCAGGCAATCGCAATAGGAGATTTCCGTCAAACCCACCGATACGTCAATGGCAGCGGAATATCCGCTGCCATTCTGGACAAAAATATTGACCACTGCCAGCAGGCGGCCTATGCAAGCCGAACAACGGCGGACACGGGCCTTGACCGAGATCTTCACCCCGATCGACCATGCGCGCGCCGCCGACGAGGCCGCGCAGCAGATCGAGAGCCTCATCCTCGAAGGCGTGCTGCGCGTCGGCGACCGGCTGCCCGGCGAGCGCGAGCTGTCGCGCCAGTTCGACGTGTCGCGGCCGATCCTGCGCGAGGCGCTGAAGAATCTGGAGTCGCGCGGACTGATCACGACCCGCCACGGCGGCGGCACCTACGTCGCCGACGTGATAGGGCAGGTGTTCTCGAAGCCGGTCATGGACCTGATCGCGACGCACCCCAAGGCGTCCGCCGACTATCTGGAATATCGCCGCGAGGTGGAGGGAATCGCGGCGGAATACGCCGCGCGGCGGGCGACGGCCGAGGACCGCGCCATGCTCGGCGGCATCGTCCGGCGGATGAAGGACGCCTACCAGCGCGGCGACTTCGAGGAAGAGGCCGCCATCGACGTCGAGTTCCACAATGCCGTCGGGGAATGCGCGCACAACATCATCCTGCTGCACACGCTGCGCGCCTGCTACCGGTTGCTGGCGGACGGCGTCTTCCTCAACCGCCTGATGATCTTCAACCTGCCCGGCGCGCGCGAGGAGCTGCTGTTCCAGCACCTGCGCATCCACGAGGCCGTGACGGCGGGCGACGCCGCCAAGGCGCGCGCGGCCGCCATGGACCATATCAGCTATGTCGAGCGCGCCACGATCGAGGCGGCGCGCACCGGCGACTGGCAGCGCGTGTCGCGCCTGCGCCTCAGCCAGCGCGCCGCGCCGAAGGGCCGTGCGCGGGCGGCGGAGGGCCGCGGCTGATGCAGTGCGGCTTCGCGCAATCCGGCGGCATCCATGCCGCCTCTTTTCGTTCCGAGGAAAAATCATGAGTGCTATCGTCGAAATCGCCGACCTCAAGCGGCTCGCCCGGCGTCGGGTCCCGAAGATGTTCTTCGACTATGCGGATTCCGGCGCCTGGACAGAGGGCACCTACCGCGCCAACGAGGCGGATTTCCACAAGATCAAGCTGCGCCAGCGCATCCTGGTCGATATGACGAACCGCTCGCTGGAGAGCACCATGATCGGCCAGAAGGTGACGATGCCGGTGGCGCTCGCGCCGACCGGGCTCACCGGCATGCAGCACGCCGACGGCGAGATGCTGGCGGCGCAGGCGGCGGAGGCGTTCGGCGTTCCCTTCACGCTCTCCACCATGAGCATATGCTCGATCGAGGACGTCGCCTCGGCGACGACGAAGCCGTTCTGGTTCCAGCTCTACGTGATGAAGGACCGCGACTTCGTGGCAAACCTCATCGACCGCGCCAAGGCGGCGAAATGCTCGGCGCTGGTGCTGACGGCCGACCTGCAAATCCTCGGCCAGCGCCACAAGGACCTGCGCAACGGCCTCTCCGCGCCGCCGAAATTCACGCCGAAGCACATCTGGCAGATGGCGACGCGGCCGGCCTGGTGCATGGGCATGCTCGGCACCCAGCGGCGCACCTTCCGCAACATCGCCGGCCACGCCAAAGGCGTGACCGACCTGTCGTCGCTCTCGTCCTGGACCGCCGAGCAGTTCGATCCCCAGCTTTCCTGGAAGGACGTCGAGTGGATCAAGGAGCGGTGGGGCGGCAAGCTGATCATCAAGGGCATCCTCGACGTCGAGGATGCGAAAATGGCGGCGCAGACGGGCGCAGACGCCATCATCGTCTCCAACCACGGCGGACGCCAGCTCGACGGCGCGCCTTCCTCCATCTCCGTCCTGCCCGAGATCGCGGAGGCGGTCGGCGACCGGATCGAGGTGCATTTCGACGGCGGCATCCGCTCCGGGCAGGACGTGCTGAAGGCGCTCTGCCTCGGCGCGAAGGGCACCTATATCGGCCGGCCCTTCCTCTACGGGCTGGGCGCGATGGGCAAGGCGGGCGTCACGCTGGCGCTGGAGATCATCCGCAAGGAGCTCGACATCACCATGGCGCTCTGCGGCAAGCGCGACATCAGGGATGTCGGGCCGGGGCTGCTTTACCGGGCAACCGATCCGCTCGGGGAGGCCGTTTGAGGGCGGTATGAGCGCCAACGATACAGGTCTCGTGGACCTCGCATCCGCCCGCACGCCGGACGGCATGATGCTCTTCGCCATCGGCGACGTGCATGGCTGCGTCGACCAGTTGCGCGAGATGCACCGGCTGATCGCCGACGAGATCGCCCAGCATAAGCCCGGCGACTGGCGGATCGTCCATCTCGGCGACTATGTCGACCGGGGCCCGGACTCGAAAGCCGTGCTTTCCTTCCTCATCGAGGCGCGGGAGCGCGATCCACGCCACGTCATGCTTGCCGGCAACCACGATGTCGGCTTCCTCGACTTTCTCGGCGATCCGAGCCCGCACGGGCTGTTCGCGCGTTACGGCGGGCTGGATACGGCGGCGTCCTACGGGATCGGGCTCGACCTGACGGACCAGGCGAGCGTCGACCGCGGCCATGCCGCGCTCGTAAGGGCGATGCCGCGCGGCCATGCCGACTTCCTGCTGTCGCTGCCTTTCTCGGCCAGCTTCGGCGACTTCTTCTTCTGCCACGCCGGCATCAAGCCGCGGGTTCCGCTCGACCGGCAGGTTCCGGAGCAGCTCGTCTGGATCCGCGACGAGTTCCTCGATTACCCGCACCTCCATCCCAAGCTGGTGGTGCACGGGCACACGCCGGGCCGCAACCCGCAACTGCTGGCCAACCGCGTCAATGTCGACACGGGCTGCTACAGCACCGGCGTGCTTACGGCGTTGGTGGCGGAAGGAAAGGAAAAGCGCGTCCTGTCCGTGCAGGGCAGGCGCTAGCGGACGGCGGCGGTCACGCCGTAGCCGTCAACAGCAACGTGGTCGGCGACGGCGTCCGCGGAATAGATGCCGATCGCCCAGGCCGCGATGCCGGAAACCATGAGGGCCGTCAGAAGAAAGGATTTCAAGGGGGTCATCTCGATTGCAATGCGGATAATTTGAGACGTTTTTCGTTACCAATGTCTTGCAACGCGGCGGCTTCTATGGGGCACAACGGCGGAAAGCGAGCCCGGTTCACGCCCCGGCGAAGGCTTTTTCCGGAGCGTGCCAAAATTGCCACGGTTTATCGGCGCGACGGATCAGACGAGCGCCATCCAGGCGCGCGCGAGGGCGAGGCCAACGGCGTCCGCCGCCGGACCGAGGCGCGCCGCCTCCTCGTCGTGGCGCTCCGCCCAGCCCGGCTTGTTCTCGGCGAGCCAGTCGCGGAATTCGTCGCTCCACAGGCGCACGAGCGCCCGGTCCGCCTCGAAATGGAACTGGAAGGCGTAGGCCGCGCGGCCGACGCGAAAAGCCTGATTCGCCGCCGTCTCGCTCTCGGCGAGATGCGCGGCGCCCGGCGGCAGGGTAAAGGTGTCGTCGTGCCACTGGAAAATGGGAAAGCGCGCGGGCAGCGCCGACAGCAGCGGGTCGGCCTCGCCCTCCCCTGTCCGCGCCACCGGCGTCCAGCCGAATTCGGTGGCGCCGCCGATCCGGTTCTCGCCGCCGAAGGCGCGCGCCATCAACTGGCTGCCGAGGCAGATGCCGAGCACGGCGCGGTCCCTCCGCTCGAAATCGCGGATCAGGTCGAGCAGCGCCGGAAAATAGGGATAGCCGGCGTCGTCCATGGCGTTCTGCCCGCCACCCAGCACCACGAGGGCGTCATGGCCGTCCGCATCGCGCGGCAGCGGCTCGCCCTCATGCGCCATGAGGGTCTGCACGGCCGCGCCCGCCTCCGCGAGCGCGGTGCCGACACTGCCGTGGCCCGTCTTCGGGTAATTGTGGACGATCAGGACGCGCTTGGCGGGCATGAACGGGCTTTCGAGATGTTTTTCCGGTCGCACCGCTTAGCATGGCGGCATCTGTCAAGTCAGGGGGATCGCCCATGACATTGCAGAACCGCGTCGACCCGTTCGGATCCGTCCATGCCGTGGCCGCGCGCGGTCTGTTCACGGGAAACCGCGGCGTCATCCACGATCCCGAGACGAAGACGCTGCTGAAACGGCGCTGGACGACCAAGGCATGGATCGTCTGCGATTGCGGTTTCAAGGGCCGGCGGCGCGAGGTCTTCGGCCGCAACGGGCGCACGGGCGGCCCCGGCTGGACCAACCTCTTCTTCCTCGACGAGGTGACGGCGCTCGCCGCCGGACACCGTCCCTGCTTCGAATGCCGGCGGGAAAGCGACAAAACCTTCGCGCGCTGCCTTGCCGCGGCGACGGGCGCGGCACGCCTGTCCGCACCGGAGATCGACGCGATGCTCCATCCGCAGCGCCGCGCGGCCGGCGCCGCTCCGGTTCTCCTCTCGCCAGGGGACGATCTGCCGGACGGAGCGATGTTCGCCGTCAACGGCATCGCCTATGCACAACGCGGCAGCGCCGCGCTGTGCTGGTCGTTCGAAGGCTACATGCCCGTCGAGCCTCCGCACGGCCGCCGGGAACTGCTGACGCCGCCCGCGACCGTCGCCGCGCTGCGGGCAGGCTACCGGCCGGTCTGGGCTACGCCACGCTTGCCTGGCTGACCACCGGCGCGTCCGGGAGATCGTAATAATCGCCCGCCGATTCGGCATAGAGCTGGGATTCGATCCTCAGGCCCGTCGGACCGTCGATGGTTCCGGCGAAGATCGACATCCTCGGGTAGTCCATCCGGCGCCAGAACAGATTCGAGCCGCAGCGGCTGCAAAATCCTCGCTCGGCATGATCCGAGGAGCGATACCATGCGAGCGTCTCGCCGTTGACCGACACATCGGAAACCAGCGCCTGCGTCGCGGCGACATAGTGGCCCGACGTCTTGCGGCACTGGACGCAGTGGCAGGCGACGATCGGCCGAAGCGGGCCCGACACCTCGTAGGTCACGCCGCCGCACAGGCAGCCGCCGCGCATCGTCTTCATCGCCATCCTCCATCGGCTCCTTCCGCAAGCTACCAGATCGCCCGGACCGCTGCCGAAAGACATCGCGACACGGCATGTCGCGACACCTTCAGCGCCGTCTTGACCCGCCGCGCGGCTGCGCGCATCTCTCGCCCATGCGCGCCAATTATCGTCTCCAGCGGCTTTTCGTGCCCGATGCGCTCGGCCAGGGGGCGGACGTGCTGCCCGATGCGCGGCAGGCGCACTACCTGCTGCATGTGCTGAGGGTGGCCGAGGGTGCAGAGCTCCTGCTGTTCAACGGCCGCGACGGCGAATGGCTGGCGCGGGTGGCCGAGCGCGGCAGGAAGACGGTGCGCCTGACCCTGGCCGAGCAGGTCCGGCCGCAGCCGCCGCTTCCCGGCCTCGTCTTCTGCTTCGCGCCGCTCAAGCAGGGCCGGCTCGACTATCTCGTCCAGAAGGCGGTGGAGATGGGCGCGGGCGTTCTGCAACCCGTGGTGACTCAGCATACGCAGGTGGCGAAGCCCGGCATCGACAGGTTGCAGGCCAATGCCGTCGAGGCCGCGGAGCAATGCGGCGTCCTCGCCGTGCCGCAGGTGCGGGAGGCGGTGAAGCTCGACCGCCTGCTGGCGCGGTGGGACGCGTCATGCCGGCTGGTCTTCTGCGACGAGGATTTTCCGACAGACAATCCGCTCGCAGCGCTTCAAGGGATAACCGAGCGGCGGCAGGCGCTGCTCGTCGGCCCGGAGGGCGGCTTTTCCGAGCAGGAGCGGGCGATGCTGCGCGCGCTCCCCTTCGTCACCGCCATCCCGCTCGGGCCCCGCATCCTGCGCGCCGACACGGCGGCGGTCGCAGCCCTCGCGCTGATACAGGCGACGATCGGAGATTGGTAGCCCGACGCACCCGGAGCCGGTTGAACCGGTGCTCAATATATTTCGCTTGATCGACGGCACGGGTCTCGTCCATCACTCCCGCGCAATACGGAGAGGCTACGCATATGGCGCTGGATACCACCGATTTCCGGCCGGTCGAGAGGGTCGAGGAACTTGCCGCCTATCTCGCGCAGGGCTGCAAGCCGCGCGAGAAATGGCGGATCGGCACGGAGCACGAAAAATTCCCCTTCTATGTCGACGGCAACGCGCCCGTGCCCTATGGCGGCGAGCGCGGCATCCGCGCCCTGCTCGAAGGCATGCAGAGGACGCTGGGCTGGGATCCGATCATGGATGCCGGCCGCATCATCGGCCTGGTCGAACCGACCGGCCAGGGCGCCATCAGCCTAGAGCCCGGCGGCCAGTTCGAGCTTTCGGGCGCGCCGCTGGAGACGATCCACCAGACCTGCCGCGAGGGAAACGCGCATCTGGCGCAGCTTCGCGAGATCGCCGAACCGCTCGGCATCCGCTTCCTCGGCCTCGGAGGCAGTCCGAAATGGACGCTGGCCGAAACACCGCGCATGCCGAAGTCGCGCTACGAGATCATGACGCGCTACATGCCGAAGGTCGGCAGCCAGGGCCTCGACATGATGTACCGCACCTGCACGATCCAGGTGAACCTCGACTTCGAGAGCGAGGCCGACATGCGCCGAAAGATGCAGGTGTCGCTGAAGCTGCAACCGCTGTCGACCGCGCTCTTCGCCAACTCCCCCTTCACCGACGGCCGGCCGAACGGCTGGCAGTCATGGCGCGGCGAGATCTGGCGCGACACCGACAACCAGCGCTCCGGCCTGCTCGAATTCTGCTTCGCGCCGGATTTCGGTTTTGCCGACTATGTCGAATGGGCGCTCGACGTGCCGATGTATTTCGTCATCCGCGACGGCCGCTACCACGACATGACGCACATGACCTTCCGCCAGTTCATGGAGGGACGGGCGCGCAACGAGGTGCCGGACGGCATCCCGACCATCGGCGACTGGGCGAACCACCTGTCGACGCTGTTTCCGGACGTCAGGCTGAAGCGGTTCCTCGAAATGCGCGGCGCCGACGGCGGTCCGTGGCGGCGCATTTGCGCGCTGCCGGCCTTCTGGGTTGGGCTCCTCTACGACGCGGAGGCGCTCGACGCCGCCGAGGCGCTGACGAAGGACTGGACTTATGAGGACGTGCTCGCCCAGCGCAACGCGGTGCCCGCCGGGGGGATCGCCACGCCCTTCGGCGCGGCGACGCTGCGCGACGTGGCGCGCGAGGTGCTGGCGATCTCCCGCCAGGGGCTTGCCCGCCGCGCGCGCAAGAACCGCGAAGGCTATGACGAGACGAGCTTCCTCAACACGCTGGACGAGGTGGTGGCGCGCGGCACGACCAGCGCCGAGGAGATGCTCAACGCCTACCACACGCGCTGGGGCGGCTCCATCGAACCGGTATTTATGGAGCACGCCTATTGAGGGCAGCAGCGAAGCGGGCAGGCTTCAGCCCACGGTTCGACGCATGCCGAGTGGCGCCTGCGAATCCTTTGCGCTAGCGTAGGAACATTCCAGCCGCCGGAGACCTCCGCCATGCCCACCCTGTTCGACCTCATCAACCAAGCGCAGAACGGCGAGGGCATGGCCATGCTGGCCCGGCAGTTCGGCCTGTCGCAGAGTCAGGCGCAGCAGGCCGTCGAGGCACTGCTGCCGGCCTTCAGCCAGGGGCTCAAGCGCAACGCCGCCGATCCCTATGGCATCGGCGCCTTCATGACCGCGCTGGCGAGCGGCCAGCACGCCCAGTATTTCGACAACCCGGCCGCCGCCTTCTCGCCGCAGGGCATGAGCGCGGGCAACGACCTGCTCGGCCAGCTCTTCGGCTCGAAGGATCTTTCGCGCGCCGTGGCGGACCAGGCCGCGCAGGCGACGGGCATCGGCCAGGACATCCTCAAGCAGATGCTGCCGGCCATCGCCTCCATGCTGATGGGCGGCATGTCCAAGCAGTCCACCAGCCAGATGCCGGGCCAAAGCTTTGGCGCGGCCGGCAATCCGCTCCAGGAAATCATCGAACGGATGATGAAGCAGGGCATGGGCGGCGCGCAGCAGCGGCAGGCTCCGCAGCCCGAACCGCAGCAGAACCCGTTCGGCGACAACCCGTTCGGCAAGGTGCTCCAGGACATGTTCGGCGGCGCGGCCGCGCAGGCGCCCCAGCAGCGGCAAAACCCGGCCGGCAACAACCCTTGGGGCCAGATCCTGGAGGATATGCTGCGCGGCGGCCAGCAGGCACCGGCGGCCGATGACGAGCCGCCCGCCCGGCGTCCGCAGGCCGACCCCAGCGGTCGCCAGCGCAATCCCTATGACGACATTTTCGGCGACATGTTCGAGACGGGCCGCAAGCAGCGCGACGACTACCAGAAGGGCATGGAGTCCATCTTCGACCAGTTCACCCGCGGGATGGATCGATACAAGTAGAACATCGTCTCTCGCGCGGCCTCACTTCGGACGACGAAAAACCCGGCCCTCTTGCGAGGACCGGGCAATGCGCAGGCTGGCCGGCGGGGTAACCGGGCTCGGGAGTCGGGGGAATAGCCTGCGAAGCGGATATGGGTCGGTCAGTAAACCTGCCGCGCCAGCACCTCCATCGACCGCGCCTCCGCGATGACGCCGAGGCGTTCGGTCGGATCGGCGCCGAACGGCGTCTGGATCGCGACATAGAGGTCGGAACGGCGCAGGCCGATGTCCGCCAGTTCGGTGTCGCTCAGTTCGCCGAGACGATAGACGGCACGGCGATTTTGCCAGGTGCGGTAGAGTTTCGCGACGAGATTGACGACCCGCGCCGAAACGGCCGGGCGCGCCGCATGGATCGCGAAGTGGCTCTGTTCGATCGTGGTCATGGCGTTCTCCATCGGTTTCGGGCAAAAACTTCCTGTGCCGCGGCCGGAATCCGGTCGGGGCGAAGGGGAGCCGATGCCTGATGCTTGCATGGGTCATATGCGTTGCCCGGATTGATTAATCCAGCGAATGTTTTAAATCTTAAGGATCAACATTCCTGATGGGTGACCCGATGGCAGCCGCTCCGCTCGATCTCGACCAGCTTCAGACCTTCGTCAGCATCGCCGACACAGGCAGCTTCACCCGCGCCGCCGAGGAGGTGCATCGCACGCAGTCCGCCGTCTCCATGCAGATGCGGCGGCTGGAGGAAAGGCTCGGCAAACCGCTCTTCGAGAAGGACGGGCGCACGAACCGGCTGACGGAGGAAGGCGAGAGGCTGCTCGCCTATGCACGGCGCATGCTGCGCCTCAACCGCGAGACGCTTGCCGCCTTCGACGAGAGCAGCCTTGTCGGTCATGTGCGCATCGGCGTGCCGGACGACTATGCCGAGCGCTTCCTGCCGGAGATCATGGCGCGCTTCTCGCGCTCGAACCCGCGCGTGGAGCTTTCCGTAATCTGCGAGGATTCCGGGCGGCTGCGCGAGCACATCAGGCGCGGCAACCTGGACATCGCACTGGTGACGCACAACGAGGAAGCGGCACCCTCCGAGATCGTCAGGCACGAGCCGTTGCTCTGGGTGACGTCGGCCAACCATGCCGTGCACGAGCAGACGCCTCTGCCCGTGGCCTTCGGGCGCCCAAACTGCATCTGGCGCCGTGCCGGCACCGAGGTTCTGGAGCGGATGGGACGCGACTACCGCGTGCTGGTCAGCAGCTTCTCGGCGACCGTCATCGCGACGGCGGTGCTTTCCGGCCTTGCCGTCTCGGTGCTCGCCGAATGCTCGCTTCGTCCGGGCATGCGGGTGCTGACCGAGGCCGACGGCTTCTGCGCGCTCCCCGACACGCGGATCGGCATCATGCGCGGCCAGACGGACCATCCCGCGCTGGTCGAGGCGCTGGCCCGCCACATCGCGGAAAGCCTCGACAACATCACCGTGCCGGCGCTCCAGTCCGGCCAAGCCATCGAGTTCCCGACTGCCAATGCCATCGCGCTGACCCGCGGCAAGCGCGCCATGCCGGCGGTCGTATCGCCGGGATGGTGATGCAATCGCCTGGCAGGCATGGCGCTCGACGTTGCCCCCCTCTGTCCTGCCGGACATCTCCCCCACACGGGGGGAGATCGGCCTTCATTTTTGACGGAGCCCATTCTGCGGGGTCGGTGGCTGGCGAAATCCAAGATGACAGCCGATCTCCCCCCGTGTGGGGGAGATGTCCGGCAGGACAGAGGGGGGGCGCGAAGGAACTCCACCTCTCCGACCCTTCCCATAGCCCGGCCCTTGACCCCCGCGGGCGGCGGCGCATGGATCGCGGCATGAGCGACACGTTCTTTCCCGGCGATTCGCCGACGAATGCCACCGAATACACGGTGAGCGAGATTTCCGGCGCGCTGAAGCGCACGGTCGAGGACGCCTTCGGCCATGTGCGGGTGCGCGGCGAGATTTCCGGCTA
>JAFKJW010000190.1:0-3063 GCA_017305925.1 Hyphomicrobiales bacterium | reverse complement strand
TCCGGTCATGGCTATTTCTGCCTGAAGGACGACCGGGCTCGCCTCGATGCCGTCGTCTGGAAGGGCACGATGGGGCGCCTGAAGTTCCGCCCCGAGGAAGGAATGGAGGTCGTCGCCACCGGACGGCTCACCACCTATCCGGGCAAGTCGAACTACCAGATCGTCATCGACAACATCGAGCCCGCCGGCGCCGGCGCGCTGATGGCCATGCTGGAGGAGCGCAAGCGGCGGCTCCAGGCGGAAGGCCTGTTCGACCCGGCGCGCAAGCAGCTCCTGCCCTACATGCCGCGCGTCATCGGCGTCGTCACGTCTCCCACCGGCGCGGTGATCCGCGATATCCTCCACCGCATCGCCGACCGCTTTCCGCTGCATGTGATTGTCTGGCCGGTGCGCGTCCAGGGCGAGACGGCCGGAGCGGAAGTCGCTGCCGCCGTCGCCGGCTTCAACGCGCTCGAAGCGGGCGGGCCGATCCCGAGGCCGGACGTCCTGATCGTGGCGCGCGGCGGCGGCGGCCTCGAAGACCTCTGGGGCTTCAACGACGAGGCGTTGGCGCGCACGGTCGCGGCGTCCGACATCCCGGTCATCTCGGCGGTCGGCCACGAGACCGACTGGACGCTGATCGACTATGCGGCGGACGTGCGCGCGCCGACGCCGAGCGGCGCCGCCGAGATCGCCGTGCCGGTCAAGGCGGACCTCGAAGCGACGGTGGCGAGCCTTTTCGCGCGGCTCAACCATTGCGTCGTCCGGCATATGGACCGCCGCAGGCAGGCGCTGCGGGCCGCGGGACGCGCCCTGCCCTCGCCCGACCAGTTGCTCGCGCTGCCGCGCCGCCGCCTCGACGAGGCGTCCGGCCGGCTGACGCGCGGCCTCGTCGTCGGCACGGACCGCAAGCGCGCGCGCCTCGGCGCGGTGCGGCTGACGCCGGCGGCGCTGCTGCGGCGCATCGGGGAATTGCGGCAGGCGACGGAGCGGGACGCCCGGCGCGCGCTTTCGGCACTGGTGCGCCGCTCCGGCGCCTCCCGGCAGGACTTTTTCCGGCTTTCGGCGCGGCTCAGGCCGGAAACGCTGCAACGCCGCCATGCGGCGCTGGCCTCGACCGTCGCGGCGCTGGGGCGGCAGGCCGAACGGCTCCAGCTTGCCCGGCTGGAACGGCTGCGCAGCCGGCTGTCGCAGGCGGAGCGGCTGCTCGCCACCCTGAAGCTCTCGGATCAGGCCATCCTCGAACGCGGCTATGCGATGGTGACGGACGCGGAGGGAAACCTCGTCAGGCGCGCGGCAGAGATCGTCGCCGGCGCGGAACTCGTCCTCACCTTCGCCGACGGCAAGGCGGAGGCCACGGCCGGCCGGATCGCCGGAGAGGACGCTTCCAAGCCGAGAGCGAAGCCCGCATCGAAACCAAGGCCGCCGGGCGCGCAGGGCAGCCTCTTCTGAAAAACGGCGGTCAGGCGACGAAGTGCGCGGAGATCGTGCCGAACGGGCCGTAATCCGCCGCGACGCGGTCGCCCTCCTTCACGGCAATCGGCACGATGCAGGTGCCCGTCGTCACCGCCTGGCCTTCCTCCAGCGGAATGCCCAGCGCGGAAAGCTCGTTCACCAGCCAGGCCAGCGCCACGCGCGGATCGCCGAGCACGTTCGAGCCGAGGCCGGTCTGAAGCGACCCGTCCGGCATCCTGACCTCCACCGCATGGCGCGCCAGATCGACGCTTCGCCAGTCCGCGCCGGTCGCCGCGCCGAGGATGAAGAGATGCGCGCAGGCATCGTCGGCGATCAGTTGCGGCGCACCGACGCGAACAAAGTCCAGATAGCGGGAATCGGGGATCTCGATGGCCGGATGCAGGCTTTCCACCGCGTCCAGCACCTCGTTTACCGAATAGAGCGCCTCGCGGGGCTCGACCCTCCTTCCAAAACGGAAGGCGAACTCGACTTCGGCAACGCGCATGAGATTGCCGGCGAGGCTGATCGGATCGGACGGAAGGCGGACGTTTTCCTCGAGGATGCGCCCGGCAAGCGGCCCGTCGACGCCGATATGCCGCTGTCCCGCCTCGCTGGTCGCGGCAATCTTCCAGCCGAAGAGGCGCGAGCCCGTCCGGTTCATCAATTCGGCCTGGACGGCGTATCCCTCTTCGCGGGTCGCCGGCCGGATCGCCTGCGGAATGGCGTCGATCTTTTCGCCCGCGCGCCATTTCTCGAACAGGAGAACCGACGCCCGGCGCGCCTTTCCGTCATCAGACATCCAAATCCTCCTGCGCTTCTCGATCGACGCTTGCCGATAGGCGCGCCGACATCATGCCATAGTATCCGGTAAGGGCGGGCAGCGTTTGCGGGAGGGTGCGCAGCCGCGCCAGCGCCGCCCCGGCCTCGCCGCCATAAAACGCTCCGATGAAGACGGCGTGCGCCGCCACGGCCTCCGGCGAAGCGCCCGGGACGACGGTGGAAACCGCCACCGCCTCGGCCTTGCCCTTCACCTGCGCCCGGCCTAGTTCCAGGACCGGGAAACGCTGCCGCGCCAGCCTCGCGGTTTCCTCGCCGAGCAGCAGCGTCGCCGCATAATCCTTGGTGAGGCCTTCCAGCCGCGACGCCAGGTTCACCGCGTCGCCGAGCGCCGTATAGTCGAAGCGCTTCGCCGAGCCCATGTTTCCGACCACGCAGGAGCCGGTGTTGATGCCGATGCCGATCCTGAACGCCATGGCAGGTTCGCCGGCGGCGGCCTCGGCGGCGAGCTCGCCGTTCAGCGCCTCCAGCGCGGCCATCATTCCCAGGGCGGCCTCGACGGCGTGCGGCGCATGGTCTGGATCGTCCAGCGGAGCGTTCCAGAACGCCATGACGCAGTCGCCGATATATTTGTCGATCGTGCCGCCGGTCGCCAGAATGGCCTCGGACAAGGGATCGAGGAGCCGGTTGATCAATCCGGTCAGGCGCTCCGGGTCGTCCTTCAGGCTTTCCGAGATGCTGGTGAAGCCGCGCACGTCGCAGAAGAGGATCGTCAGCGTGCGCTTCTCCCCGCCGAGCTTCAGCCGCTCGGGGTGGCGGGCGAGCCGCTGCACCAGCGCCGGCGGCAGATAT
>JAFKJW010000173.1 GCA_017305925.1 Hyphomicrobiales bacterium | reverse complement strand
CCTTCGCCGCCCTGTACTATATGGTGCCCCGGCTGTGGGGCCGCGAGCGGCTCTACTCGGTGCAGATGGTCACGTGGCACTTCTGGCTGGCGACGCTCGGAATCGTCGTCTACGCGGCCGTGATGTGGGTGTCCGGCATCATGCAGGGCCTCATGTGGCGCGAATACGACGAGCAGGGCTTCCTGGTCTATTCCTTCGCCGAGACCGTCGCCGCCATGCATCCCTACTACCTGATGCGGACCCTCGGCGGCCTGCTCTACCTGAGCGGCGCGCTGGTCATGGCCTACAACCTCACCATGACGATCCTCGGGCATCAGCGCGACGAGCAGCCGATCGGCGGCGCGTCGCCGTCCCTGCAGCCCGCCGAATAAGGACGGCCTTCCATGCCTGTGCTCGAAAAACACCGCGTCCTCGAAAAGAATGCGACGCTCCTGCTCATCGCCTCGCTGGTCGTCGTGACCGTCGGCGGCATCGTCGAGATCGCGCCGCTCTTCTATCTCGAGAACACCATCGAGAAGGTCGAGGGGATGCGTCCCTACACGCCTCTGGAGCTCGAGGGGCGCAACATCTACATCCGCGAGGGCTGCTACCTCTGCCACAGCCAGATGATCCGCCCCTTCCGCGACGAGGTGGAGCGCTACGGCCATTACAGCCTCGCGGCGGAATCGATGTACGACCACCCCTTCCAGTGGGGCTCCAAGCGCACCGGACCGGACCTCGCCCGCGTCGGCGACCGCTACTCGAACGCCTGGCACGTCCAGCATCTGGAGGATCCGCGCTCGGTGGTGCCGGAATCGGTGATGCCGAGCTATGCGTTCCTCAAGGACAAGGACGTCAGCGTCAAAGGCTTCTCGACCCATCTCGTCGCCAACGCCCGCGTCGGCGTGCCCTATACCGACGACATGATCGCCAATGCCGAGGCCGACATGCGCGCCCAGGCGGATCCGGACGCCGACACCAGCGGGCTGGAGGCACGCTATCCGAAGGCCAAGGTCGGCGACTTCGACGGCAATCCGCAGCGGGTCACGGAGATGGACGCGCTGGTCGCCTATCTCCAGATGCTCGGGACGCTGGTCGATTTCTCGACCTACGACGAAGCCAAGAGCACGCGCTAGGAGAAGCCCCGTGGAAACCTATACCGCCATGCGGCAATTCGCCGACAGTTGGGGCCTCCTCGGAATGACCCTGTTCTTCATCGGCGCGCTGCTCTTCGCCTTCAGGCCGGGCAGCAAGGCCAGCGCGGAGGAAGCCGCGCGCATCCCTCTCAAGGACGACTGAGATGAGCGAGAAACACATCGACGAATTCTCGGGCGTTTCGACGACGGGACACGAATGGGACGGCATCCGCGAGCTGGATAACCCGATGCCGCGCTGGTGGGTGTGGACCTACTACATCACCATCGTCTGGGCGCTCGGCTATGTGATCGCCTATCCGGCGTGGCCGCTGATCAGCGACGCCACCAAAGGCGTGCTGAACTGGTCCAGCCGGACCGAGATCAGGAACGAGCTCGCCGCGGCCGAGGCGGCGAAGGCGGATTACGTCGCGGCGGTCGCGGCCAAGTCGGTCGACGAGATCCTCGCGGACGACAATTTGCGCACCTTCGCCACGGCCGCCGGCGCCGCCAGCTTCAAGGTGAACTGCGTCCAGTGCCACGGCTCCGGCGCGACGGGCTCCAAGGGTTTCCCCAACCTGAACGACGACGACTGGCTGTGGGGCGGCAAGATCACCGATATCGCGCAGACGATCGCCCATGGCATCCGCTTCGCGGCGGATCCGGACACCCGCGTCTCGGACATGCCCTCCTTCGCCGACACGCTGGAACCCGCGCAGATCGCGGCCGTCGCCAGCTTCGCGGCGTCGCTGTCCGGCCTGCCCCACGACGCGGCGAAGGCCGAGGCCGGCAAGAGCCTGTTCGCCGACAATTGCGCGTCGTGCCACGGCGAGGCCGGCAAGGGCAATCGCGAGATGGGCGCGCCGGACCTGACGGATGCGATCGCGCTTTATGTCGCCTCGGAAGCCGACATCGAGCGGCAGATCCGTACGCCCATGAACGGCGTTATGCCGGCATGGCAGGGCCGTCTCGGCGAGACGGCGGTGAAGGAGCTGGCGACCTACGTCTATTCCCTCGGCGGCGGCGAGCAGTAGCCCGCCCGACCGGGGAAGAACGGAGTTTGCAGGCCCGGCGCGACGGTCGCCGGGCCTTGCATGTTTCCCGGGCCGGCCGTTGTGGCGGGCCCGGGATTGGCGTTTGATGCAGATCAACGCGGCTTTCGCGCGGTCATGCGATGGGACATCCTGCACGACCCCAAAAGTCGGGCGGGAGAATGCGTAATGCTCGATACACAAGAGGTTGAACGGCTCGATGTCTCGGCCGTCAATTCGGCACGGAACCGCCAGCCTCTCTACGCCAAGCGCAAGAAGATTTTTCCGAAGAAGGCCGAAGGCCAGTTCCGCCGCTTCAAGTGGCTGGTCATGCTGGTCACGCTGGGCATCTACTATCTGACGCCGTGGATCCGCTGGGATCGCGGCCCCTACGCTCCGGACCAGGCGGTGCTCGTCGATCTGGCGAACCGGCGCTTCTACTTCTTCTTCATCGAGATCTGGCCGCAGGAGTTCTATTTCGTGGCCGGCCTGCTGGTCATGGCCGGTTTCGGCCTGTTCCTGGTCACGTCCAGCGTCGGCCGCGCATGGTGCGGCTACACCTGCCCGCAGACGGTGTGGGTGGATCTCTTCCTCACGGTCGAAGGGTTCATAGAGGGCGACCGCAACGCGCGCATCAAGCTCGACCAAGCCCCATGGTCGGCCGGCAAGATCGGCCGGCGCACGATCAAGCACGCGGTCTGGCTGGTGATCGCGGTCCTTACCGGCGGCGCCTGGATCTTCTACTTCGCCGACGCGCCCACGCTTCTCGGCAATTTCCTCACCGGACAGGCGGCCCCCATCGCCTACATCACCGTGGCCGTGCTGACCGCCACCACCTATGTGTTCGGCGGGCTGATGCGCGAGCAGGTCTGCACCTACATGTGCCCATGGCCGCGCATCCAGGCCGCGATGCTGGACGAGCACTCGCTGACCGTCACCTACAATGACTGGCGCGGCGAACCGCGCTCCCGCCATGCCAAGAAGGCGCAGGCCATGGGCCAGCCCGTCGGCGACTGCGTCGACTGCAACGCCTGCGTCGCCGTCTGCCCGATGGGCATCGACATACGCGACGGGCAGCAGCTCGAATGCATCACCTGCGCGCTCTGCATCGACGCCTGCGACTCGGTGATGACCAAGGTCGGCAAGGAGCGCGGCCTGATCTCCTACGCCACACTCGCCGACTACAATCACAACATGGCGCTGGCCACCGACCCCGGCACCGGCGCGATCGACCCGACGCGGGTCCACGGTCCCGACGGGAAGCTGAAGGACGGCTTCGCGCACTACCATCTGCGCAAGATTCTGCGCCCCCGCACGCTCCTCTATTTCGGCGCCTGGTCGCTGGTCGGGCTCCTGCTGCTCTACGGCCTGCTGACCCGCGACCGGCTGCAGGTCAACGTCCTGCACGACCGCAACCCGCAATACGTGACCCTCTCGGACGGCTCGATCCGCAACGGCTTCACCGTCAAGCTGCTGAACATGATCCCCGAGCCGAGGACCATCCTCGTGGAGCTCGACGGGCTGGACGGAGCCGGCATGACACTGGTCGGCCGCGAGGAGCCGGAAGCCCGCTCCTTCGCGGTCGAGGTGGAGCCGGACCGGCTTAAGACGCTGAAGATCTACGTGCGCCAGCCGGCCGAAAAAGTGTCCGGCACCGCGCAAAGCTTCAGATTCGTCGTGCAGGACAAGTCGAGCTTCGAATCCGACACCTACACTGCTACTTTCGAGGCACCGGAGAAGTCGCGATGAGAAATGCTGCGCGGGAGACGGAGTTCACCGGCCGGCACATGCTGGCGATCATGGTCGCCTTCTTCGGCGTCATCATCGCGGTGAACCTGACGATGGCCGTCCTCGCACGGACGAGCTGGACGGGGCTGGTGGTCGAGAACACCTATGTGGCAAGCCAGCAGTTCAACGCGAAGATGGCGGAGACGCGCGCGCAGGCGGCGCTCGGCTGGACCAGCACGCTGACCTTCGCGGAAGGCCGCGCACGCTACGCGCTGCGCGACAAGCGGGACCATCCGGTCGCCATGAAGTCGGTGGCGATGACCTTCAAGCACCCGGTCGACGACCGGGAGGACGAGCATGTCGTGCTCGTGCGGGACCCAGACGGTTCGTTCCATAGCGAAGCCGCGCTTCCCGACGGCGTCTGGCTGGTCGAGATGGGGAGACGGTGCGGGTCCATCTGGCCGGGGGAAAGCGGTCATGAGCTGCTGCGGTCCCGACGCGGAGCTGTCGCCCCAGGTGACGGGAACACTTCCCTCCGACGACGAAGTGCGGCTGTCGTCCCGCGCGCTGGGCGACGGAACGCGCCAGGTGGAGCTGTCCGTCCCCACGGTCCATTGCGCGGCCTGCATCCGCACCGTGGAGCGTTCCCTGCTCGACCTGCCCGGCGTCACCGGGGCGCGCGTCAACCTCTCGACCCGGCGCGTCTCGGTGAAATGGCGGGACGGGACGATGCCGCCGATCGCCGCGACGCTGGCCTCCATCGGCTATGTTCCCAACCTCTTCGACGCCTCGCAGGAGGGCCGCGACCGCACGCTGACGGAGCTGGTCAGGGCGGTGGCCGTCTCCGGCTTCGCGGCGGCCAACATCATGCTTCTGTCGGTCTCGGTCTGGTCCGGCGCCGAGGGCGCGACGCGCGACCTCTTCCACTGGGTCTCCGCGCTGATCGCCATCCCGGCGCTGATCTTCGCCGGCTGGATCTACTACCGCTCGGCCTGGAACGCGCTCCGCCACGGCCGCATGAACATGGACGTGCCGATCGCGATCGGTGTCACGATGGCCTATGCGCTGAGCCTCTACGAGACCATGACGCATGGCGACCACGCCTATTTCGACGCGTCGGTGACGCTGCTTTTCTTCCTGCTGATCGGCCGCACGCTCGACCATGTGATGCGCGGCCGCGCCCGCTCCGCAGTCGCCGGTCTCGCCCGCATGCAGCCGAGAGGCGCCGTCGTCGTCGAGCAGGACGGGCGCCGCGACTATCGCAACGTGGCGGAAATCCGGCCCGGCGACCGCGTGCTGGTCGCCGCCGGCGAGCGCATTCCGGTCGACTGCGTGGTGGAAAGCGGCGCTTCCGACGTCGACGCCTCGATCACCAGCGGCGAGAGCGCGGCCCAGCCCGTCGCCCCCGGCACGGAGCTGCGCGCCGGCATGCTCAACCTGACCGGCCCGCTGACCTTGCATGTGCTGCGTCCGGCCGCCGATTCCTTCCTCGCCGAGATGACCCGGATGATGGAAGCCGCCGAAGGAGGCCGCGCGCGCTACCGCCGCATCGCCGAGAGCGTCTCCGCGCTTTACGCGCCGGTCGTGCATCTCACCGCCTTCCTCACCTTCCTCGGCTGGATGGCCTGGGACGGCAACTGGCACAAGGCGATCACCATCGCCATCGCGGTTCTCATCATCACCTGTCCCTGCGCGCTCGGCCTTGCCGTGCCGATCGTCCAGGTCGTCGCCGCGCGCCGCCTCTTCGAGGCGGGCATCATGCTCAAGGACGGCGCCGCCCTCGAGCGGCTGGCCGATATCGACACCGTCATCTTCGACAAGACCGGCACGCTGACGCTCGGCAGCCCGCGCCTCGTCAATGCGGACCGGATCGCGCCGGAACATCTGGCAATCGCGCGCGAACTGGCCTCGCACTCCAGGCATCCCGTATCCCGGGCGATCATGGCGGTCTCCTCCTCCGGCGGGCCGGCCCTGCAATCGGTAAGCGAAGTGCCCGGCTGCGGCGTCGAGGGTCGCCTCGGCGAGGACGTCTGGACGCTCGGCCGCGCGCCATGGGCCGCACCGCAGTCCCTCGACGCCAAGGGCACCGTGCTCGCACGGAACGGGCTCGCCGTCGTGAGCCTCGACTTCGACGACCGCCTGCGGCCGGCGGCCCACTCCACCATCGAGACCCTGGCGCATCAGGGGCTGGCCGTCGAGATGCTTTCGGGCGACGCGCGGCAAAGATGCGACGAGGCCGCCGGGCGCCTCGGCATCGAGCATTATTCGGCTGAGCTCCTGCCGTCCGGCAAGGTCGACCGCATCCGGAATCTCGCCGACAAGGGCCGCAGGGTGCTGATGGTCGGGGACGGACTGAACGACGCGCCGGCGCTGGCCGCCGCGCGGGTCTCCATGGCGCCGGGGACCGCCGCCGATATCGGCCGCAACGCAGCGGATTTCGTCTTCCTGGGCGACAGCCTCGATGCCGTGACGCTCGCCATGTCCGTGGCGCGCCGCGCCGGCCGGCTGGTCAGGGAAAACATCGCGCTGGCGATCGTCTACAACGTGATCGCGGTTCCCATCGCCATCTTCGGCTACGTCACGCCGCTGATCGCGGCGATCGCCATGTCGGCCTCCTCGCTGCTGGTCATCGGCAACGCGCTCAGGCTCGCCGGCTTGCGGCGGGAGGAAGCCAGGCCAAGCGGGGACGCCGGCGCCGCTCTCGACCTGAGGGCCGCGCTTTGAACAATCTCGTCTATCTCATCCCGGCCGCCCTGCTTCTCGGAGGGATCAGCCTGGGCGCCTTCATCTGGGCGCTCAGAAGCGGCCAGTATGAGGATCTGGACGGCGCGGCGGCGCGCATTCTGCTGGACGACGAGAAGGAAAAGCCCGCGGCCCGCCCGCTTCTGCGGTCCGCGAAACGCTAACCTCGCCGCATGAAGGCGGGGATCCACTCCTTCGGGAACCGCCGCGGCCGCCCGTTTCCGCCGATGATCGCCGCCTCCACCCGCGCCTCCACGAGCAGCTCCTCGTCCCGCTTCAGTTGCTGGGCCATCACGATACGCGCGCCGGAAATGTCCTCGGCGCGCGTGTCGATCGTCAGGATGTCGTCGATGCGGGCGGGAGCCCGGAAGTCGATCTCCATGCGCCGCACGATCCAGACGAGCTTCTCGCCGTGCTTGCCGTCGGCGAGCTCCGTGTGGTGGACGCCGGCGAGCCGCAGGAAATCGGAACGCCCGCGCTCGAAGAACTCCAGATAGCGGGCATGGTAGACGACGCCGGAGAAATCGGTGTCGGCATAATAGACACGCGCCATGATGCGGTGGCCGAAATCGGTCAGCTCGCCCGAGAGGCCGCCGAGAAGACGTTCGCGTTCACCATGATCGCTCATCGGGCTTTCCTTTTGCCTCGCCGCCTGACAGGAAACGCCGGTCCTGTCCGGGGGATGCGCCCGCATGGCACTGTTGAGAGCCGCAATCAAGAACTGCCTCGCCCTGCTCGCCGTCATGCTCGCGCTGGCGGCGCCCGGGCAGGCCGCGACGTTCTCGATGAAGCGCGGGATCAGCCTCGACAACTGGGTGACCTGGCCGCCTGAGGACAAATGGGGAGACGCGGACGTCATCCTCCCCTTCCCGGAATGGCGGCGCACCGTCGACGGGACGGCGCTGAAGGCGCTGAAGGCCGACGGCTTCGACTTCGTGCGCATGCCGGTCGATCCGGCTCCTCTGATGTCGGATGCCGCCGCCGGCCTGCGGGACAGGCTTTTCGCGGACGTGCTGCAATCCGTCCGGCTGGCGAATGCCGCGGGGTTGAAGGTGCTGGTCGACCTCCACACCATCCCCTGGGGCGACGACCGCAGCGTCAGCACGGAAAAGCTGCTCACCGATCCCGCGCTCTTCGAGCGCTATCTCGACATGCTGCGCCGGATGGCGTCGACGCTCTCCGCCGAGGATCCGCAGCGGGTGGCGCTCGAAATCTTCAACGAACCGACCAGCGGCTGCGGGGCGGACGACCGCGCCTGGCCGGAGCTGGCGAAGCGCCTCTTCGCGGCGGCGCGCGCCTCGGCGACGCGCCTCACGCTCGTCATCCCCGGTGCCTGCTGGGGCGACGCGGAAGGGCTGTCACGGCTCGATCCGGCGGAATTTCCCGACCGCAACCTGATCTGGAGCTTCCATTCCTATGCGCCCTTCCTGATCTCGCACCAGGGCGCAGACTGGGCGGGCGACGTCGCGACCTATGCGGCCGGCATCCCCTATC
>JAFKJW010000172.1 GCA_017305925.1 Hyphomicrobiales bacterium | reverse complement strand
TGGCGCGGGCGGTGATCGGGCTCTTCGGGAAGTGGAGCGTGTCCGACGCCGAGGCCCGCGAGATCCTCGGCGGGCTGGCCGCCCGCACCTATGCGCGCTGGAAGGCCGGCGAGCCCGGCCGCATCGACCGCGACCTCGCCACGCGCCTTTCGCTGCTCATGGGCATCCACAAGGGGCTGCGCTATCTCTTTTCCGATCCCGCGCGCGGCTATGCCTGGGTGAAGAAGCCGAACGCGGTTTTCGGCGGCCGCACCCCGGTCGAGATCATGGCCCAAGGCGACATCTTCGCGCTGGTGCGCGTCCGGTCTTACCTCGATGCGGAGCGCGGCGGCTGGTGAACGACGACGGCCTCGCGCTCGTGCGGGTGCGCTGGCCGAAGGCCTGCCGGATCATCCGCTCCATCCATCCGCCCATCGACCTTTTCGAGGACATCGCCGATCCGCGCGACTGGGAGGCGCTCGCCTCGGCCGAATCGAAGACCAATCCGCGCCTGTGGGAGCACATCGGCAGGCTCGATCTGGTGCCGCCGCCAAGGCGCGTCGGCGGCCCCGGCGCCAGCTATCTGATGGCCCCGTTCGTCCATGTCAGCACCGACCGGCCGGGACGCTTCACCGACGGCTCCTACGGCGTCTACAGCGCCGGCGACCGCGAGGAGGTGGCCGTCCGGGAGGTCGCCCATCACCACGGCAAGGCGCTTGCCGCGAGCCGCGAGGAGGCGGGATGGACCTCGCAGTTCCGGCTGTTGGTCAACCGGCTCGACCTCGACCTGCATGACGCGAGGCCGCACGATCTCTATCACGACCCGGACGACTACCGCCCTTCGCAGGCTCTCGGCAGGCACCTCCGCTCCGCGGGCTCGAACGGCATCGTCTACCGCAGCGTGCGCTGTCCGGGCGGCGAATGCGCGGCGGTCTTCTGGCCAGACCTGATGGAGGCCCCGCTCCAGGCCGACCATTTCGATTTCCACTGGGACGGACGGCGCGTCGACAAGGTGCGCAACTGCCGCACCGGCGCGATCTTCGCGCTTTGAGCCGGTCGGCTCAGCGGGCGTTGTACTTGGCGTCGACCGCGTCGATGGCCGCGACGTTGCCGGCCGAGCGCCCCGCGGGATCGAAGGTCTCCTTCAGGAAGGCGTCGGCGATCGATTTCGCCAGCTCCGGGCCGATGACGCGCGCGCCCATGGTGATGATCTGCGCGTTGTTGGAGAGCGCCGCCCGTTCGGCCGAATAGGTGTCGTGGGTGAGCGCCGCGCGGATGCCGGGCACCTTGTTGGCCGCGATGCTGACGCCGATGCCGGTGCCGCAGACGAGGATCGCGCGGTCGTATTTTCCGGCCAGCAGCTCGTTCGCCACGCGCTCCGAAAGGTTGGCGTAGAACGGATCGGGGCCGGCATCGGTGCGGGAGACCTCCGAGACCTCGTGCCTGTCCTTCAGGTGCTCCGCCAGGACCTTCGCCAGGCCTTCCCCGGCGCTGTCTCCCGCGATTGCCAGTTTCATGGGTTTCTCCTTCACCGTTCGGCCGCGTTCGCCCGATAGCCCGTCAATATGCCGCCAGCCGCCCGAGGGCAATCGCCTGAGAAGGCCGAGCTCCTTCGCGCCCCCCTCTGTCCTGCCGGACATCTCCCCCACACGGGGGGAGATGTCCGGCAGGACAGAGGGGGGCGACGTAGAGCGCCCCGCCTTCAAGCAATTCCCCGGCAAAGGGCCTCACGCGGTCGGGAACAGCGCCCAGTTGCGCGGCCGGAAGGCGATGCGGGAGCGCGAGGCGGCAGGATGGTCGGCCGGCACCTCGATCTCCACCCGCTGCTGCCCCGCGCCGATGTCCAGCTCGATGCGCTTGCTGCCCGCGACGCGCCGGGCGCCGGCCACGGTTCCCGCGATGCAGCCGCCGCATCCGTCGAGCAGCTCCACATTGTGCGGGCGCATGTAGAGCAGCGCCGGCCCGTCCGGAACGCCGCGCGCCGTCAGTCCCACGCTGCGGTCGGCCACCCAGACCTCGCCGTGCTCGACCCTGACCGCGATCGCGCTCGAATCGCCGATGAAGCCGTAGACGAAGGGGGAGTTCGGCCTGTCGTAGACCTCGTCGGCGCTGCCCACCTGCTCGATACGGCCCTTGCTCATCACAACCACGCGGTCGGCGAGCTCCAGCGCCTCCTCCTGGTCGTGCGTGACGAACACCGTCGTGTGGCCCGTCGCGTCGTGGATGTCGCGCAGCCAGCGGCGCAGTTCCCGGCGCACCTGTGCGTCCAGCGCCCCGAAGGGCTCGTCGAGCAGCAGCACCTTCGGTTCGATCGCCATGGCGCGCGCCAGCGCCACGCGCTGCCGCTGGCCGCCGGAAAGCTGGTTCGGATAGCGGTTCTCCAGTCCCGAAAGCTGCACGAGATCGAGCAGCTCCAGCGCGCGGCGGCGGATCTCCGCCTTGGGCGGCCTGTCGGCGCCCTTGCGCACCTTGAGGCCGAAGCCGACATTCTGCGCGACCGTCATGTGCCGGAACAGCGCGTAATGCTGGAACACGAAGCCGACATTGCGCTCCTGCACGGTCTTGTGCGAGGCGTCCTCGTCGCCGAAGAAGATCTTTCCGCTGGTCGGCACCTCGAGCCCGGCGATGAGCCTGAGCAGCGTCGTCTTGCCCGATCCGGACGGACCGAGCAGCGCGATCAGCTCGCCCGAGCGGATGTCGAGCGAAACGTCGTCGAGCGCCGGGAACCGGTCGAACTCCTTGCAGACGCTGCGGACGGAAACCTGCATGAACGCTCCTCAGTGCCGGCTGCCGGCGGCGATCTCGTCGCCGAACCGGTATTCGAGGATGGATTTGAGAACGAGCGTGACGATGGCAAGCCCCGCCAAGAGCGACGCCACCGCGAAGGCGCCGGCCGCATTGTATTCGTTGTAGAGGATTTCGACATGCAGCGGCATGGTGTTGGTGAGCCCGCGTATGTGGCCCGACACCACCGACACCGCGCCGAACTCGCCCATGGCGCGCGCGTTGCAGAGCAGCACGCCGTAGAGCAGCCCCCATTTGATGTTGGGCAGCGTGACGTAGCGGAAAGTCTGCCAGCCGCTGGCGCCGAGCGACAGCGCGGCTTCCTCGTCCGTCGTGCCCTGCTCCTCCATCAGCGGGATGAGCTCGCGGGCGACGAAGGGGAAGGTGACGAAGACCGTCGCCAGCACGATGCCCGGCACCGCGAAGAGGATGACGATGCCGTGCGCCTTCAGCCAGGGGCCGAGCACGCTGCCGGCGCCGAACAGCAGCACGTAGACGAGCCCGGATATCACCGGCGAGACCGAGAAGGGCAGGTCGATCAGCGTGATCAGGAAGGCCTTGCCCTTGAACTCGAATTTCGCGATCGCCCAGGCCGCGACGACACCGAAGACGAGGTTGAGCGGCACGGCGATGGCCGCGACGAGCAGCGTCAGCCGGATCGCCGCCAGCGCATCGGGTTCGACGAGCGCGCTCCGGAACGTGTCGAGGCCCTTCGCGAAGGCCGCATGGAAGACGACGACGAGCGGCAGCACGAGCACCAGCGCGAGGAAAAGGAACGCCACGGCCATCAGCGCATGGCGCGCCGGCCGGCTTTCCGTGACCGGCGATTCGATCTCGTCATGCGGGGGCTGATAGTAGCCGCGGATGTCAGCCATAGCGCCGCCGGCTCCAGGATTGCAGGAGGTTGATGACCAGCAGCATGGCGAAGGAAAGGACGAGCATCATCGCCGCGATCGCGGTCGCGCCCTCGTAATTGTATTCCTCCAGCTTGATGACGATCAGAAGCGGCGCGATCTCCGTCTTCATCGGCAGGTTGCCGGCGATGAAGATGACCGAGCCGTATTCGCCGACCGCCCGCGCGAAGGCGAGCGCGAAGCCGGTCAGGATGGCCGGCGCGAGCATCGGGAAGACGACGTGCCGGAGCGTCTGGAGCCGCGAGGCGCCGAGCGTCGCGGCGGCCTCTTCCACCTCCATGTCGATCTCCTCCATCACCGGCCCGACCGTGCGCACCACGAAGGGCAGGCCGATGAAGACGAGCGCGATGACGATGCCGAGCGGCGTGTAGGCGACCTTGATCCCGAGCGGCGCGAGCAGGCCGCCGATCCAGCCCTTCGGCGCGTAGAGCGTGGTGAGCGCGATGCCCGCCACGGCGGTCGGCAGGGCGAAGGGCAGGTCGACCATCGCGTCGACGATGCGGCGGCCGGGAAAGCGGTAGCGCACCAGCACCCAGGCGACGATCGTGCCGAACACGACATTGACCGCCGCCGCGGCCAGCGAGGCGCCGAAGGAGAGCTGGAGCGCGCGCGAAAAGCCGAGCGTCAGTCCGAAACCCGGAATGACGCTCGGCTTCCTGAAACGCCACCGCCGCAGGGCAGGGGAGGATGCCGTCATGCGCGCTCTGTCATTGTGCCTGGTAGACCTGGTCGAAGATGCCGCCGTCGCCGAAATGGTAGGGCTGCGCCTTCTTCCAGCCGCCGAAGATCGGGTCGTCGATGGTGACGAGCTTGATGTCCGGCAGCTTCGGCAGGTCCTGCGCCGGCACCAGCTCCGGTTTCGCCGGCCGGTAGTGGTTCTTGGCGATCAGCGTCTGGCCCTCCGCCGAATAGAGGTATTCCAGATAGGCCTCCGCGACCTTGCGCGTGCCCTTGGCGTCGACATTGCCGTCCACCACGGCGACCGGCGGCTCGGCCAGGATGGAGGTCGGCGGCGCCACGATGTCGAAATTGTCCGCGCCGAACTCGTCCAGAACCAGATAGGCCTCGTTCTCCCAGGCGAGCAGCACGTCTCCCAGGTCCTTCTGCGCGAAGGTCAGCGTCGAGCCGCGCGCGCCGGTATCGAGCACCGGGACATGGGCGTAGAGCTGGCCGATGAATTCCTTGATCTTGCCCTCGTCGCCGCCGAATTGCGTGTTCGCCCAGTTCCACGCCGCCAGATAGTTCCAGCGCGCCCCGCCCGAGGTCTTCGGGTTCGGCGTGATCACCTCGACGCCCTCCTTCACCAGATCGCCCCAGTCCTTGATTTCCTTGGGATTGCCCTTGCGCACGAGAAAGACGATGGTCGAGGTGTAGGGCGCCGAATTGTTGGGCAGCCGGCTGCGCCAGTCCGGCTTGATCTTGCCCGTCCTCTCGGCGATGGCGTTGATGTCGCTTTCCAGCGCCAGCGTCACCACGTCGGCGTCCAGCCCGTCGATCACCGCGCGCGCCTGCGCGCCGGAGCCGCCGTGCGACTGCTGGATCGTCACGGTCTCGCCGGTCGTGTCCTTCCAGTGCTTGATGAAGGCCTCGTTGAACGCCTTGTAGAGCTCGCGGGTCGGATCGTAGGAAACACTGATCAGCGTCGTGTCGGCGAACGCCAGGCCCAGGCCGCCGAACTGCGCTGTCGCGGCGAGGATGGAACTGATCAGGACGGATCGGCGTGTGATGCTCATGTCTTGGCCTCCACGTTGAAACGCCAGGACTTTGCGCGAAAGGACCCTGTTTGTCCGGTTGCCGCCCGACCAAATTTGCAGCGGCATCCGCAATTTTCAACCAGGAACCGGCCCAGACTCGGAATATTTCTCCGCGCCCGGGCTTCCGGTCCGGGGACGGGAAGCAAATTCATGCAGGCCGGATACAGGGATAGCGCCCTTTCGCACCCTCCTCTGTCCTGCCGGACATCTCCCCCTCAAGGGGGAGATCGGCCGTCGTTTCGGGTTTCACCAATCTTCAACGTCAAGAAGAAAAGCGGTGAGAGCAAAACTGCCGATCTCCCCCCTTGAGGGGGAGATGTCCGGCAGGACAGAGGGGGGTACAAGAGACGACGTGTGCCTGTCGCCCTACACGAACGGCCGCCCGGTCCTGTATTTCCGCGGGATCAGCCGCTCGAAATAGGCCGTGCCCGCCTTGGCGAGGCCGGTGCCGTCCTTGTTCAGGAAATTGTCCGGCATATGCCGCGTCTTGGCCGCCACGCTGGCGAGCGGCACGCGCCGGAACACTGTCTTCCCGCCTTCGTATTGCAGCGCGATCGAGGCGCCGCCCTGCTCGGCGGTCGCGACCGCCATCGCGCCGGCCTTGAAGGCTTCCCTGGCGTCGGTCCTGTTGCCCGTGCCGATGAAGCTGCGCGGCAGGTAGCCGAGCGCGTCGACGCGGGCGCGTTTGCCGGGCAGGCCCTCCGCCAGCGCCTGCTCGAAGGCGCGGTTGAGGTCGGAGCCGGACAGCTTGACGTTGCCATGCGCGTCGCGCTCGACCTTGTCCGATCCGACGATCGCCTCGACCAGCGACGTGCCGTCCGCCGTCGTGACGCCTTCCGACACCGCCACGATGCAGCGCTTGTGCTTGTCCATGACGCGCTTCACGTCGTCGATGAACTGCGCGGTGGAGAAGGCCCGTTCGGGCACGTAGATCAGATGCGGGCCGTCGTCCTTCTCGTCGCGCCAGGCAGCGGAGGCGGCCGTCAGGAAGCCGGCGTGGCGGCCCATGACGATGCCGACATAGATGCCGGGCAGCGAGCGGAAATCGAAGTCGACGCTCTTGAAGGCCGCCGCGACGAACTCGCCGGCCGAGATGAAGCCCGGCGTGTGGTCGTTCTCCATCAGGTCGTTGTCGATGGTCTTCGGCGCGTGCATGAACACCATCCTGTCGCCGGCGGCATCCGTGAGGATGCGCTGCGTGTCGGAGGTGTCGTTGCCGCCGATATTGACGAAGACGTCGGCCTTCACCTTCTCCAGCCCTTCCAGCACGAGCTTCGTGTAGGCCGCGTCGGGCTTGTCGCGCGTCGAGCCGAGCGCCGCGCTCGGCGTCGCGGCGATCGCCTTGAGGTCTTCCTCGGACACCTTGTGAAGCTCCGCGAATCTGCCGTCGCGGATGCCGCGCACGCCGTGCAGCGCACCCAGCACCTTGGCCTTCGGATAGCGCTTGCGTGCCTCCAGCGCAGCACCTGCCATGGTCTGGTTGATCACCGGGGTCGGACCGCCGCCCTGGGCGATGACGAAAGTCTTGGGCATGGATGTCGCTCCTTGTGTCCCTCCTTCATATCGCAATCCGGTGCGGGTGAAAGAGGCTCGTCAGGAGGAAGTGCGTCCTTCGAGGCTCGCTCCGCGAGCAGCTCAGGACGAGGCTCGCGGACGCCGACGGTCCTCACCCTGAGGTGCGAGCGAAGCGAGCCTCGAAGGGCGCACTAAAATAAAGCATATATGAATCAATACTTTGTGAGAATTCTCGCAAGAGTCTGCATCGAGCTTTATCCCCCTCTCCGCCGGCGGCTCCACAATCCCGGCGCTTTTCCCGTCCGGGGCCGCCTTCGCGAGGGTGGATGGCGGCGGGAGAGGGGCGCGTGGCCGGGACGGCATCCCGGCCGGATCCAGACTGGCCTCCGGCGCAGGCTGCGGTCGCCGGGCGGAG